>NZ_JBEOPU010000005.1:0-332553 GCF_040310405.1 Pseudomonas sp. E45-MNA-CIBAN-0222
TGTCAGCCCGGCGCATTCTACTCGAATTCGCCATCCGTGCAACCCTTTTATTTAGCTAACCTTTTGATTTACAAGAGGTTTTGCTTGAGGACTGCGCCGGAAGTGGTGCGCATTATAGGGGCCTGAAAACTACCGTCAACCGTTTATTTGTACTTGGGCCAGATTTGTTTGGCTCCCCTCCTATATTCGTCGCGGGAGGCAATCTCACATTCAGAACAGCGTTAATGCATAGCTGAGGATTAGTCGGTTCTCATCAATATCACTGCGGTAGTTAGAACGTGCGGCCACATTGCGGATACGGATGCCAACGTTCTTCAACGGACCGCTCTGAACCGTATATCCGACGTCCAGGTCGCGCTCATGAGCACGACCCTCGAAGCCCCGATCCGTATCGACGTTATCGCTCGTGATGTAGCGTACCGTTGCAACCAGGCCCGGAACGCCGACCGCGGCGAAATCGTAGTCGTACCGCGCCTGCCAGGAACGCTCATCCTTTTCGGCGAACTCGTAGGTTGGCACCTCGTTGCCGAGCGGCGTTACGTTGGCGAAAACCCGAGGAAAAGCGCTGTCCCCGAACATTGCCTGGTAGCCGACATAGAATGTGTGGCCGCCTTGCCTTGCAGATAACAGCGAATAGAACGCCCGATTATCAATCTCTCCCGCAAGCTTGCTGCCATCTTCCTGCGAGTCATAGAAGCCCAGGTTGGCGCCAAGCGTCCAGCTGCCCAGTGGCTCGCTGTGCTTCAGACCGAGGAAGCGCTGGTCATATATGTCTTCAAGCTGAGCGTACCAGGCACTCAGCGAAGTCCGTTTGGCATTCAACGCATAATCGCCGCCAGCATAGTTGAAGGCATCGCTGAACCCCGCTTGCGGCGTGCGGCCCAGCATCGCACGCATCCGGTCATCACCCGCTTCATTGCGAAGGCTGGTCGAGCGCAGGTGTCCACCCCTGCAAGGTAAGGCCGGCGATCTCGTTGGAAACGAAACTGACGCCCTGATAAGTAGGCGGTAGCAGGCGAATGTCGCTGAAGGTCAACACCGGGAGATTTGGCTGTAGCTCGCCGATCCGCAATTCAGTGCTCGAGACTCGCACTTTCAGCGCAGCACCCAGGCGGGCGTAATCATCCGCTCCCCGGCCATCATCGGCCACCGGCAAGAGCCCCGTCCCCGCCCGATCAGGACTGCTGTCGAGCTTTACTCCCAGCATCCCGATTGCATCGACGCCTACCCCAACTGTGCCCTGCGTATAGCCGGACTTGAAGTTGAGAATGAATCCCTGCCCCCACTCCTCCGCCTTCGACTGCTGATTTGGCCCCTCGATATCCGAGAAGTCGCGGCTAAAGTAATAGTTGCGTGCCTGCAGCGTGGCAGTCGCATCCTCCATGAATCCACCGGCCTCGGCATGCACGTACAGCACGGCGGAAGCGGCAGCAATGGTCAGAGCCAGTCTCGAGATTGATCGTTTCTGCATGGTATTCGTCTCTTGTTGTTGTTTTTGGGTGCACGCAGCTGCTTCTCCGGCGTGGTGCCGGGGAGGACTACGTGTTGGATTACTCGGTTGTCGCGCCGGAAGATCGAAGTCAGCGGGCCGGCTGTCGCTCTTGCGCGTGATTTGCCGCTACGGGGCGAAGCTTTAAGCACAGATGAGCAGCAATGCCGAATATCAGCCCCCAAAACGCCGCGGACAGGCCGAGGAACGACATTCCGGATGCTGTTACCAGAAAGGTGATCAATGCAGCCTCACGGTCTGCGGGCATTGCCATCGCTGCACTCAGCGCCCCGCCAATAGCCGCCAGTAGTGCCAGACCGGCCAGCGCTGCGATCAGCGCGGGGGGAAACGCGGTGAAGATGGAGACCAGCGTCGCACCGAATACTCCCAGCAGCAGATAGAAGAAACCGCCCGATACGCCCGCAACGTAACGCTTCGCCGGATTCTCGTGAGCTTCCCGGCCCGTGCAGATCGCCGCTGTGATTGCAGCAAGGTTCAGTCCGTGGCAACCGAAGGGCGCCAGCAGCAACGAACCCAATGCGCTGCTGCTGATCAACGGGCTGGCCGGCGTGCTGTAGCCGTCGTTGCGCAGAACAGCCATTCCCGGAACGAATTGCCCGGTCAACGCCACCATCACCAGCGGGAAGGCCACATTCAGGATCACCTGCCAACTGAACTCCGGTGCGATCCACATCGGCGTTGCCAAGCCGATCACCAGGGCCTCGCTCTGCAATTCGCCAGAGGCGATGGTGATCGTTACGCCGACAACCAGTACCGCGAGCACCGCGTAGCGAGGCAAAGCACGCTTGAACACCAGATAGGTGGCGAACATCGCCAGCACCAGCCAGGGCTGCTCCTTTATAGAGATGAACAGGCCAGTACCAAAGCGGAACAGGATCCCCGCGAGCATGCCTGCGGCAATCGCGGCCGGCAGGCGGTTGATGATGCGGTCGAAGGCACCTGAAAGGCCCACCAACAGCACCACCACGCTGGTGACGATATAGGCGCCGACAGCCTCATTCAGCGTGATGTCTGGCAGCATGGTGACGAGCAACGCCGAGCCCGGCGCAGACCAGGCAATGATGATCGGCACCTTGTAGCGCAGGCTGAGCAGAATACCGAGCACGCCGCTACCGATGGAAATCGTCCAGACCCATGACGACAGTGCATCTTGGGGCAACCCACCCGCCTTGGCTGCCTGAAAGATGATCACCAGGGGGCCGGCGTAGGAGATTACCGTCGCGATGAATCCCGCGACCACGGCAGAAAGCGAACAGTCTCTGAGTAGCGTCTTCATGAAGCCTCGCAAGTCAGACCTGGCTATCCGTGACAGTGTCCGGACGGCTCTTGTTGTAGGTGTATCGTTTCAGTGGCTCAACAACGCAGCGGGACACGCCGCACCGCATTAATTGTTGGCGCGGCAGAGCCATCCGTGGCTGGCGCCGACATGCCTGCCTTACGCCTCCTGCAAAGCCCGCGGACGCGAGCTGCGCTGTTCGGCCTTCGGCGCGGGCGCTTTCTGCAGCTGGAAGTCGAAGTCGACCTCGGCGAAGCGGCCTTGCACACCGCGGCTGCGTGCGGCTTCGGCGTCATCAATGAAGTGAATGTCACCGACCAGCCCGTCGCGAGTTGCGTAAGCGAAGTCGTCCCACAAGTACTTGTCGCCGGCCAGGTTGATCTGGGTAGTCAGATGGCGATAGCCCGGCGCGGAGATGAAAAAATGGATGTGCGCCGGACGCTGGCCGTGGCGACCGAGGGTGTCGAGCACCTCCTGGGTCGGGCCGTCGGGCGAGCAGCCATAGCCGGAGGGCACGATGCTGCGCGCGCGGTAACAGCCGTTCTCGTCGGTGACGATGCGGCGACGCAGGTTGTAGTCGGACTGGCTCTTGTCGAAGTAGGAATAGTTGCCCTTGGTGTTGGCGTGCCACAGGTCGACTACCGCACCGGCAATTGGCTTGCCGTCCGGGCCGGTGACGCGACCCTGCAGGAACATCGTCGTGGCAACATCATCCTCGCTGCCGTCGTCCATGCGTGTCACGCCCTGAGCGATCGGCGCGCCGGCCACATAGAGCGGGCCTTCGATGGTGCGCGGCGTACCGCCAGTCAGGCCCTGCTGTTGGTCCTTGGCATCCTCCAGCAGATCGAGAAAATGCTCCAGACCGAGACCAGCAACCAGCAGACCCGCCTCGTGGCGGCCGCCCAGACGATTCAGGTAGTCCACCGCTTTCCAGAACTCATCCTGGGTAATTTCCAGATCCTCGATGATCTTCGCGGTATCGATCAGGATGCGGTTGACCACCGTCTTCATGCGGCGGCTGCCCTCGTCATTGTTGAAGCCGCTGGCTTCATTGAAGAACTTCTGGATTTCCGGGGAATGGGAGATTTTCACAGTCATGGCTCAGGCCTCGTCTTGTAGTTGTGGTGACGCGGGTTGATTGGCCGACGCACGCCAGCCCTTGAATAGTCGATCAGGTGTCGTCTTCACGAATCGAGGATGGGTGCCGGCACAGCGGATTGACCTCGATCTCCATATAGGGGAACAGCGGCAGCTGCATCAGGGTGTCGTGCAGTTCCTGAACGCTGGCCACATCGAACACGCTGTAGTTGGCGTACTGGCCGGCGATGCGCCAGAGGTGCCGCCACTTGCCTTCACGCATCAGGCCCTGGGCCAGTTCCTTCTCGTCAGCCTTCAGCTTGAACGCCTTGCCGGGGTCCATATCGACGGGCAGTTTTACGATCATCTTTACGTGGAACAGCATCAGTTCAGCCTCCAGTTACGTGCGACTGAAGAACGCCAGGCGCTCTTCGTCGAGGGTCAGGCCAAGGCCCGGCGTGCGCGGCACTTCCAGATGGAAGTCGCGGTAGACCGGCGGCTCGGCGACGATTTCTTCGGTGAGCAGCAGCGGGCCGAACAGCTCGGTGCCCCAGGTGAGCTTGTTAAGGGTGACGAAGGCATGCGCCGAGGCCAGGGTGCCGACGGCACCTTCGAGCATGGTGCCGCCGTAAAGCGCGATACCCGCCGCCTCGGCGATCTGCGCGGTGCGCAATACGGCACGTGGACCACCGTTCTTGGCGATCTTCAGGGCGAAGATGCTTGCGGCGCCGTCGGCGGCCAGGCTGAAGGCATCTTCGACGCTCTCGATGGATTCGTCGGCCATGATCGGTGCCGGGCTGCGCTGATTCAGGCGAATCTGCCCGCCGCGGTTGATCCGCGAGATCGGCTGTTCGATCAGGTCGATACCGTTGTCGCCGAGGATGCGGCAGGCACGCAGCGCCACCGACTCGTCCCATGCCTGATTGACATCGACGCGCACACTGGCGCGCTCGCCAAGGGCCTGCTTGATGGCGATGACGTGCTTGAGGTCGGCATTCACTTCGCCAGCGCCGATCTTCAGCTTGAAGATGCGATGGCGGCGGATATCGAGCATGCGCTCGGCCTCCTCGATGTCCTTGGCGGTGTTGCCGCTGGCCAGGGTCCAAGCGACTTCCAGGCTGTCGCGCACGCGGCCGCCAAGCAGCTCGCTGACCGGCAGCCCGAGGCGTTTGCCCTGGGCGTCGAGCAAAGCGGTTTCCAGTCCGGACTTGGCGAAGGTGTTGCCCTTCGCCGCCTTGTCCAGCCGCAGCATGGCGGCGTTGATATTCGCCGCATCCTGCCCCACCAGCAGCGGGCCGAGGTGGCTGTCGATGTTCTGCTTGATGCTTTCTGGGCTCTCGTTGCCGTAGGCCAGACCACCGATGGTGGTGGACTCACCAATACCTTCGATGCCGTCGCTGCACTGCACACGGATGATCACCAGCGTCTGTTGTTGCATGGTGTGCATCGCCAGCTTGTGCGGGCGGATGGTCGGCAGGTCGACGACGATTGCCTGGATGCTTTCGATCAGGATGGGGCTCATATCGATTTCCGATTTACCAATGTCAGGGTTCACGCCTTGGCCGCCGACAGCACGACTGGTGCGGCTTCCGGGCTGCGCTTGCTGGAGATGGCGAAGGCGGTCATGGCCAGTGCGGCGACGACGCCCGGCACGGCGAAGGCCATGAAGTTGAGTTGCAGCGGCAGGTTGATGCCCAGCAGCGCACCACCCAGCAGCGGGCCGACGATGGCGCCGTTGCGGCCGATGCCCGAGGCCCAGCCAAGCCCAGTGGAGCGGATCGAGAGGCCATAGAACTGCGCGGCGGTCGCGTACAGCAGGATCTGCGTGCCGATCACCGTGGCGCCGGCGATGAAGATCAGCGTGTACAGCACCGGCATCGGGGTCTTGAAGCCCAACAGGCTGATCGAGGCCACCGACACGGCGAAGAACACCACCACTACCTTGGACAGGTTGTAGCGATCGCCCAGCCAGCCGCCGAGAATCGCGCCAGCCATCCCCCCGAAATTCAGCGCCAGCAGGAACGACAGGCTGGAGCCCAGGCTGTAACCGGCGCTGGCCATCAATTTCGGCAGCCATGAACCCAGCGCGTAAACCATCAGCAGGCAGCAGAAGAACGCCAGCCACAGGGAGAAGGTGCGCACGCCACGACCGTCACGGAACAACTCAAGCACCGAAGCGCTCTTGCCCTTCACGTCGGTCATCACCAGTTCATCGGCTGCGGTCAGTTGGCGGCTCGGGTCGACTTTGTTCAGCAGCGCTCGGGCCTGCTCGTCCCGGCCCTGGCGGACCAGGAAGCCAACCGACTCCGGCAGATACCAGAGGATCACCGGCAACAACAGCAGCGGCACCGCGGCGGCGAAGAACATTGCTTCCCAGCCGAAGCGCGGCAGCATGTAGATCCCGAGGCCGGCCGACAGCATGCCGCCCAGCGAGTAGCCGCTGAACATGACGGCGACCAGCGTGCTACGCAGCTTCTTCGGCGCGTATTCGTTCATCAGCGCGACCACGTTGGGCATCAACCCGCCGCAGCCGAGGCCGGCGAGAAAGCGGAAGATGCCGAACTCGGTGGGTGTGCTGGCGAAGCCGTTGAGCACGGTAGCGCTGCTGAAGAGCACGAAACAGATGGCGATGCCCTTCTTGCGGCCGATGCGGTCGGCCAGGGTGCCGAAGACCAGCGCGCCGAACATCATCCCGAACAGCGCGTAACTACCCAGCGCACCGGCTTCGAGCGGGGTCAGTCCCCATTCCTTCATGATCACCGGCAGCACCACGCCATAGATGAACAGGTCATAGCCGTCGAAGATCAGCAGCAGTGCGCAGAGGCACACGACGAGCCAGTGAAAGCGGCTGAAGCGCGCGTTATCGATGATTTCGTGAACATCTACTTTTCGCATGGCAAGACTCTCTATTGTTTTTGTTAGTCGCGGGTCGGCCGCGGCGGTGAGTCGCCGCGCAGCCGACGTGCCTTGGCGTTGTCCGGCCGGGCCGGTCTGCTTCATTCAGCCGAGATCGCCACCGCCCACCGGCAGGGTCACGCCGGTGATATAGGACGCGTCGTCCGAGGCGAGAAACAGGATTGCGCCGGCCTGCTCGTCGACCGTCCCGTAGCGCTTCATCAGCGATGAATCGACGGTCTGATCGACGATCTGCTGGTACCAGAGCTTTTCCTGCTCGCTCTGCTCGGCGGCGTTGCGCGGGATGCGTCGTGGCGGCGCCTCGGTGCCGCCCGGCGCGGTGGCGTTGACGCGAATGCCGCGCTGGGCGTTCTCGAAGGCCAGGCACGCAGTCAGCGCATTCACCCCGCCCTTGGCCGCGCCATAGGGCACGCGATTCAGGCTACGCGTGGCAATCGAAGAAACGTTGACGATGGCGCCCGCGCCCTGCTCCAGCATGTGCGGCAGCGCGGCGTGACAACACCACAGCGTCGGGAACAGCGAGCGACGCACTTCGGCCTCGATCTCATGTTCCAGGTAATGCTCGAAGGGCTTGACCCAGATGGTGCCGCCGACGTTGTTGATCAAGATATCGAGGCGGCCGAAGCGCGCCTTCGCCGCGTTCATGACGCGATGGCAGTCGGCAAATTGCTCGAGATCGGCGGTGAGCGTCAGCACCTCGACGCCCGTAGCCCCCAGCTCATCGGCCAGTTCGTGGACCAGCTCGGAGCGGTCGACCAGAATCAGCCGTCCACCCTCTTCGCCCATGCGCTCGGCCACACGCCGGCCGATGCCCTGGGCCGCGCCGGTGATGACGGCAACCTTGTTCTGAAAACGTGTGTTCATCTACCCAACCTCTGGAATGACGAGGAATTCGGTGGGCAATGCTGCCCAGTTGCCCACTCAACGGCCGGCTGTCAGGCGCTGGCGGCAAACTTCTCGTAGTAGAAATTCGCAGGTTCCAGCCCTTGCTCCCGAATGAAGCCACTGACCGCCTCGACCATCGGAGGCGGGCCGCAGAGGTAGATGTCCACTTCACCATCGTTGAGGTGCCTGGGCTCGATGTGCTGGGTCACGTAACCCTTCTGTGGATAGGCGCTGTCCGGGCTGGCGACGCAGGCGCTGTAGGTGAAGTTGGGGATGCGCGCGGCGAAGGCCTCGAGCTTCTCCATTTCCACCAAGTCGTGGTCGTGGGTGACGCCGTAGATGAGGTGCAGCGGGTGCTCGCTGCCCTGCTCGGCGATCTTCTCCAGCATCGCGGTGAAGGGCGCGAGGCCGGTGCCGCCGGCCAGCAACAGCAGCGGCCGCTTGATCTCGCGCAGGTAAAAAGCGCCCAGCGGACCGGCCAGATTGACACTGTCGCCAGCCTTGGCAAGGTTGGTCAGGAAGCTGCTCATCAGCCCGCCCGGCACGTTGCGGATCAGGAAGCTGACTTCGCCATCCTTTTGCAGCGAGCTGAAGGAGTAGGCGCGGGTCTGATCGCTGCCAGGCACCTGCAGATTGACGTACTGCCCGGGCAGGAACGCCAGCTGGTTCAACGCCTCGCCCTTGATCGACAGCGCGAAGGTGCTCTCGGACAGCTGGCGCACATTGCTGATCGCAGCCTGGTAGTTGGCCTGCTGGGTCTTGCAAACGTCCGAGGCGGCCGGCACGCGAATCACGCAGTCGCTTTCGGCGCGCATCTGGCAGGTCAGCACGTAACCCTGCTCGGCTTCGGCTTCGCTCAGCGCGTCCTCGATGTATTCCTCGCCGAGGTCGTAGCGACCGCTTTCGGCGAAGCACTTGCAGGCTCCGCAGGCACCGTCCCGGCAATCCAGCGGGACGTTGATGCCTTGGCGGTAGGCGGCATCGGCGACGGTTTCACCTAAGTTGGCGTCGATGAAACGGGTGACGCCGTCTTCGAAGTTCAATGCGATCTTGTGAGTCATGGCGGCGCCCTCAGAGGTGGTACACGTCGATCATCTGGCGGATGTAGTCGTTCTTCAGCACGACTTTCTTGGCCTTGATCAGCGGGTTCTCGCCGCGCGTATCAAGGGTGTAGAAGCTGGTGCCGTAGAAGTGGTCGACCGTCTTGTAGCGAAAGCTCATCGTGTGCCAGTTGAAGCGCAGCTTGCAGACGCCATCGGCCTGCTCGAGCAACTCGAGGTTGCTGATGTTGTGGCTAGTGCGGGTATCCGGAATGGTCGCGCTGGAACGCTCGGTGCGGATGCGGAACACCCGGTCTTCGAGGCCGCTGCGGTTGCCGTACCAGATCAGCGAAATTTCGCTCATCGGGTCCTGGGTCAGCTGGTCGCGGTCATCCCAGGCTGGCATCCAGAAGGTGGCGTCCGGCGCATAGAGTTCGAGCCAGGCGTCCCAGTCCTTGTCATCCAGATAGCGCGCTTCGCGGTAGAGGAAGTCGCGCGCGGTTTCGTAGGAGAGAGTCATCACGCGCCCTCCACGTGGATCAGCTGGTCCTGCTCTTGCTGCACCGCCTTGATCATCTGCTGCTGCCAGTAGTGGTGCTGCAGCACGAACAGGCCTTCATCCTCGGTGCGCGCACCACTCATCAGAGGGTGCAGGTCGATCTCCTGCGCGCCCTCGTCGGCGCCATCGATCCAGTGCTTGGCTCCGCGGGACATGTCGTTCCATTCCATGGCGCGGCCGGCAAAGCCCTGCTGACAGGCGCGGAACTCTTCGAGGTCATCCGGCGTGGCCATACCACTGACGCTGAAGAAGTCTTCGTACTGGCGGATGCGGCGGGCGCGGGCTTCGGCGCTCTCGCCCTTGGGTGCGATGCAATAAATGGTGACTTCGGTCTTGTCGACGGAGATCGGCTTGGCGATGCGCAGCTGCGAGCCGAACTGGTCCATCAGGTACAGGTTCGGGTAGAGGCAGAGGTTGCGCGAGTTCTCGATCATCCAGTCGGTCCGGGCCTGGCCGAACTCAGCGACCATCTCCTCGCGACGGGCATACAGCGGGCGGTCCTCCGGGTTGTCCCAGCGGGTCCAGAGCAGCAGGTGGCCGTTCTCGAACGAGTAGAAGCCACCGCCCTTTTTGCCCCAGCCGCCGGCGCTCATGGCGCGGATGTCGTCACCGGCCTCTTTCAGCTTTCGCTGCTGCTGGGTGGCGGCGTAGTTCCAGTGCACGGCGGTGACGTGGTAGCCGTCGGCGCCGTTTTCGGCCTGCAGCTTCCAGTTGCCTTCATAGACATAGGTGGACGAGCCGCGTAGCACTTCGATGCCGTCCGGCGACTGGTCGACGACCATATCGATGATCTTCTTCGATTCGCCGAGGAAGTCTTCCAGCGGCGCCACGTCCTCACGCAGGCTGCCGAACAGGAAGCCGCGGTAGGACTCGAAGCGCGCGACCTTCTTCAGGTCGTGGGAGCCGTCGCAGTTGAAGCTATCCGGGTAGCCAGCTTCCTTCGGGTCCTTGACCTTAAGCAGCTTGCCCGAGTTATTGAACGTCCAGCCATGGAATGGACAGGTATAGGTCGCCTTGTTGCCGCTCTTGAAGCGACAGAGCATGGCGCCGCGATGGCTGCAGGCGTTGATGAAAGCATTGAGCTCGCCATCCTTGTTGCGGGCGATGAAGATCGGCTGACGCCCCATCTGGGTGGTGTAGTAGTCGTTCTTCTCGGGGATCTGGCTCTCATGGGCGAGGTAGAGCCAGTTGCCCTCGAAGATGTGTTTCATCTCCAGATCGAACAACCGAGGGTCGGTAAACATCTCGCGCTTGCAGCGAAAGACGCCCTTCTCTTTATCTTCTTCTAGCAGCGAATCAAGGTAGTCGAATCCCAGGGACATTGCCGGGGCCTCCATTGTTATTGTGTCTACGTGATGAAGGCTACGGCGCGGGCAACGGCATCAATATCCGTTTCCTGCAGGACCTTTATCCGCTTTCTGCAAAGTGCAAACGGACAGATTGATGCAGGCACGCAGGAACCCGCCCGCGCATCACACGGGGTGACGAGCAGCGAATGCGCAGTGGCAGGGGATGAAAAAAGAGCCGCTTCCGTCGGACCGGCAGCGACTCAAGGGGACTCAGTGATGGCGGCGCAGCGTATCCGAAGGTAGCTCGCCGAAGGTGCTCTTGTAGCTTTCAGAGAAACGCCCCAAGTGCATGAAGCCGTAGTCCATGGCGATCTCGGTGATGTTGCGCACCCTGGCCGAAGGATCGCTCAGCCGGCCATGGATCTGCTCCAGCTTGCGCTGGCGGATATAGGACTTCGGCGTGGTGCCGACCTTGCGTTCGAACAGCAGGTACAGCGAGCGCAGGCTCATGTTGGCCAGCTCGGCCAGTTGCCCGACGTAAATATCCCGCTTCAGATGCTCATCTATATAGTCGGCAATCCGCCCGAAGGACGGGCAACTGTCGCCAAACGGATCGCGGCGGATGTTGCTGGCCAGGCTACAGAGGAGCTTGCTGGCGATGATCCGGCTGTACTGCTCCTGAATCTGCGGAACACTCTGCTCGGATCCCGCCTCCTGGCAGATCAAGCCAAGCAGGCTGCCAAACCCATCGAGTTCGCTGAGCGCATGACGATTGCTGCCGAAGCGAATCCCCTCCGCCGGAGCCTGCCACTGGTTTTCGCTACAGGCCTTCTCCAGAAAGGAAGCCGGCAGCTTGACGATGAGCTTCTCGCAGTCATCCGAATAGGTCAGGTCGACCGGATCGTCCGGATTGATCAGCAGCAGCTCGCCGGGGGTGAAATACGCCACAGGCAATGGCCGCGCTGCAGCAGCTGCAGGTGGTAGATGGTCTCGAGCGCCGGCGAAGTGACATGAACGCTGCCGCCATAACTGATCTGGCACAGGTCAAGCTTGCCGAACTTGCAATGACTGAGGCTGGCTTGCGGACTGCCGGTGCGCGGCAGCTGGATGCAGTGCGCCCCCACGTGCTGATTGACGTAGTCCGAAACGGCATGCGGATCAGCATGCTCGAAGATCCTGCTTTTCTCGTTCAGCAGTCGTTCCATCACCAGACGCTCGCATTGTTCTTATAGTTGGCCGGTCAATCGTCAAGGCTGCCGGCGGCGATTCCTGCCATGCAGATGCATGCTCAAGCTTGATCTGCGTCAAGAATATCGCTTCGTTCGAGCATAGGAGATTCGACCAACGAACAACACCCCGTCGCTCGGTGACCGAACGGTTTTTTGCGCACGATGGTTGCGTCGAGCTCTCGTTATCAGCAAAAAGAGCTGCGAGGTGATGCGGCCAGGATTGTATTTGAGTGCGGTTGCGGCCGGCCCGCAGTCCGGCAAACAAAAAACCCGCCGAAGCGGGTCTACTCGTTGTTCCTTTTTCCTGGACCGCTCCCAGCGGCAAATCCTAATCACCGTCCCGGTGCTGTGCGAATCCTTCGCCACTACAGCTCAGACGAGCTGGCCAAACTGCGGTTGCTCGCCTAAGCAGCCTAGAGAGGCCTGCATAAGCGGCACCTGTATGAACTGCAATGATGGCAATAGTTCATTAAATTGCCATCAGATTAATCCAACGAAGACTATACGCCGGCAAAGAGAGGTAATTAACCCTCGAAGGGATACTCGGCAGAAGCATGAGATAGCTGGGCATCCGGTACCCTCAGCTCATCGAGTGAATGGTCAGCCCCAGCTTCTGGCGACCATCTTCATGGCTGCCTACGCGCACTACCTCGGTCAAGGCATCGAGCAAACGCCCTGCACGGTTTGCGCTCCCTGGGAAAGGGTTATGGGTGTTTCGATGGACATACGAATGAAGTCGCGTTTTTCGCTGTAATTCCTTTCATGCTGAAGCATTTTTTTCTTCCCTAAAGTAAGTGTGAAAAGTCGTTTATGCATGCCGACGAAGCTCGTCAGGCAAGACGCTCGACAACTCAGAGTTGGAACGCTTTAGGTGTGGGAGTTCCTTC
The DNA here is from genome assembly GCF_040310405.1 of Pseudomonas sp. E45-MNA-CIBAN-0222. Taxonomy (NCBI): domain Bacteria; kingdom Pseudomonadati; phylum Pseudomonadota; class Gammaproteobacteria; order Pseudomonadales; family Pseudomonadaceae; genus Pseudomonas; species Pseudomonas sp. E45-MNA-CIBAN-0222. Next base: position 12,669 of record NZ_JBEOPU010000005.1, read on the forward strand.
ATTCGGCGAAAAACAGCGCTTGCGCCTTGGGAGGTTGACCTTGGGCCGTCAAGCTCGTCCCTTCACTACTTGCCTTGCTTCAGGCAGTTTCCGCCGCTGCATGCTCGCGCAACGTCCCCCGCCGAACTGGAGTCGACGACAAAACGCGCGCGGCTCGACTGCTTTTGAATGGCGCTACCCCTTTCCAACTTGCTGGCCGGGGGTTTCCTTAATGTTCAGCCGGGAATGAGCCTGCTCGCTCGTAACGTGGCGAACACATCGAAAAACGCGTCATCGCTGGCTTGGTAATCAAGAAATCCGAGCTTCCGGCTTTTCGACATGTCCGTGGCTACCTCGATCGGCCGGCCAAGATCGGCATCGGAGTGCCACGGGGAGATAAGCTTTTCAATTTCGGGCTCAGCAAGGTTGAACTGCTTGGCCATGTCGCGCCAAATCAGCGCGTCGCCCGCCATCTGTTGCACCAGAGGAGCCGGACCATCAAACGGTGCTGCTTCAAGCTCAAACCATTCGGCGATGCGCGCCCACATCCACTTCCAACGGAATGTATCGCCGTTGACGATATTGAAGGCTTGGTTCGCCGCCACCGGCGTGGTCGAGGCCCAGCGCAGGTGCTTTGCGAGCTGGCCAGCGTCTGTCATGTCGGTCAGGCTGTTCCACTGGACTTCAGATCCCGGAAAGCGAAACGGGCGCCCGGTAAAGCGGCAGATTGATGCGTAGACCGCTAGAGTGGTCGCCATATTCATGGCATTGCCCACGGCAATTCCGGTGATGGTATGAGGCCGGTGAACGCTCCAGGTAAAGCCGTCCCGGGCCGCCGCAGAGAAAAGCTCGTCTTCCTGAGCGTAATAGAAGTTCTCGACGTCCAAGCGACCTTGATCTTCACGGAACGGTGTTTGCGGCAGCGTGCCCTTACCATAGGCTTCGAATGGGCCGAGATAGTGCTTGAGGCCGGTCACTAGCGCGACGTGACGAACCGAACCGGAAGACCGGATGGCTTCGAGCACGTTACGCACCATCTGTGCATTGACGCGGATATTCTCCGCTTCGCTGGCTTGGCGGGCCCAGGTAGTCAGAAAGACGTGAGAGGGAGCGACGCTGCTCAGGGTGGAGCTGAGTGCGGGAGGGTCGAGCAGGTCTGCACGGATCGGAGTCACGCCAGCTTCGGCGTTCGGCCGCCGAGCGAGTCCGGCTACCGTCCAGCCGTCTTTGGCCAACAGCCGCGAGACAGCCGTTCCGACTATTCCACTTGCCCCGACCACCAGTGCTTGATTTGTCACGTTCAGACCTCCACAAAATGAAACAGGGTCCGCACACTACTCACTTAAAAACGTCGATCCAAGTCGGCACCAAATGGTAACCACCCCCCATGCAACCAGGCTCCGATGAAGAACAATGGCGTGAGGACTGCGCTCCGAGACGAGTGCTCGAGATTTTCTCGACCAAATGGACCAGCATGATCCTGCACACCCTCCACGCTCGACATGATGGGACAGCCCGTAGCGGGGTTCTCCATCGAAGCCTGCCGGGGATATCCAAGAAGATGTTGATCCAGACCCTTAGGGAGCTGGAGAGAAGCGGACTGATCGAACGCCGCCAGCTTGATTCGGTGCCGCCAGAGGTGAGCTATATGCTCTCGCCGCTTGGCAGGTTGATGGTCCAACCGATTGAAATGGTCTACGAATGGGCAAGGCAGAACTCTCCTGCTTTGGACCAGCTGCGGCCGCGAGCCACGTCAAGACGCCGTAATTAAAGCCCGTATGCGTCAGTTAGCTCAGCAGAGCTTCTGCTCGCTGCCGAATCGTAAGCCGTTAGCGCGACGGCCGATCCGTGCCGGTCTGTACTGTCATCTCGGTCATCAGCGTGCGCGATCTCGAAGGTACGGGCCAGACAGCCCGCTCAACCTGAGGCTGGCTGGTCTTGGAATCCCTTGACCCAAAAGCATCTTGCACGCATGAGGATCAGGCAAAAGCGCCTTCTAACAATCTACGCTGCGCGTCGCATCACGAAGTTCGGGCCAGACTGTTAGCACTTCGAATCCGTCATCAGTGACCACGACCATGTGCTCCCACTGGGCCGACAAGGACTGGTCCTTGGTCACCACAGTCCAGCCATCACTCAGCGTTTTCACTCCGAACTTGCCAGCGTTAAGCATGGGCTCAATCGTGAAAATCATGCCGGGACGCAACACAAGACCCTGCCCTGGCCGTCCGTAGTGAAGGACGTCCGGCTTGTCGTGGTAAACCTTGCCAATGCCATGGCCGCAGTAATCGCGCACGACGCTAAACCCTTCGCCCTCGGCGAGCTTCTGGATCGCATGACCGACGTCCCCCAGAGTAGCGCCGGGGCGCACGACCCGGATGCCCGCCCACATGGCCTCATAGGCTGTCTCGACCAGATGCCGTGCTTTGGGGCTGGGCTCACCCACGAAGTACATCCGACTGGTATCGCCGTACCAACCGTCTTTGATGACAGCCACATCAATATTCAGGATATCGCCCTCCTCGAGCGCCTTCGCTGATGGAATCCCGTGGCAGACCACCTGATTGACGGAAGTACACAGCGTTTTCTGGTATCCGTGATAACCGATATTGGCGGGTATAGCGTTCAACTCATCGACGATGAAATCATGACAGAGCTTATCGAGCTGATCAGTCGAGACGCATGCTTTGACATGCGGAGCGACCATCGCCAGTACCTCTGCGGCAAGCGCGCCAGCGGCGCGGGACATCGCGACTTGCTCAGGACTGTTAATCACCACATTCACTTTCATGCACGACCTCTCGCTGCCTGCAGGCCTGCTTGAGCGCAGAGCTGCTGGAGATCAATACCGCCTGACTGCTCTGCTCGGATCAGCAGTCTGCAGATGTCGTGGTGATTCAACTCCGGATACAGCTCGGCGAGCATACCGATACGCAACCAGTGCTCCGCCTGAGCATTGATAGAACGACTCAACGCAGTACCCGCAATACGCAAATTGTCGTGCATTGCGTCAGAGATTTTGACGATACCCATGCGACTTTCCTATACGAAACGTATATGAATCATATAGACCATCATCAATGACTACCAGAGCGATTGGACCAACGTTCCTTGGGCATCGATTTCGCACCCACGCGAGGGGCCGCATATGCCGAGGCAGTCTGCGACCGTATCGTGCGCCACCGCCGGAGGCGGACATGCAACCTGACGGCCAAGGGTCGACGACCTTGCTGCACGAGAGGTTGCCTCTCGGTGTAAACTCGCGGCCATTTTGCTGATTCGTACCCGGAGATGCAGTTCAGCGTGCCATTGCAGGATGGAATTAGCCCAGGCTGGCCAGGCGGCTAGCTAATCCAAATGTCCGGCGCTCGGTGCTAGAGCCCAACGTTCGGCCTCACAAATGCCTCCTGAAGATCTCAGTAACACGAACCGCCGGAAGTCCCATGCTAGAAGTCCCTGATTCCAAAACTACGCGCCCTACGCTGTCCCGCCGCTTCTCCGTGGCGCCGATGATGGACTGGACTGATAGACACTGTAGGTACTTCCTGCGCCAGCTGTCGCGACATGCCCTCCTCTATACCGAAATGGTCACCACCGGCGCCCTGTTGCATGGCGATGCGCGACGCTTTCTGCAGCACCACGAAAGTGAGCACCCGCTAGCCCTGCAGCTGGGCGGCAGCGTGCCGGCAGAGCTTGCCAATTGCGCGAAGCTTGCTGAAGCCGCGGGCTATGACGAGGTGAACCTCAACGTCGGATGCCCCAGCGATCGGGTACAGAACAACATGATCGGCGCCTGCCTCATGGGGCATCCGGCACTGGTGGCCGATTGCGTCAAAGCCATGCGCGATGCCGTGGATGTGGAGGTCACCGTCAAGCATCGTATCGGCATCAACGGGCGGGACAGCTATGCCGAGTTAAGCGATTTCGTCGGCCAGGTCCGTGATGCAGGCTGCCGCAGCTTCACGGTGCATGCACGCATCGCAATTCTGGAGGGGCTGTCGCCCAAGCAGAATCGCGAGGTGCCGCCGCTGCGTTACGACATCGCCGCGCAGCTGAAACTAGACTTCCCTGACCTCGAGATCATTCTGAATGGCGGTATCAAGACGCTGGACGAGTGCCGCGAGCACCTACAAACGTTCGATGGCGTCATGCTAGGTCGCGAGGCGTACCACAACCCCTACCTGCTAGCGCGCGTCGACCAGGAGCTATTCGATAGCGATGCGCCGGCAATCAGCCGGGCGCAAGCCCTACGCAATATGCGGCCTTACATCGAGCGGCACCTGGCTGAAGGCGGCGCGATGCATCACATCACCCGCCACGTACTCGGCCTGGGCCAGGGCTTTCATGGGGCGCGACGTTTCCGTCAGCTGCTGTCGGTGGACATCCACAAGACGAGCGAGCCTCTTGCATTGCTCGATCAGGCCGCGGCGCTGCTCGAAGGGCGCTGAGCGCTCCGCGAACAAGGAACGCAGCCTTGGCATTTGTATCAAAGACCAGGCGAATCCGGGTCCATCCGCTCGTTGAGCGGGCTGACTGGCTCGGGTAAGGTCATGCCACTTAACAGGATGGAGCCCCTCGTAAATGACTTCCAAGCTGGAACAACTCAAGCAGTTCACGACCGTCGTCGCTGACACCGGTGATATCGACGCCATCGCCCGTCTGAAGCCGGTAGACGCCACCACCAACCCGTCGCTGTTGCTCAAGGCAGCCGCCATGCCGCGTTATGCCGACGATCTGGCGAACGCCATGAAGCACTGCCAGGGTGATATCGGCCTGGCATGCGACCTCTTCGCTGTAGCGGTGGGCAAGCAGATTCTGGAGCTTATTCCCGGGCGCATCTCCACCGAGGTCGACGCCCGCCTGTCCTTCGATAGCCAAGCCATGATCCAGCGCGGCGAACGCCTGATCGGTCTTTACGAGCAGGCGGGGGTCAGCCGTGAGCGCGTGCTGATCAAGATCGCTGCTACCTGGGAAGGTATTCGTGCAGCCGAGCAGCTCGAAAAGGCCGGCATCCAGACCAACCTCACGCTGCTGTTCTCCTTCACCCAGGCCGTGGCGTGCGCCGAGGCAGGCGTGTTCCTGATCTCGCCCTTCGTCGGCCGTATCTATGACTGGTACAAAAAACACGAAGGTCGTGACTACCAGGGCGCGGAAGATCCGGGCGTGCAGTCGGTCAGCCGTATCTACGACTACTACAAGACTCATGGATACAAGACGGTGGTAATGGGCGCGAGCTTCCGCAATGTCGGACAGATCGAGGCGCTGGCCGGTTGTGATCGACTCACCATCAGCCCGGAACTGCTCGGTGACCTGGCCGAAGCAAGCGGCACATTGGAGCGCAAGCTGCAGCCCGGTCGCGAGTCCGAAGCGCGTATCAGCCTGGATGAGAAGAGCTTCCGCTGGGGCCTGAACGAAGACGCGATGGCAACCGAAAAGCTCGCCGAAGGCATCCGCCAGTTCGCGCGGGATCAGGAAAAGCTCGAAGCGCTACTGGCAAAGCTGGCCTGAAGAAACCGGTCCGATCAGGAGCGCTCCAAAGCGGTGACGAGGTCATGGAAGGCCTCGCGATTGGAGTCGTTAAGGCTCATCAGTATCCGGTGAGCCTCCAACACCTTGGCCTTCACCACCTCTTCGGACTGATCCTGCGAGGGAAGATCCGCTAGACACTCCGGGCAAGGCAATGGGGTGTCGACAATATTGAACACTTGATCGAAGCCCATCGACTGCAGCAGCCGGGTGATATCGGGGTGGGTCGTGACTAGCGTGGGCAGCATGCCAATCTTCTGCCGCGACAGGATCGACAGCTTCGCCAGCAGGCCCAGTGTGGTGCTGTCGATGCTACGACTCTCGGTCAGGTCGATGACGATCGAGGAAAAATTGAGCGACGAGAAGATCTTTTCGATCGTCGCATCCAGCGCCGAACAGAGGGTCAGGCGTATTTCACCGATGAACTTAAGAACAAAGGTGCCATCCATCTCGGCGAACTGGATTCTACCAGTACTCATGCAAGGTTCCTGCTCAACACCAGCAAGGCGATATCGTCGGGCATGTCAGCCAGGTCAGCCAACCCGAGGACTCGACGCAATCCATCCAGCGTGCCACCGGCATCAGTGACTAGACCGGGCAACGCGGACTCTTTTTCTTTGAGTGTCTCGCCCGGCAAAAGGTCCAGAATGCCATCGGAGAGCAACGTAAGGCTGAAGGTCTCAGGTAGCTTCAGCTCGAAATTCTGATAGGTGGCCTCAACGAACAACCCAACCGGCAACCCTCGCCCTTCCAGATAGAGAGCACCGTCACCCGTGTAGAGAACCGGCATCGGTAAGTGGCCGCCAATGCTGTAATGCAGCACGTCGTGCTCCTGATCGATCACGCCGCCCAACATGGTGACGTGCTTGCCCAATTTGCAATTGATCAACCCGCGATTGATGTGATCGAGCACTTCCGACGGTTTGAATTCACGCAGCGTGCCACCTCGACGAGATTCGTACAGCAGGCGGGTGGTCATGAATTTGAGCAGAACGGTGACAAACGCCGAAGAGGCGCCATGACCGGACACATCGGCTAGATAGAAACCGATACGACGATCATCCACGCGGAAGTAGTCGACGAAGTCACCGGATAGATATAGCGACGGGATGATCTGGTGCGCGAAGTCGAAGTCATCGACGCTCCAGGGCGTCACCGGCAGCATGTTCATCTGCACCTGGCGGCCGGCGTCCTGATCTTCCTGTAGCAGATGCAGACTGGCCTGCAGATCACGGTTGGCCGTCTCCAGCTGCTCGCGATAACGGCGATTCTCCAAACGCAGGCGTGAACGATCCAGCGCGCGGTGAACCGCGTGCTCGAGCATCGCCAGATCTTCGAGAGGCTTGATCAGGTAGTCGGCAGCCCCCAGACGTAAAGCCTCCACCGCATCGCTCATCACACCAGCACCTGACACTACGATCACTGGCAGATCGAGCTGGCGCTCACTGATCAGGCGAATCAGCTCAAGGCCGTCCATCTGCGGCATGCGCAGATCGCAAATAACCAGATCAGGCTGCTCGGACTCGAAGATTTCCATGCCCTGCGGGCCATTGGCAGCCTGCAGGACACGAAAGCCACTGTCATCCAGATAGGCGGCCAGACTGGCCCGAACCACATCGTCGTCATCTATGATCAGCAGCGTCGCGCTTGGTTTATGCATGTTCCTACCAGGCGATGTCGCCAGGATGATTGGCGAAAACATTGGCCCCGCATGACGCTGGGCATGGGTTCGTTTCAAGGCGCAGACGGTACTCCCATACGATCGGGGTTTCAAGCCAACCGGCTGGCACCTTTACAGGTCGAATTGAGGGGAGCTATAACAAAGCCGCAGCCCATATATAAAAGGTTTGGACCATGAGCCAGAAAGACCGTGATTACAGCGAAAAGCGCGATTTCATCCGCATGCAGATCGAAACCACCGTAGCGCTGGAACATGGCGATACAAAGCTCAGTGGGACCTGCATCGACCTCTCCAGCACCGGCATGCAGGTGTTGGCCAGCGCCACGCTAAGCATAGGCGACAAGGTGCGCGTGCTGATCCCTTCAGAGCACAGCGAGCTGAAAGGACTCGACGCACAGACTGAAGTGGTGCGCATCAGTCAACTTGACGATGGCCGGCAGAGCCTGGGCCTGGCCATTCTCTCGATGGCCTGACCCTACCCTCCTTTCGGGCACATGGCCGCATCACTGCGGCCAGGATTCAGAAGTCGTCTTCGACTTCTCCATCTCTAGTGCGGAACTCGCGATTCTGCAGATAGGCATTACGCACAAAGATATAGCGGTCACCGCGAATCATCTTCTCGGCAGCAAGCAACCCGGCGCGCGTATCCACCAGATCGACGCCCCGCGTCACGTTGCGCGTCGGCACGTGATCCATGTGGGGGTATGGCTGAAGGAAGGAATCCGGCACCCGACCAAAAGCATCACGTACGCTGCTCGGCCCCAGCAGCGGTAGCACAACGTAAGGGCCGCTACCCAATCCCCAAACGCCTAAGGTCTGCCCGAAATCTTCGTCGTTCTTGTGCAGGCCCATCGGGGTCGCAACATCAAAGAAGCCAAGCACACCAAAGGTGGTGTTGAAGAGGAGACGGCTGGTGTCGATGCCTGCGTCGCGAACCTTGCCCTGTAACAGGTCATTGGCCAGCACGATCACGTCACCGAGGTTGCTGAACACGTTACCGATGCCGTCTTCGAGAAACTCCGGCGTCACCTTCTGGTAACCCTTGGCCAACGGCTTGAGCGTGTAGGTATCAACTGTGTCGTTGAAACGAAACACCGCACGGTTCACGCCTTCCCACGGATCTTCTTCGGCCGCCAGCGCAGGCACTGCGCCTACCATGGCGACAGCAGCGACGAAACCGGCCTTGAGCACGGCGATCCAGGCCGTAGCGATCTTGGGCATTGCTCTTTCTCCTTAGGGTATTGATGCATGCGGCGCACCGACGCAGACGCCGCAGTATAGATTGATCATTTAGCTTTCGGCAGCTACCCGGATATGCGGCCGATCAACTACCCGGCCATGCCCCACATCTTCGCACTGCAAAGGCACAGACAAGGTCAGGCCGCTGGTTTAACCTTCAGCTATCAACGTTCATATAACATCGTCCGTAAACCCATGAGAGGGAAGCAACATGCCGGAACATGATCTGCAGTCGCAGCTCGAAGAACTGCGTAATCAACTGGCCCAGGACACGCCGCTGACCGACGAGGAGCGGGCTTCACTGCACGCGATCGCCCAGGACATCGAAGCTCGCCTGGCGACACAAGGCACCACCGACTACAACGACTCGCTGGTGGACGGCGTGAATCTGGCCGTCGAGCGTTTCGAGGTCAGCCACCCGGGTATGGCGATGACACTGCGCAACATCATGCAGACCCTTGCCAATATGGGCATCTGAGCCACATTACCGATCAGGCCGCGGCGCCCGTCGATGCGGCCTCCCCTTCTACTGGCGTACCAGGCGACGGTTGTCGACGACCATGGCCTCGGTGCTGCGGTACGGATTGATGTCCAACCCGCCACGGCGCACGTAACGCGCATAGACCGTCAGCTTCTCCGGCTGCAGCAAGTGCTGTAGATCCAGGAAAATGCGTTCCACACATTGTTCGTGAAAGTCAGCGTGCTGACGAAAGCTCACCAGGTATGTGAGCAAACTCTCCGCCTGCAGCGCCGCACCGCGGTACTCGACCACCACGCTGCCCCAGTCCGGCTGGCCGGTGACCGGGCAATTGGATTTGAGCAGGTGGCTATGCAGGGTCTCCTCGACCATACGCCCAGCATCGCAGACCAACAGCCTCGACTGGGGATGGTCGTAGTGCTCGATGGCTACATCGAGATCATCGATGCAGCGGCCTGGCAGCGGCGCGACACCCTCTGCTGCGACCTCATCCAGCGTGCGCAGGCGCACGCCTACCGGCTGCCCCGCCGCCGCGGACAGGTCATCGACCATCACCTTGACCAGCGCTTCGCGCGACTCGAATACCGACTGGTTCAGCGAATTGAGATAGAGCTTGAACGACTTAGATTCGATGATATTCGGCGAGTCCGCGGGAATCTCGAATTCACCGATCGCCACCACGGGCTTGCCGGAAGGCAGCAGCCAGGACAGCTCGTAGCAATTCCACAGATCCACGCCCTGATAGGGCAGCGTCTCGGCAGTGAGACCGAGTTCGGCCCACTTGGGTGCACGCGGGATCGGGAACAGCAGATGTGGGCTGTAGGTGGCGACGTAGGCGCTGGACTTACCCAGCGGGGAGTGTTCGGCGGGATGCTGCATTGGAAGAGACCTGAACGAAAAACGCCGCGAAGTTTAGCGCTTCGCGGCGTTCTTTTCAGCGACATCGGCGCAGCGGCAGACCGAAGCGAGGTTTACTGGCGCATTCCCCGACCACTTTTGAGCAGGCCTACCGACACTAAATAGAGCGCGACCACCGCCACCAGCATAAAGCTGATTGCCACACCTATACGGATGTCGGACACCCCCAGAATGCCGTAGCGGAAGGCATTGACCATGTGTAACACCGGGTTGGCGAGCGACAGGGTCTGCCAGAACGGTGACAGCAGGTTGATCGAATAGAACACCCCGCCCAGGTACGTCAGCGGCGTCAGCACGAAGGTCGGAATGATCGAGATGTCGTCGAAATTGCGCGCGAACACCGCATTGACGAAGCCACCCAAGGCGAAGATGCTCGCCGTCAGAGTGATGACCAGCACCGTCACGCCGAGGTGGTGCACCTGCAGATCGGTGAAGAACATCGACAAAAGCGTGACGATCACCGCGACGGCAAGCCCGCGAGTGATGCCACCAAGGGCGAAACCGATGACAATCACATGGGGCGAAACCGGCGAGACCAACAGCTCCTCGATGGAGCGCTGGAACTTGGTGCTGAAGAAGCTCGACACCACGTTGCTGTAGGAGTTGGTGATCACCGACATCATGATCAGGCCTGGGACGATGTAGTCCATGTAGCTGAAGCCGCCCATGTCCCCAATCCGAGCACCGATCAAGCTGCCGAAAATGACGAAGTACAGCACCATGGTGATCGCCGGGGGCAACAGCGTCTGGGGCCAGATACGGGTGTAACGACGGATCTCGCGCTGGACGATGGTCTGCAGCGCGACCAGGTTGGGACGCAATTCGCTGCTCATGACTTCACCTTCAGGTTGTTCTCCACCAGCGACACGAACAGCTCCTCCAGCCGATTGGTCTTATTGCGCAGGCTCAGCACTTCTATGCCTTGGGCGCTTAGCAGGCGAAACAGCTCCGTCACGCCCTGACTCTTCTCCACCTGCACCTCAAGGGTGTGATGGTCGACCAGTCTCGCCGGGTAGCTGCCCAGCTCTGGCGCTACCGAGCGCGACTCCTTGAGATCGAGCAGGAAGGTTTCCACGTGCAGCTGGGTGAGCAGCTCGCGCATGCTGGTATTCTTGACGATCTGACCGTGGTCGATGATGCCGATGTTGCGGCACAGCTGTTCGGCCTCTTCCAGATAGTGGGTGGTGAGGATGATGGTGATGCCTTCACGGTTGAGCTCGGTGAGGAACGACCACATCGAACGGCGCAGCTCGATATCCACGCCCGCCGTTGGCTCGTCGAGGATCAACAGCCGCGGCTGGTGAATCAGCGCTCGAGCGATCATCAGACGGCGCTTCATACCGCCGGAGAGCATCCGCGAGGAAACATCACGCTTGTCCCACAACCCCAGCTGGTTGAGATAGCGCTCGGCCCGCTCCTTGGCGATCTTCGCCGGGATGCCGTAGTAGCCGGCCTGGGTAACCAGGATGTCGAAGGCTTTCTCGAACTGGTTGAAGTTGAATTCCTGGGGCACCACGCCCAGACAGCGCTTGAGCCGAGACGGGTCTCGGTCCAGGTCATGGCCAAACACGTTGACCGTGCCGCCACTCTTGTTCACGAGAGTGGAAAGAATGCCGATGGTCGTGGACTTGCCGGCACCATTGGGGCCAAGCAAAGCGAAGAAGTCGCCTTCGGCCACGTCCAGGTCGATGCCCTTGAGGGCTTGGAAGCCGTTGCCGTAGGTCTTGGTCAACTGCCGGATGGACAGAGCAGTACTCATAAGAAGGTGCACACAACGCGAAGGGAGTGAAGCTAGATAAGGGCGCAAGTGACCGATTGCAACCGCCCATTTCCGGAGCGAGCGCCTCAGTGCTACCTGTCGGACTGCTCCAATGGCACGACGATCAATGCAGCACGCTGTCCTTCGGCAACATCGGCCATGGGGAAAAGAATGCGCGCTTCGGGCTCATCGACCACCCAGCGCATGCCGTCGTCCTCGGCAAGCAGGCTGCCAATCGGCAATGGCGCAAAGTTTTCGATGTCAGCGGGTATATACAGCCGAAACCGCGAGCTGCGCTTGATGAGCTCTCGAGAAATACACAGCAGCTGCGGTTGCGCCTCTGCACCCGCAGACAACTCGCGCCCCTCGATCATTGCGATCAGCCCCTGCTCGAACTGCAGCACTTCCGGCTGCAGGTCCTCGCCCTTGCCTTCCGCAAGCTCCAAGGTAAACGCCTCGGCGCCATGAAGTGTGGCGGTCATGGCGCTGAAGGTAGAGCTGGTCTGGCGCTGCAACAGGACGCCGTCGATTGCCAGACCATGCAGTCGCGCCAACGCATCGGGTTGTGCGCCCCCACCCTCGCGCCAAGGGCAGATCGCAAACTGGGCGAGACGCGACGGACGCATCGCCGAGTGCAGATCGTAGTGCCGGCGTTGGCGTCCGGACACGCTGAAGAAGCCTCCGACCAACGCCTCGAGCTCTGACGCACGAATGGCTTCGCCGCCCCACACATCAGCATGGGCACCGAGAAAGAGACGGTTAAGGTCATGTTCGATGTACCGAACCATTCGACGCATCGCTAACGGATTGGCGAACAGCAGCAACAGTCGCGCACGGGGCTGCACATCGCCCCGTGCGAGCGCACGGATCAGGCGATCCAGGACATGTATGGGGATGAGTTCATTGCCGTGTATTCCGGCCGACAGAACCAGGTCGACGCCCTGATCCTGGCCGCTCGGCGGCGATACCAGCAGCGCGCCCTCGGCCAGCCAGTGCAGCTTCACCCCGCGCGGGGTGAGCTGGACTTTCTCGCAGGGCTCGCGCCCGGCGAGGGTCAGTTCCAGCAGCTTGCCGATAGCGAGCATGCCGGGCTGCCGTCAGTGATTGCAGTCGGGGCCGTGGACGTGCTCGTCGTCATCGGCCTCGACCGGTTCCATTTCCAGTTGCAGGCTGACCAGGTTGGTCGCCAGCGGGCGCAGCACCAGATTGGCGTACTCGGTGTCGCCATCCTCGACGTCCACGCCAATCATCAGCTGACCGTTGCCAACCTGCTGAATCCACACCTCACGGCCCTGCCAGATCACGGCGAAACGGGTGCAGGAAGTTTCCAGTTGGGTTCCGTCGACATCTTCCAGAACCAGTTGCAGGCTATCGCTCATTGAATTGCTCTCGCTAGTGAAACGCGCGACACCCGCAGCGCCGCGCATGGGGAATGATCAGGCCTGGGTCAGCGTCGCAACAGCGCGCTCGAGGCGATCCAGCCCTTCGTCGATATCAGCTTCGTCGATAACCAGGCTCGGTGCCAGGCGCACCACGTCGGGGCCGGCCTGCAGCACCATGAGTGCTTCCTTCTCCGCTGCAGCACAGAAGGCACCGGCCTTGCCTTTCCAGGCATCGCTCAGCACACAGCCGATCAGCAGGCCACGGCCACGCACCAGGCTGAATACACCATAGCGCTCGCCGATCTGCATCAACCGGGCCTTGAAACGCTCGTGCCGCGCCTTGACGCCTTCGAGCACTTGCGGCGTATTGACGATATCCAGCACCGTCTCGGCAACCGCGCAGGCCAGCGGATTGCCGCCATAAGTGGTGCCGTGGGTGCCGACGCTCAGGTGTGCAGCGATTTCATTGGTGGTCAGCATCGCGCCGATGGGGAAGCCGCCGCCCAGGCTCTTGGCGTTGGTCAGGATGTCCGGCGTGACACCGTAGTGCATGTAGGCGAACAGCTCGCCGGTACGACCGAGGCCTGTTTGCACCTCGTCGAAGATCAACAGTGCGTTGTGCTCGTTGCACAGCTGGCGCGCGCCTTCCAGATAGGCCTGGTCGCCCGGCAGGATGCCGCTCTCGCCCTGAATCGGCTCCAACACCACCGCGCAGGTCTTGTCGGAAATCGCAGCCTTCAAAGCGTCGAGATCGTTGAAGGGTACATGGGTAATCCCTTCGATCTTTGGCCCGAAGCCGTCGGAGTACTTCGACTGCCCGCCCACCGTGACGGTGAACAGGGTCCGGCCGTGGAAGCTGTTCAGCGCGGAAATGATCTCGAACTTCTGCGGACCGTACACACCATGGGCGTAACGACGGGCCAGCTTGAATGCTGCCTCGTTGGCTTCCGCGCCAGAATTGCAGAAGAACGCGCGGTCGGCGAAGGTCGCTGCCGTCAGCTTCTTCGCTAGGCGCAGCGCCGGCTCGTTGGTGTAGATGTTGGAGATGTGCCAGAGCTTGCCAGCCTGCTCGGTCAGCGCCGCGACCATCGCCGGATGCGCATGGCCTAGTGCATTGACCGCGATGCCGCCAGCGAAATCCACCAGTTCTCGCCCGCTCTGATCCCATACTCGCGAGCCCAAGCCACGTACCGGTACGAAGGCTGCTGGGGCGAAGGTGGGAACAATGACCTGGTCGAAATCGGCACGTTCTACCGGGGTGTGCGGGGCGGACATCGGGGCTCTCCTGCGAGGCGACACTGAATGAGAAATGAAAACGCCCCGCCATCGGCGGGGCGTCACTCGCGCAGTGTAAACGCAGGGCCGGCCCTCGTGCGCACTCGAGAAGAAATTCTCTTGTGAGCCAGCTGCTCAATCAGCCGAAGTGCTGCTGGTCCAGCGCGATCGCCTGATCCAGTGTTTCCAGCAGCGCCTTGCGCACTTTGAGCTTGGTGTTCTTGTGCGCCACCATGTTGATCTTCTTCAGTTGCTCGGCCGAGGCTTTGGCGACTGCCAGCAACTCACCGGCCGGCACTACCTTGTCGAGGAAACCGGCATCCACCGCGCCAGCCGGGTCGAACATCTCGCCGTTGATCACCGAGCGATGGAAGGCCGACTTGCGCAGACGGTCGCGCGCCAACTCGATGCCGGCATGGTGCATGGTCATGCCGATCTGCACTTCATTGAGGCCGATATGGAATGGCCCTTCGACACCAATGCGGTAATCGGCGGACAACAGCAGGAAGGCACCCTTGGCGATCGCATGCCCCGGGCACGCCACGATGATCGGGAACGGGTGCGCCAGCATCCGGCGGGTGAAGGTCGAACCGGTAGCAACCAGCGTCATGGCGTTCTGCGGGCTCGACGTCATGACCTTCAGATCGTAGCCGCCGGACAGGATGCCTGGCTGCCCGGTGATAATCACGACGGCACGGTCCTGCTCGGCGCGATCCAGCGCGGCGTTGAGCGCCTCGAACACGGCAGGCGAAAGAGCGTTGACCTTGCCATTGCATAGCGTCAGCGTGGCGACGCCGTCTTCGAATTGGTAGGAGACCAGCTCACTCATGACGAGATTCCTTGTTTTGAAGTGCGCAGACGTTACCCAGCACTCAAGCTCAGGTAAAGCACGATGACCGACCGGCCGGTCACATCGTGCGCATCCAAGGTGTACCGTGAAGGTCGCTGAAAGGGCCGTCAGACGTGCAGTTCGAAGTCCGCCAGCGCCTCCGGGTGCAGGATCGATTGCAGCTCAGGATCGGCGATATGCAACCCGAAAGAGCCATCCGGCAAACCGGTGGAGATTCGATACGGCGTCCCCGCCTCGTCCACCGTTATCTGCGCCAGGTCCAGATAACGAGGTGCGCAACGCTGCTTCGCGGCATCACGCAGCACCACGACTCGCGGCCGCAGCTGGAACTGGTGGTGCTTTTCCACTACCACAGCCACTTCACCGGTGTGCAGCTCCACCAGCGTGCCCACCGGGAATGCACCCAGCCAGCGAATGAATTCGTGCACGAGATCCTCGTCGAACTGCGCACCGGCGGCACTACGCAGAATCTCGAACGCCGACTGCACGGGGCGCGCGCAATCGTAGGCCCGATGACTCGTAATTGCATCGAATGCATCGACAATGGTGATGATGCGCGTCATGTAGGAAATCTGCGCGGCACCGGAGCCTAACGGATACCCCGTGCCGTCGAGGCGCTCGTGATGACCGTATGCAGCCTGCAACGCAGCCTCGGGAATACCCGGCTGCGCCCTGAGCGCCTCTAGACCATAGGCCGGATGCCGCTTAATCACCTCGAACTCTTGCGGCGTGAGCTTGCCGGGTTTGTTGAGAATTTCAGGGTCGATACGCATCTTGCCAACGTCGTGCAGCAATCCGGCCATCCCCAACAACTGCAGCTTGTCATCATGCAGCCCGAGGTGATTGCCGAACCCCATCGCCATGATCGAAACCGATAGGCAGTGCAGGCTGGTGTATAGATCCTTGCTCTTTAGCCGAATCAACCAAAGCATCGCGCTTTCGTTGCGCAGCATGCTCTCCAGGTTACGCTTGACCGCGCCGTGGCAAGCCCGAGTATCGATCACCCGTCCGTGCTGGACATCGGCAAGTACCTGTTCGATCAGCTGGGAGCCATCCAGATACGCTGCGCGCGCCTCTTCTACCTCAGTACAGAGCGCATGATGCACGCGCTCCGGCTGCTTGCGCATACGTGGCGCGCCTGGCGCAGCTGGCACGCCGTGCTGCAGCAGGACGCGCCGAGTATCGTCGACGTAAACGTACATGCAGCATTTGCGCACCGCGCGAATTTCACCGTGGGTTAGCAGTGGAAACCCCTGGAACGCGAAGTTCGTTTCATTCCATGGCCGATCCAACTCGCAGACGAACATGCCCAATTCCAGGTTGGCAGCAGCAACCCGGCGACGGGTCGGCACCAACAAGGTATCGCTATGCTTGCCTGACTTGGTGGTCAGTTTCATCGAACGGGTGTGCTCCCTCGGCTTCTTTTCAAAATAACCCAGGCGTCGGCCGAGGTTGCACTAGCAGTCTAGCGGAACGTGCAGCCTGTCACCTGACCGATACGAATTTGTTAAGCACATGAATAGGTTAAAAAAGTTTTTGCCAAAGGCAGTGCGTTCGATTACATTAGCGCGCCTCGACGGACATGAACCTCCGTCGATCCGGTGAGGTGTCCGAGCGGTTGAAGGAGCACGCCTGGAAAGTGTGTATACGAGAAATCGTATCAAGGGTTCGAATCCCTTCCTCACCGCCATATAGCAAATCACGCAAGCCCCTGGAGTCGTAAGACTTTCAGGGGCTTCGTCGTTCTGGGGACCTGGTCGCCCCAACCTTCGCGAATCGAGAAAATCACCTCGACCAAGATGGACCTCATGCACAGACTTGCCCAGTTGCGATCCATCATCGCTGCCGACCCCGTCCGGATGCGCGTTCTGCATCAGGTGAAAGAGCTCGGATTGCCAGATTGCTGGGTAGCGGCCGGGTTCGTGCGCAGTGCAGTTTGGGATTACCTTCACCAACGCGCCGACTTCACCCCGCTGTCAGACATTGACGTCATCTGGTTCGAGGCTCGAGCGGCCGGTAGGGCCTCGGATGTCGGAATCGAAGCGTGCCTTAGGTATTCGGACGGCTCGCTCGACTGGTCGGTGAAAAACCAGGCACGCATGCACCTTCGCAATGGTGATCAGCCATACAAGTCGGCGGCAGACGCGATGAGCCATTGGCCAGAAACGGCCACTGCCGTGGGCGTGAGGTTAGGCATGGGCGATGAGATCGAGGTCGCAGCGCCGCTGGGGCTGGACGATCTATTCAACCTGATCGTCCGCCCTACTGCGCGTTTTCAAAGCGAGAAACGACAAAACTATCTGAATCGTATCGCCTCGAAGAAATGGATCGAGACCTGGCCTAGGCTAACCATTCTTTAAGCGTCCGTTCCCGCCGAGAAACGCATCCTTCAAACCCGCTGCTAGATGAAAGCTTGCCGAGGTACGCCGCGGGGAACGCGATTTCGCCCTGGCAACTGCTCGAGGCGTTTTTGCCACTCTGCACGCGGCGACAGGCGTGGAGCCGACTTCGGAGCCTCCGAGCTGGCCGCTGGGGTCGCGGCCGCTTTTGCCGCCGCTCTCAGCTCGGCAAGGGTCGGCGTCTTGCGCACGGGCTCACTGGCCGCCTTTTCAACGCTGCGAAGGCAGAGCTTGCAGGAAACCTGACCGGCATCCGGAGAGCTGTTCAAGCTCGACCCCGCACGCCCACATGCGACATTCCCATTGGCTGGGGAGTAATGAATCACCAACGTACTGCCTCCTGAATTTTGGGGGCGCGGATTCTACACCGTCATTCCGCCCAGGCTAGGCACGTGGTGAAAAAAGTTGGCAACGGAGGCAGCGGCCAGGTTGCCGCGAGCACCGCTCAAGCAGGCATCCGCAAGAGCGCGCCCGAATCCTCGTGGCGAGGCCAGTTGCGTCCATACGTCCGCCAGCGGTTGTGGCCCCTACCCGGCCTGTAGCAGATTGCTGGGCATTCTTCTTCGCCAGGACGCACTCCATGGCTGCCCCGCATGACCTGCAACGCTTCCTCGACGCCCAGCAGACGCAGTACCAGCAAGCGCTGGAAGAACTACACGAGGGCCGTAAACGCTCACACTGGATGTGGTTCATCTTCCCCCAGCTACAGGGGCTAGGCCGTAGCGCCATGGCGCAGCACTACGCCATTTCGGAACGATCCGAGGCGCTAGCCTACCTACAGCACCCGGCGTTGGGGCCACGACTACTGGCCTGCACAGAGGCGATGCTCAAGCACGGCGCCGACAGTGCGCAACGGATCCTGGGTAGCCCGGACGACCTGAAGTTTCGCTCCTGCATGACCTTGTTCGCCCACACAGCCCCAGACCCCGCCCCGTTCGAGCAGGCGCTGCAGACATTCTTCGGTAGCCGGGCTGACCCGATCACTCTAAAACTTCTGAACGGCACCGCTGCAACTCCTTAGAACGCCCTACGGGTCAACGCTGACCGGCAGCGCCACCCGACGAGCCACTGGCGGCACCACCACTGCTGGCCCCGCCTGAGCCGTTACCGCTACCTGTTCCGATTCCACCCGGTGGGGTGACGCCGCCCTGATTGGCGTTTCCATTGGCACCACCCGGAGCCGTTTGCGGCTGAGCAGAACCTGGCGCAGGATTGGCCTCCACGCCACGATTCGGCTGGCGTACGTTGCCCTGTGCACTCGGCAAACCGGTCCCGCCCGGCGGATTCGCAGCGCCTGGAACGTTGGGTTGGGGATTGTAGGCATCACTCTGAACGCCGCCTCGATTGAGACCCGGTGTCTGCTCCTGCGTGGAGCCCGGCTCGCGAATACGGTTGATATCACGACCGATCTGCTGGCGATTTTCCTCTAAATCGGCACCCATTTGGTCACGCTCCTGTTGCAGGGTCATGCCCTCCTGCTGCGCAAACACGGCACCGGAAACGGCGGTGAGCAGAAACAATAACGGTAGCTTCGACTTGTTCATCGGTTGCCCTCCAAATGATCTACCCACGGAAGACAACCGAAAGAACGTGGCAGCTCCATAGCGCAATGCATTTGCTGGTGTGGAACTTGCTTACTCTTTTATCTCTGGGCGAAGGACCGGCGCGCCTCGTTTCCATGGTTCTGCTTCTGGAACGTCGCGCGCCGTAGCCTCTCAGCCCGCTCGGCAAGGCGACAAAAATCCGCTACACACAAAAATAAAAGGCCATGTCATGCTCAAGCAGAATAAATACCGGCAGGCGACGTTGATCGTCATTGCCACGGCAGTGATTCTGATCCTGCCCAACTTGACCCGAATATTCAGCTGAGCGCGCCCACCGGCGCGCCGTGAGGTAGCCCCTATGCGCCCGCCCGCCGTTTTCCTGATAGCTGCCTTCAGCGCTGCCGCTACTGCAGGCGAAATCGAGCAACGCACCGCCGTTCAGGTGCTGCAACAACCCGATGCAGTGCTGATCGACGTTCGCACCGCGGAGGAATTTGCTCAGGGCGCATTAGCAGGCGCCACACGCATCGAGACGCCAGATCTCGCAAAACGCATCGGCACCCTGGTGCCAGAGAAGGACACGCCGGTGGTCCTCTACTGCCACAGTGGCAGGCGTTCGTCGGCCGCCCAGGATGTCCTCGAAAAGCTCGGCTACAGCCAGGTCATCAATGCCGGCGCTTATCACGAACTCGCCTCGATATTGCCGAGCAACTGACGGTCCAGCACGGACCACCCCACCCCGACCGACCTCCGACAAGGGAACTTATGCGCAGCACGGACCACTGAAAAACGTGGTCTTCGCCGCATCAAGCGCACCCTTGCCGGAGGATATGGATGAACTGGGACGCCCTGCTAAACGAGACATTCTGGATCAACCTGGCGATCGTACTGGGCATCACCATCGCCAGTTTTCTAGTCCTGCGCACCATTCTTGGAATCGTGACCCGGCGCCTGAGCAAGCTTGCGGTAGGGTCGAAGACGAAGTTTCTCGGGATCGCCGCCGAACTGCTTTCGCGCACCAGCAACCTTCTGATTCTGGCCTTCTCGCTACTCATCGCCTTGAAGACCGTCGAACTGTCGCCACGCTGGGAATCGACGATGTCCCACGGCTGGTTCATCGCCCTGGCGTTTCAATTCGCATTGTGGATGGACACAGGCGTGCGCCTGTGGATGGAAAGCCTGACCCGCGACGGCAAGGCGCGTAATCCAGTCACCACCACCATCATCGGCATCATGATCCGCATTGTGGTCTGGACCATGATGTTGCTATCAATCCTGGCCAACCTGGGCGTAGACATCACCGCCATGATCGCCAGCCTCGGCGTCGGTGGTATTGCCATTGCCCTGGCGGTGCAAACGCTGCTCAGCGACATCTTCGCCTCGCTATCCATTGGCGTGGACAAACCCTTCGAGATCGGCGACTTCGTGGTCTTCGGCGAAGTCGCAGGCAATATCGAGCACATCGGCTTGAAAACCACCCGTATTCGCGCGCTCAGCGGTGAGCAGGTGGTGATTGCCAACGCGGACCTGCTGCGCCAGATCGTGCACAACTACAAGCGCATGAATACCCGTCGGATCGTCTTCAAGTTCGGCATCACCTACAACACGCCGACCGAGAAGGTGAAAGAGGTGGCGGCATTGGTGAAACGCATCATCGAAGGCATAGAGGCCGCCAAGTTCGACCGCGCGCACTTTCTCGGCTTTGACGACAGCCAGCTGACCTTCGAGGTCGTCTACATCATGCAGGTCTCGGACTACAACAAGTACATGGATACCCAACAAGAGATCAACCTGGCCCTACTGGAGGGTATTCGAGAGATGGACGTGCAGTTCGCCTTTCCAACCCGCAGAGTGGAATTCATTGGCGGCAGCCTCCCGGAGATCACCGTGGCAGGGGTGCCGCAGGAAAAAGCGGCGGCCAATCAGAATGCGGGCGATACCGACGCACCAACACGCGGCGCGCAGTCAAACGCATAGGCCCTGCCTGTCGCCGCCGGTGGCCGGCGGCGACACCTCGCCCCTTCGCGGCAACGGCGCAAGCGCCTATGCTGAAGACGGAAGCTGTTCGAACCTAAAAGGATAAGACCCATGACCCTGCTTTGGCTGTTGGTTCTACTGCTCGGCATCGCCGTAATCGCCCACCTGCGCGTGTCGCCGGTGCCCGCCCTGGTGATCGTTGCCACCTACCTGATCTTCATGACCGCTGCCGATACGTCCGGCGTAGTCGTCTTTCTGCTCTGGCTCGCGCTGATTGCAGTAGCGGTACCGCTGCTGGTCGCCGACGTGCGCCGGAAATACTTCAGCGGCCCGATGTTCGACTGGTTCAAGAAGGTGCTGCCGCCAATTTCCGCCACCGAGCGCGACGCCATTGACGCCGGCACCGTCTGGTGGGATGGCGAGCTGTTCAGCGGCCGGCCAAACTGGGACACCCTGCTCGGCTATCCGAAGGCGCGCCTGACCGCGGAGGAACAGGCCTTTCTCGACGGCCCCACTGAAACCCTCTGCGCACTGGTCAGCGAGTGGGACATTGCCCAGCGCATGGACCTGCCGCCTGCTGCCTGGGAGTACATCAAGGCCGAGGGTTTCTTCGCCCTGATCATTCCCAAGGAATACGGCGGCAAGGGCTTCTCCGCCTACGCCCACTCGCAGATCGTGATGAAACTCGCCACTCGCAGCGGAGACCTGGCAAGCACCGTGATGGTGCCCAACTCTCTTGGCCCGGCCGAGCTGCTGATGCACTACGGCACCGACGAGCAACGCAACCATTACCTGCCGCGCCTGGCCAACGGTACCGACATCCCCTGCTTCGCCCTAACCGGCCCCTACGCCGGCTCCGACGCCGGCGCGATGAACGACAGCGGTGTGATCTGCCGCGGCCAGTGGCAGGGCGAAGAAGTTCTCGGCCTGCGACTGAACTGGGAAAAGCGCTACATCACCCTCGGCCCGGTCGCGACGCTGCTGGGCGTGGCGTTCAAGACCTACGATCCGGACCACTTGCTGGGCGATGAGGAAGAACTCGGCATCAGCCTGGCGCTGATCCCCACCGATACCCCCGGCGTCGACATCGGTCGCCGCCACCTGCCGCTGGGCGCGGCATTCATGAACGGGCCGAACTGGGGCAAGGACGTCTTCGTGCCCTTGGAAGCCATCATCGGCGGCAGCGGCATGATCGGCAAAGGCTGGATGATGCTGATGAACTGCCTGTCGGTAGGCCGTTCCATTTCCCTGCCAGCAACCGGAACCAGCGCCGCCAAGGTCTGCAGCTATGTCGGTGGCCGCTATGCGCAGGTCCGCGAGCAGTTCAACGTTCCGCTCTCCGCCTTCGAAGGTATTCAGGAGCCGCTGGCACGCATCGGTGGCAACGCCTGGCTGATGGACGCGGCACGAATCCTCACCGCCAACGCCGTCGACCTGGGCGAGAAGCCCTCGGTTCTCTCAGCGATTCTCAAGTACCACCTCACCGAGCGCGGCCGCGACTGCATCACCGACGCCATGGACATCCACGGCGGCAAGGGCATCATTCTCGGGCCGAACAACTACCTCGGTCGGCTGTGGCTGTCGGCGCCGATCTCCATCACCGTGGAAGGCGCCAACATCCTCTCGCGCAACCTGATGATCTTCGGCCAGGGCGCAATCCGCTGCCATCCGTTTGTGCTGCGGGAAATGGAGCTGGTCCACGAGCCCGATCGCGAAGCAGCTGTTGTGAAATTCGATGACCTGCTGATGCAGCATATCGGCTTCGCCGTCAGCAACACCGCCAGCACCCTGCTGCTGGGTCTGAGCTTCGGCCTGATGGGGCGCGTACCGGGGACGAGCGTTACGCAGCCTTACTTCCGCGCACTCAACCGCATCGCTGCAGCATTCGCCATGCTGGCCGACTTGTCGATGATGCTGCTAGGCGGCGAACTCAAGCGTCGCGAACGGCTGTCGGCCCGCCTGGGCGACGTGCTCAGCCATCTCTACCTCGCCTCCGCGGCGCTCAAGCAGTTCCATGACCTTGGCCATCCGGCTGAACAGGAACCGCTGCTGCGCTGGGCGCTGGAGGATTGTCTGGAAAAGGCCGAATCCGCGCTGCAGGACGTGCTGGCCAACTTCCCCAACCGCATCCTCGGACACCTGCTGCATGCACTGGTCTTCCCGTTCGGCGCACGCCACAAAGGGCCATCGGATGTACTGGACGCCGAAGTCGCCGCCCTCCTCGGCCGCCCCGAAGGCGATCCGGCCATGGAGAGCATTCTCAGCGGCATGTACCGCCCACACGATCCAGAGCAGCCGCTCGGCGCGTTGAAGCACGCCTTCGAAACCATCCTAGCCAGCCAGGATGCGGCGAAGAAGCTGGCTAAAGCGCTCAAGGCAGGCGCAGTGAAACCGATCCCAGGCGAAAGCCCGATCGACACAGCCCTCGCGGCAGGCGTCATCGACGCCGCCGAAGCCGCGCAATTGCGAGTAGCGGAATTGGCACGACGCAAAGTCATCGACGTTGACGACTTCGCCAAAGAGGAGCTGGAACTGCAGGAAGGTCGAATCCGCTGACCAACGCCGTCTCTGGACGCTCGCGTAGAGTGGGTCCTCACCAATGTGTATCGGTGGGCTGAAGCCCACCCTACGCTTGGTTCGTGCATCCACCACGTCCAGCGTTCACGCCACGGTGCGCTTACCACTTCCGCGCAACTTGAAGCGTGCACATCCCCGTAGGGTGGGCTTTAGCCCACCAGCAAGCTCTCACCAATATGTACCGGTGGGCTGAAGCCCACCCTACGCTTGGTTCCTAGACCCACCACATCAGCGCTCACGCTCCGGTGCTTACCACACCGCGCAACTTGAAGCGCTCACATCCCGTAGGGTGGGCTTTAGCCCACCAGGAAGCTCTCGCCAATGTGTATCGGTGGGCTGAAGCCCACCCTACGCTTGGTTCGTGCACCCACCACATCAGCGCTCACGCCACGGCGCTTACCACACCGCAACTTGAAGCGTGCACATCCCCGTAGGGTGGGCTTTAGCCCACCAGAAAGCTCTCGCCAATGTATATCGGTGGGCTGAAGCCCACCCTACGCTTGGTTCGTGCACCCACCACGTCCAGCGTTCACGCCACGGTGCGCTTACCACTTCCGCGCAACTTGAAGCGTGCACATCCCCGTAGGGTGGGCTTTAGCCCACCAGAAAGCTCTCGCCAATGTATATCGGTGGGCTGAAGCCCACCCTACGCTTGGTTCGTGCACCCACCACGTCCAGCGTTCACGCCACGGTGCGCTTACCACTTCCGCGCAAATTGAAGCGCTCACATCCCCTTAGGGTGGGCTTTAGCCCACCAGCAAGCTCTCACCAATGTGTACCGGCGGGCTGAAGCCCACCCTACGGTGCGGCGCTCAGTTCGAGTGCTGGCGCGGCCAGACCAGACTGAAGCGGGCGCCGCCCAGGTTGCTGTGGCCCACCTGGGAGCGGCCGCCGTGCCAGTAGATGATCCGCCGCACGATGGATAAGCCCAGCCCATGCCCACCCGAGGCACGGGTACGGCTGTCGTCCAGGCGCAGGAACGGGGTGAAGACCTTTTCCCAATCCGCTTCCGGCACGCCGGGGCCATCGTCGTCCACTTCCAGCCGCACCGTTTGCCCGTCGATGGTGAAGCTGACCTGCACCCGACTCTCGGCATGGCGCATGGCATTGGTAATCAGGTTGCTCAGGGCGCGGCGCAGATACTGCGGCTCCGCGTCTGCCCAACTGCTGCCATCGGCTGCCGTGGTGCATTCTCCACGGCTGACGCTGACGTCGGCACGGAGCGGTGCCAGCTCACCGATCACCTGATCGACCAGCGCACCCAGGTCTACCTGCTGGAAATGCAGGGTCGGCGAGCCGCGCTCCAGGCGCGAATACACCAGCATCTCGTCGACCAGTGCATCGAGGTCGTCGATATCGCCATCCATGCCTTGCAGATACTTGCGCCGGGCCTCGTCGGTCTGCGCCTCAGCGGTCATCTCCAAACCGAAACGCAGACGTGCAACGGGTGTGCGCAGCTCATGGGCCACGGCACTGACCATCTCCCGCTGCACGGCCAGCAAACGCTGCAGATGCCTGGCCATGCCATTGAATGCCGCAGCCAGGCGCCCGACCGAATCGGTGCCGACGTCCGGCACACGGGTTTCCAGATTACCGGCGGCGATGCGCGTCGCAGCACCTTCCAGCACGCTCAGGCGCTGCTCCAGCTGGCGCACCAGCAGATACACCGTCAGGCCGATCAGCGACAGGCCGAGCAGGCCGATCAAGATCAGTAGCTGTGGCGGATATGGATTCATCTGATATAGCGGGCCGAGCTGCATGATCCAGCCGGTGCCGGCGATAGCGGCGAACACGCGGATGGCATCGCCGCGATGGGCGAGCGCCATCACCGTGTCGCCCTCGTCCAGTCGCCGTCGCTGGTCGTCATCGAGGTTGGCGTTGTCGCGGGTCAGCAATTCTAGATCGAAGCCGAAACCACGCGCCTGTTTCAGCTCAGCGAGGCGCCGTGGCTGTTCCGCTTCGGGATAGCGGATCATTTCATCGATCAGCAGATAGATGGTGGCGCGCGCCAACTGCTCGCTGATTTGCTCCACTTCGCCAGTGAGCACCAGTCGATCCTGCGCGCTGACTAGGCTGAACACCGTGGTGCTCTGCGGACGAATCTGCTCGACCAGCACCTGCCCACGCAGCAGACGCGCCTCAAGCCGGCTTTCAAGGCGAACGTCATCCAGCGTGCGCACCCGCAGTGGGATGCCCAGCAGCCGGCCCCAGAGGTTCGCCGCCTGGCGCCGTTCGATCGGCGTCATGCTGCTCATGTTGTGCGCCATCAGACGGAAGGTGCCGCTGGCCAGGCGCTCGCGGTGATCGTCCGCGCGAACCTGGTTGAGCAGGTGCAGGCCGCCGGCGCCGAGCAGCGCCACCAGCACCAGCACCCCCAGCATGCCGCCATAGATGCGCAGGAAGATCGAGTTCATGGATGGCGGCGCTACACCATCGCCACGGCAGCTTCAGAAACGAACAGATAGCCCTTGCCGCGCACCGTCTTGATCAGTCGCGGATGATCGGGATCATCACCAATCTTCGGGCGGATACGCGAAATACGCACATCGATGGAGCGATCCTGCCCGTCGTACTCGATGCCGCGTAGTTGGGCAAAGATTTCTTCACGGGAAAGGATGCGTCCGGGGTTGGACGTCAGCAGCCAGAGCAGATCGAACTCGGCGCCGGTCAGTTCGATCTGCTGTTCGCGCAGCCAGGCTTCGCGTAGCGCACTGTCGATCACCAGCGGGCCGAACTGCAGGCGCTTGGCATTGGCCGGGGTTTCGGGTGCTTCGCGGCGGCGCAGCAGCGCACGGATGCGCGCCAACAGCAGACGTGGACGCACCGGTTTGCAGACATAGTCGTCAGCGCCGGTTTCCAGCCCCATCACCTGATCCAGGTCGTCGGCCCGCGCGGTGAGCATGAGGATCGGGCCATCGTAGCGATCGCGCACCTGCCGGCAGATCGACAGGCCATCCTCGCCGGGCAGCATCAGATCGAGCACCACCAGATCCGGCCGCTCCTCGATGATGCGTGCAGCAGCGCAAGCACCGTCCGACTCGATCGACACCTCGAAGCCGCCATCGCTCTGCAGATACTCCTGCGTCAGCTCAGCCAGCCGTCGATCGTCCTCGACGATGAGAATCCGCCACGTGTCTTGCTCCATCCCCGCCCCCTGTCAGACCCTCAGGCCACAAACCGAACAGCGCGCATTGTACCCAACGCCCGGCCCCGCACGATGCACAAAAAGCGTGCAGCAGCAAACACAACATGTAGTGTCAGCGGGTGCCAGGAAAATATGCCCGGCGGCGCGTATTTCGTCGGCAACCGGGCAAGCGCCGGAGCCATGCGGCCTGCGGCCGGGCGCCGCACTTTCACCCACAAAACACGCACACCTTATCCACAGGTTATCCCAGCCAATCGCCTTGCATTGGCCCCAAGCCAGCATTATCTTGTCGCCCCTGCGCGCCGCTGACCCTATATGTTGGGCCCAGACGCGCAAAAGCACACAATTGAAGACTTACCCAAGGGCGAGCACGCAGCTCGTCTCTTACCGCTCTGCAACACCGTCGGCAGCCTCAGGTCAAGCATAAATGCACGCCTTCGACAGTCGTCTCACTGACTCCAAGCCCGCATCTACCCGCTGTGCCAGGAGCCCAGACAAAACACAACATATTGTGTTGACAGTTCTTCCAGCCTGACTATCCTTCCGGCATCGACTTAGCTCGTTAGCGGCCGAGTCAGGGCTATTCCTTGCGACACCGTCATGTCCTGCGATGCGGGGCACGGCTCATGCAACAACAGACGCCCGGGCGCGACCACGCCCGCGCAGACAGAATCAGAACGCGATCAAAATAGAATCCGGAGCCCCCATGCAGAACCAATCCACTCGCGAGAACCCGCTGTCAGCCGATGCACCGGATCTGGCGGCTACCGCCCCGGGCCAGCTGCGCGTGATCAAGCGCAACGGTACCGTCGTCGCCTACACCGACGACAAGATCACCGTAGCCATCACCAAGGCGTTTCTCGCAGTGGAAGGCGGTAACGCTGCCGCTTCCTCGCGTATTCACGACACCGTCGCGCGCCTGACCGAGCAGGTCACCGCTACCTTCCGTCGTCGCATGCCCTCGGGCGGCACCATCCATATCGAAGAAATTCAGGACCAGGTCGAACTGGCACTGATGCGTGCCGGCGAACAGAAGGTCGCGCGTGACTACGTGATCTACCGCGAAGCCCAGGCCGTCAAGCGCAAGAGTGCCAGCGACAGCAGCGACATCGCCCAGCCGCACCCGAGCATCCGCATCAAGCGTGCCGACGGCAGCCTGGCGCCGCTGGACCTGGGCCGCCTGAACACCATCATCACCGAAGCCTGCGAAGGCCTCGAAGAAGTCGATGGCGCACTGATCCAGAAAGAAACCCTGAAGAACCTCTACGACGGTGTCGAGCAAACCGACGTCAACACCGCCCTCGTGATGACCGCCCGCACCCTGGTCGAGCGTGAGCCGAACTACTCCTACGTTACCGCTCGCCTGCTGATGGACACCCTGCGCGCCGAAGCTCTGAGCTTCCTGGAAGTCGCCGAGTCCGCCACCCATCACGAGATGGCCGACCTGTACGCCAAGGCGCTGCCGGCCTACATCGAGAAAGGCGTCGAGTTCGAACTGCTCGACTCCAAGCTGAAGAGCTACGACCTGGCCAAGCTGGGCGCCGCGCTGAACCACGAGCGTGACCAGCAGTTCACCTACCTCGGCCTGCAGACCCTGTACGACCGCTACTTCATCCACAAGAACGACATTCGCTTCGAACTGCCGCAGATCTTCTTCATGCGCGTGGCCATGGGCCTGGCCATCGAGGAAGAGCAGAAAGAAGCGCGCGCCATCGAGTTCTACAACCTGCTGTCGTCCTTCGACTACATGGCTTCGACGCCGACCCTGTTCAACGCCGGCACCCTGCGTCCGCAGCTGTCCTCGTGCTACCTGACCACCGTGCCGGACGACCTGGGCGGCATCTACGACGCCATCCGCGATAACGCCCTGCTCTCCAAATTCGCCGGCGGCCTGGGCAACGACTGGACCCCTGTGCGCGCGCTGGGTGCCTACATCAAGGGCACCAACGGCAAATCCCAGGGCGTCGTGCCCTTCCTGAAAGTGGTCAACGACACCGCCGTTGCGGTCAACCAGGGCGGCAAGCGCAAGGGCGCGGTCTGCGCCTACCTGGAAACCTGGCACCTGGACATCGAGGAATTCCTCGAGCTGCGCAAGAACACTGGTGACGACCGTCGCCGTACCCACGACATGAACACCGCCAACTGGATTCCGGACCTGTTCATGAAGCGCGTCTTCGACGACGGCAAGTGGACCCTGTTCTCGCCAAGCGAAGTACCCGACCTGCACGACCTCACCGGCAAGGCCTTCGAGGAGCGCTACGAGTACTACGAAGCCCTGATCGAATACGGCAAGATCAAGAACTACAAGACCCTGCAGGCCAAAGACCTGTGGCGCAAGATGCTCTCCATGCTGTTCGAAACCGGCCACCCATGGCTGACCTTCAAGGACCCGTGCAACCTGCGCAGCCCGCAGCAGCACGTCGGCGTGGTGCACAGCTCCAACCTCTGCACCGAGATCACGCTGAACACCAACAAGGACGAGATCGCCGTCTGCAACCTGGGCTCGATCAACCTCCCGCGCCACATCGTCGACGGCAAGCTGGACACCGCCAAGCTGGAGCGCACCGTGCGCACCGCCGTGCGGATGCTCGATAACGTCATCGACATCAACTACTACTCGGTGCCGCAGGCGAAGAACTCCAACCTCAAGCACCGCCCGGTGGGCCTGGGCATCATGGGCTTCCAGGACGCGCTGTACCTGCAGCACATCCCTTACGGTTCCGACGCCGCCATCGACTTCGCAGACAAGTCCATGGAAGCGGTCAGCTACTACGCCATCCAGGCCTCCTGTGACCTGGCCGACGAGCGTGGCGCCTACGAAACCTTCCAGGGTTCGTTGTGGAGCCAGGGCGTCCTGCCGCTGGACTCGCAGCAGATCCTCATCGAAGCGCGTGGCCAGAAGTACATCGACGTCGACCTGACCGAGTCCCTGGACTGGGCCCCGGTACGTGCCCGCGTCAAGAACGGCATCCGTAACTCGAACATCATGGCCATCGCGCCGACCGCGACCATCGCCAACATCACCGGCGTGTCGCAGTCCATCGAGCCTACCTACCAGAACCTGTATGTGAAATCGAACCTCTCGGGCGAGTTCACCGTGATCAACCCCTACCTGGTTCGCGACCTCAAGGCGCGCGGCCTGTGGGACGCGGTCATGATCAACGACCTCAAGTACTACGACGGTTCCGTGCAGCAGATCGAGCGCATCCCGCAGGAGTTGAAAGACCTCTACGCGACCGCCTTCGAAGTGGAAACCAAGTGGATCGTCGACGCCGCCAGCCGCCGCCAGAAGTGGATCGACCAGGCCCAGTCGCTGAACCTCTACATCGCCGGCGCCAGCGGCAAGAAGCTGGACGTGACCTACCGCATGGCTTGGTACCGTGGCCTGAAAACCACCTACTACCTCCGTGCCCTGGCCGCGACCAGCACCGAGAAGTCCACCGTCAACACCGGCAAGCTCAACGCCGTGTCCAGCGGCAATGGCGACGGCTTCAGCGCCGCGCCGGCCAAGGCCGCGCCAGCCCCGGAAATGTCCGCCGGACCGGCACCGGTGCCGAAGGCCTGTGCCATTGATGAACCGGATTGCGAAGCCTGCCAATAAGGAGCCTGGCTGACGCACGAAGCTGAGCGGACCGCGCGTTGTTGTCCGCCAAGCCGGCCCCATCACGTACAGCTGTACGCTCAGGGGCTCCGACTTGGCAGACGCCTAGCGCTGCCTCGCTCAGCTTCGCGCTCATACCGAGCCGCTGCTGAAAAGCGATGCTCTTTTTGTAGGAGCGAGGGGGACGCCTAGTCGGGGACGCCTAGTCCTTGCTCGCGATCCACTACTCGCCAACGCAGGCGGCTGGATCGTTAACCAAGTCCGAAGCCACCTCAAATCCTGTCCCCTCGCCCCTTTGGGGAGAGGGCTAGGGTGAGGGGCAGCCCACCAGACAACACCAAGGCCGGGCCCAAACCCCGACCTGATACAGAACACTAAGGGCGCAGGGCACCACCACCCTCCCCTAACCAAAACATCCGCTTTTGCGTGCAAACCAAAAGCAACCATACATACCGACCGGCCAAACCCGGTCCCCGATCAGGAGCTATCGCACATGCTGAGCTGGGACGAATTCAACGAAGAAGAAACCACCACCGCACCGGGCATCGCCACGCCGGCCGCCCCCAAAGCCGCTGCGGCCAGCAACGAAACACCGGTCAAGCTCGACCAGGACGCCGCCGGCTCCGTCGAAGAAGCCCGCGCCGTTGCCGCCAGTGACTCCGATGCCATCGCCCGTGCCAAGCGTGCACTGGACGAGCTAGACGTTCAGGAAGGCCTCCACGACCTGGAAGGCGAATCGGCCCGTGTACGCGTCGATGAAAAGCGCATGATCAACGCCCGCGCCGACCTCAACCAGCTCGTACCCTTCAAGTACGACTGGGCCTGGCAGAAGTACCTGGATGGTTGCGCCAACCACTGGATGCCCCAGGAAGTGAACATGAACGCCGACATTGCCCTGTGGAAGAGCAAGGACGGCCTCAGCGAAGACGAGCGCCGCATCGTCAAGCGCAACCTCGGCTTCTTCTCCACCGCCGACAGCCTGGTCGCCAACAACCTCGTGTTGGCCACCTACCGCCTGATCACCAACCCCGAGTGCCGCCAGTACATCCTGCGCCAGGCCTTCGAAGAGGCGATCCACACCCACGCCTACCAGTACTGCATCGAATCGCTGGGCATGGATGAAGGCGAGATCTTCAACATGTACCACGAGATCCCGAGCGTCGCGAAAAAGGCCAGCTGGGGCCTCAAGTACACCCGCTCCATCTCCGACCCGACCTTCCAGACCGGCACCCCGGAGACCGACAAGCAGTTCCTGCGCAACCTCATCGCCTACTACTGCGTACTCGAAGGCATCTTCTTCTACTGCGGCTTCACCCAGATCCTCTCCATGGGCCGCCGCAACAAGATGACCGGCACCGCCGAGCAGTTCCAGTACATCCTGCGTGACGAGTCCATGCACCTGAACTTCGGCATCGACATGATCAACCAGATCAAGATCGAGAACCCGCACCTGTGGGACGCCGACATGAAGGACGAAGCGACCCAGATGATCCTCCAGGGCACCCAGCTGGAAATCGAATACGCCCGCGACACCATGCCCCGTGGCGTGCTCGGCATGAACGCCGCGATGATGGAGGACTACCTCAAGTTCATCGCCAACCGCCGGTTGACGCAGATCGGTCTGAAAGAGGAATATCCAGGCACCACGAATCCCTTCCCATGGATGAGCGAAATCATGGACTTGAAGAAGGAAAAGAACTTCTTTGAGACGCGGGTTATTGAGTATCAGACTGGTGGGGCGTTGAGCTGGGATTAAATGTAAAGATTGTCGCAGAACCATAAATGAGCCCTGCTAATGCAGGGCTTTGCTTAAGAGTTTTTCACTAGGACGCCGAAAATGCTCTCTTGGGAAAAGTTGCTAAACCCTGTTCGCAGGAAAGATCTTCATGGCTCAAGCGAGACCATAGGCACTGCTTCGAAAAGAACAGAGATCGAGCGTGATTACGATCGCATTCTGTTCGCAACACCAACTAGGCGCCTAGCTGATAAAACGCAAGTATTTCCAATGGAGGAAAACGACTCTGTCAGGACTCGTCTGACTCACTCACACGAAGTCAGCAACCTAGCCAGGGGAATTGGTATTCAGCTTGCGTTTGAGCATGCAGAACGGGTTTTTGGGCCAGACCACGAAAAGCTAAACGTTAAAAGGAACATTCCTCCTTTATTAGCTGCCGTAGGACTAGCACACGACTTGGGCAACCCTCCGTTCGGGCACCAAGGCGAATTAGCAATGCAACAATGGTTTGCGGAGCGGAATGATGAAAATTTTGACCTCGATTTCCTAGAGTTCGACGGCAATGCTCAGACGTTCAGGCTACTGACTCGGCTACAGGTGTTAAACGATCAATTTGGTTTAAACCTCACGCTCGCAACATTGGCGGCATTATTAAAGTACCCGAGCATTTACGGCTCAGAAAATAAAGGCGGATTCAAAAAGGCCGGGATATTCAAAAGTGAACGAAGCATAGTTCAAGAAGTATGGGAACATACTGGACTATCTGAAGGCATAAGACACCCCCTCGCATACATCATGGAGGCTTGTGACGATATCGCATATTCAGTTATTGATGCGGAAGATACAGTCAAGAAAGGCTACGCATCTTTCTATGACCTCATGGATTACCTCGACAGTAATT
This sequence comes from Pseudomonas sp. E45-MNA-CIBAN-0222, assembly GCF_040310405.1. NCBI lineage: Bacteria > Pseudomonadati > Pseudomonadota > Gammaproteobacteria > Pseudomonadales > Pseudomonadaceae > Pseudomonas > Pseudomonas sp. E45-MNA-CIBAN-0222. The sequence continues at coordinate 45,635 of NZ_JBEOPU010000005.1, forward strand.
CGCATCAAGACGAGGTCATCGAAAGAGTCATTACCTCATCCAAACGAAAAAATGAAGAGTTCAGAAAGGAAAACCTTAGCTCTCGCGAGCTGAACGACATATCGATGCAAATGTTTCGCGTGACAGCGATTTCTGAAATGGTTAATTCAGCAATCAGTGTTTTTGTAGAAAAAGTTGACGACATAATGAGCGGAGAAATTGCCCCCGGCTTCGAAATCATCAAAAACTCCAGCTGCCGCCACCTTTGCGCAACGACCAAAAAATTTGATTTTCACTTTGGCTTCCAACATAAAGATGTGCTAAAGCTCGAGTTGCAAGGGAGCAATCATATAAAAAGCATGATGGACATGCTCTGGGACGCCGTTTCCAAAGGCGAAAGCAGAGATCACCCATTCGAGCGTTACGTTTTCGGAGCCATTTCAGAAAACTACAGGAGAGTCTACAAGGACGCTGTTACGACTGGAGGCCATGAAAACCCGAACTACCCAAAAGCGCAATTAATTTGCGACGCACTCTCCGGAATGACTGAGTCATACCTCATTAAGAAGCATAACGAATTTAGATCATTGACAGGCTTCTCCCAATAGCATGCGAGCAGTCGCCTCATTCTCTAACCTAAAGTCTAGGGTAGAAAGGTTTTTTGATACCGCACCCAAGCGGCCAATGACCAAAAACCAAATCCCCCTAGACTTAAATGATACTTCCACGAAGACGGGAGGCGCCGCCTATGCCTTCAAAAAGCCAAAAGATTTTATTGAATTAATATCCAAGAGCTCCCCCTATTCAGATATCTATCTTTTTGGAGGAATACTCCGCGACATAGCCATGTTCGGAAAAAAAGGTTTCTGCTCAGATATTGACATAGTCATAGATGGGAACTGGGAAGACTGTTTTAATATAATCTCAAACCTTGGACTCACACCGAATAAATTCGGCGGCTACAGACTAACTGTCGCCGGCTGGCCAATTGACATATGGCACGCAAAGGACACATGGGCTGTAGCTCGCGGCTTCGTAAAATACGAATCAATTCATTCCCTAACCAAAACAACAATTCTAAACTGGGATGCCATACTAATGAACTGGCGCTCCCGTGAAGTCATTTGCGATTCTAGCTATCTAGAAAGCTTAGAAAGAAAAAAAATGGATATAGTGCTTTTGCACAACCCAAACCCCAAAGGAGCTGCCGTCAGGGTCTTTAGACATTTATGCCTTAAAGATGCGAGAAGCATAACGCAAAGCACAGCCCTTTACTTAATTAATACAACAAAACAGTTTTCGCTGCATGAGCTAAAAGAATACGAGCTTTATAGTTACAGCAATACGTTTATCGAGCCCAGCATTTATGAACTTTTTAAAAAAGCCCAAGAAATTGAGGCACTATCTACAAGAGACCGCATCGACGAAGCTGCAAAGCTTTTACTTATGCAAGGCGTAGCACCCTCTTTTAAACAAATGCACTGGGACTTTTCTTGAGCTTCTCCTTTCTATGCAACTAGAAATGAGCCACAAAAAAGTGAACAGTTTATTTTCAGGTGATGGCGCGCTGCTTGATGCTCCCGCCACGCTTTCCTCGTCCCAACCGGCAGATTTCGCCTGCACGGCGAGTCACTTTCTCTTGTCTGGCCAAGAGAAAGTAACCAAAGAGAAGGCCACCCCGACATCCGGGTCTGACCTCCGGCCAGACTTCCCTCGCACCGGCGCTGCTCCGGAGGCCGGCTTACAAGGGCCATCCTTGGCCCTTTATGCGGGGGCGCCTAGCCCTCTCGCCGCATCCATGCGGCTCATCCCCCTACGCAACACCTCGACTCGGCCTCCTGACGGGGAACGGAGTCCGAGTCGCCCGAGAGTCCTTTGGATTATTTATTTCTTCTGTACAAACCGGCAGGCGACACCAACCGCCCCTTTCAGGAGGGTGAGCGGAATCGACGTGGAAGGGGTTGAGCGGCATGGATGCCGCGAGAGCCGCGATGGGCCAGGGATGGCCCTTCGCGGCGTGCCCCTGGAATGGCGATGGAGCGAACGAACCCGGAGCGAAGCGCAGGGCCGGATGCAGGGGCAAGCCCTTTTGGTTCCTTTTGGGGCGACTGCCAAAAGGAACCCGCCCAGCAGGGCGGAACAGAAGGCTAGACATCTGCAGCCCCAACCCCTATGCAATACCTCTACTTGGCGCCAGCAGGAAAACAAGTCCGAGCTCAAGGGGAATACAAATCGACCACCCTTCAACCGGCACACAAATATAAACTAGCCAATTCACTTCAGCCCGCCCCCAGCGATGCAAGACTCGAAACCTAAGGATGCATAATGACAACAAATGAGAAGGCAGTAAGAAAACTGCCAAAGATTTTTAAAATTGAAGGTCTATCAGCAATCGCAGTAGTTTTTGCTCTATTCTTTACTAATGGCTACGTATACTTAGAAACACTAAAAAACCGGCTAGACGTCCCGATCAATCGCCTCGGATACTCAAGCCAGATCTATGCAGTATATGGCGGCGTGAGCTTTCTGGTAATTATCGCCGCCTCGCTCATAGCGCTCAGCGTGATCATGTTTGTAACTTACATAATCGCTCTTATAGAGAACCCTGAAAGCGAGACAAACAAAGACAATTTCATTAATAATTTAATCAACAAGGCAAGACACAAACTATCCAAAAGACACGCCAAGACAAAGCAATTTCTTCTCGCCACTCTTTTAACAATGCTTCTCGCAGCGCTACTTTATGGCTTATGGGACTTCACTGTATCCACGGCCGTTAAACGAGCAGAAAAGCAGGCATTTGAATTCGCAACCACCTGCACCGAGTCGGTTATCTCTCTAACGAATACTGATCGAGTCAAAGCATGCATAGCCGGCGAATCCGACGACATCTTGTATTTATTATTCAAAGGTAACTCAACAGATAAGAAAGCTGTATTTGAGACAGGAATGCTACCCAAGAAAAACTTAGAAATGACTCGGAAGCCCTCTAAGGATGGTCTGAAGTAGTCAGGTATTTCTGGCTGACTCCAGCCCTTGCCGATTTCAAAACGGTGATTCGGCTAAAAAACGATCAAATCATCCCCTATTTCCGGATTTATAGCCGGCGCGAGCACCTCGCGCCGGCCATTTCCCGCATTACAGACGCACCTCTCCTGCATTCGTCAGCAAATGTCGGCGCGCCATCCACAGGTTCGACAGCGCGAACAGTGTCACCAACTGCGCGGTGTTCTTCGCCAGGCCACGGAAGCGTGTCTTCACGTAGCCGAATTGGCGCTTGATCACCCGGAACGGGTGCTCGACTTTGGCGCGCACCTGGGCCTTGGATTTCTCGATCTTGCGCTTGGCTTTGTACAGCGCACTGCGCTTACTCAGCTTCTTGTACATACTGCGGCGGGCCGCAATCTGCCAGATCACCTCCCGGCCTTCATGTTCCGGGCGTTTCTCTACGCCGGTGTAACCCGCGTCGGCGCCCACCATGTTTTCCTTTCCATGCAGCAGTTTGTCGACCTGGGTAACGTCAGCAACGTTGGCTGCCGTCCCCACCACGCTGTGCACCAGGCCAGACTCGGCATCCGCGCCGATGTGGGCCTTCATGCCGAAGTAATACTGATTGCCCTTCTTGGTCTGGTGCATTTCCGGGTCACGCTTACCGTCCTTGTTCTTGGTCGAACTCGGCGCATGGATCAGCGTGGCATCGACGATGGTGCCCTGGCGCAGCGACAGGCCCGATCGCCCAGGTAACCATTGATCACCGCCAGAATCCCGGCCGCCAACTCGTGCTTCTCCAGCAGGCGACGGAAATTGAGGATGGTGGTTTCGTCGGGAATACGCTCTAGGTTCAGCCCGGCAAACTGGCGCAAGATTGTGGTCTCGTACAGCGCCTCCTCCATCGCCGGATCGCTGTAGCCGAACCAGTTCTGCATCAAATGTACGCGCAGCATCGCCATCAGCTGATACGCCGGACGACCACCTTCACCCTTGGGGTAGTGCGGCTCGATCAGGGCAATCAAACCCTTCCACGGCACCACCTGATCCATCTCGATCAGGAACAACTCTTTGCGGGTCTGCTTGCGCTTGCCGGCGTGCTCGGCGTCGGCGAAGGTCATTTGCTTCATCGGGAAACTCGGGCAACGGGATCGGCGTATTTCACCAGATTCGGGAAGTCTTTTTCAGACCATCCCTAATATCGTTGAGGAGTAGTTCGGGTCGGATGGGACGCAAAAAGCATCCGCGAAGCTACAACTCACACAACCCACCCGGCACCTTCATTACCCACTCCCTAACCGCCCGTACCGTCGGGTCATCCCGACGGCTCTCCGGATAAACCAGATGAAACGGCTTGCCTTCCATCTCCGGCCCGAACGGCTGCACCAGCCGCCCTTCCCTCAGTTCATCTTCGATCAGCTGCCGACTCATCAACGCCACACCCTGCGCGCCGATGGCGGCGGAGATGGCGTGGGTTTCGTCGGAGAAGACCAGCCCGGCGCTCACATCCAGCCCCGGCACGTTGGCGAGCTTTTGCCACGACGCCCAATGAATCGGGGCGGATAACGCAGCTTGCGCACGGAAGTGAATCAACGGGTGTCTGGGCAGCTCGGCCATATCCCGCAAGCCGAGGTGCGGGCTGCAAACCGGGACGAAGGTGTTGTCGAACAGCTTCTCCGCCACCACCCCCGGCCAACGGCCGTCGCCGTAGCGGATGGCGATATCCGCCGTGACGCCATCCAGCGCGACCGGTTCATGGGAGGTGTGGAAGCGCAGGTCGATATTCGGATGGGAATCGCGCAGCAGGCAGACCCAGGGCACCAGCCAGCGCACCGCGATGGCCGGTGTGGTGCTGAGGGTGATCGCCTGGCGGCAGGGCTTCGCGCTGAGGCGTTCGACCGTGGCGCTGATGCTGTTGAACGCGGCTTCCAGCGTCTGTTGCAGCTCGCGCCCCTGGTCAGTCAGTTCCAGTTTCCGAGGTTTGCGCAGGAACAGCGCCACACCGAGGGATTCCTCCAGCGAACGAATCTGGTGGCTGATCGCCGTGGCCGTGACGGACAGCTCCTCGGCGGCCTGCTTGGCGCTCTCGTGGCGGGCGGCGGCTTCGAAGGCCCGCAGCGCAGAAAGCGAAGGTAACCGGCGGTGCGCCATGGCTGAGTTTCTCTCATCTGTAGTTGGAAGAAATGGTCGTTTGTCGCTCGCACAGCCTAGCCCTAGGCTGGATTTACCGCGAACGACAGATGAATTTAATCACAGAGGAGAATCATCATGACGCACCTTCTGCACCTCGATGCCAGCGCCCGCCCCGGCCTTGCCGGCAAGGACGAGCACGGTTCCCACAGCCGTAACCTCACCCACCGCTTCGTCAGCCAGTGGGCGGCCCGCCGCGCACAGGACGGCATCGTCTATCAGGATATAGGCCAGAACCCGCCTTCGTTTATCAGCCATGACTGGATCGCCTCGAGCTTTACGCCGGAAGAAAGCCGTGAGCCGTGGATGCGGGACACGCTGGCGGAAAGCGACCAGCTGGTCGATGAGCTGATTGCCGCCGATGTATTGGTCATCGGTACGCCGCTCTACAACTTCGGCATGCCCGCGGCACTGAAGGCCTGGATCGACCAGATCGTGCGCCCGGGCCGGACGGTTGAGGTCGACGAAAGCAAACTGCCTGATCCGTACGTGCCGTTGCTGGCGGACCGGCCACGGCATGCGGTCATCCTAAGCGCCCGCGGCGGCATCGGCTTTGGTCCTGGTGGGGAGATGGCGCACATGAATCACCTGGAGCCGAACCTGGTGACGGCACTCAATTTCATCGGGATCACCCGCATTCACCAGATTGCGATTGAAGGTCAGGAAACCGGTGGCGAGGTACTGGCCGCCTCGGTGGCCGAGGCGCTGCGCGAGGTGGATGCGTTGGTTACGGAGCTGCAGGCATCACTCGACACGCCCCCACTCCATACGCGGGCAAGGGAGGTGGAGCTCAATCAGGTGTAAGGCGGGCAATGCGTGGAAACGGCCTCGCTTTCCACGCTACGCTCCATGGGCGTGGCACCCAGTCGAGACAGCGGAGCAGACATGGCGAGCGACAAAGATTTCGTGCTGTATGTGGCGGAGCAGATTGGCCTGGGGAGCAGGCTGACGTACAGGAAGATGTTTGGCGAGTACGCCCTTTATCTGGATGAAAAGGTCGTCGCGTTCGTCTGCGACAACAGCCTGTTCATCAAGCCTTCGCAGGCCGCCGAAACGCTTGCCCCGGACTTGCCGCAAGCGCCGCCCTATCCCGGCGCGAAGAACTATCCGGTGGCGGACGAGCTGCTTGACAACGCCGACGAACTCCGCCGCCTGGTGATCGAAACGGCTCGCCTCATGCCAGCACCTGTGCCACGCAAACCGCGAAAGAGAAAGCCAGACGCAGCCGCGACTTAGAGGCAGGCAGGATCTCTCGTAGCACCGATCACCATGCCGCTTACCCTCGCCTGACGCACACCGCCCGGTACAATGCCGCCATTTTCAGTACCGCCCCGGAGCGCCGCCATGTTCACCCTCACCCACCTCGACACCCCGCCGCCGGAATCGCTGAAAAGCCAGGTGCTGCAGATGGTGGTGGATTACCTCGGCGACATCAGCCCGGTATCGCTGCAGCCCAGCAACCCGCTGTATCAGCTGTACCAGTACGTGGTGGGTTTCGAGGTGCATCGCTATCTGGACAGCATGGACGGCGCGCAGGCCGGCAAGCCGGAACTGATCATGGCGTTGGATGCTGAGGACCCGGCGGTCCTGCTCGGCTTCGCGCTGTACTTGCCCTTTGTGGATGACCCGGAAGCCTGCGCGCTGGTCTATCTGGCGGTGGACGCCGGCCATCGTCGCCAGGGCATTGGCCGGGCAATGGTCGAGGCGATGGTGGCGCGCTATCCCCATGCCGAGGTGGCGTGCGTTGCAGGCAAGGTGCCGTACTTCCGCGCGCTGGGCTTTCAGCCATTGCTGGCGCGCGGCCCGCAGGTGGTGATGAATACGCGAAACGAGGCCTCGAACGGTGCGGTGGCGGTGCAGGATCTGGAGCCGATCTTCCAGTCCAAGGAAGTCCGGCAGATTTACAGCTACCTGGTGCAGCAGAACGGCCGCAGGGCGATGAGCGAGGCGGAGAAACAGCGCGACCGCCTGCTCGATCAACTGGCGCGCCAGGCGCAAGAAGTAGTGCAGCAATCGAGCGTTCGGCGTTTGCATTGATCGAGCGAGACGTCACCAGGCTCGGGTGATACCGAGCCCGCGCCTGCGCCATTACCATCCCGCGCGGATATACGCCGCGCCCTATCGAGCCGCGGTCCTTATCGCGGCTTACGCCAGGCGTAGCGCTAGCGTCCTGCCAGCCACTTGCCCAGCAGCCTGTCGAGCTGTTCCTGTTCGTCACGACTGAGCGAGGCAAGGGCCGTTTTTTCGTTCTCGACGTGGGCGGTCATCAGGCCGTCGATCAGAGTGAAGCCGGCTTCGGTCAGGGCAACCAGGGTGCCACGACGGTCCTCGGGGTTGGGCTTGCGTTCAATAAGCCCAGCACGCTCGAGGCGGTCGAGCCGGTTGGTCATGCCGCCTGAAGAAATCATCGCCGCTTCATACAGAGCGGTCGGGCTCAAGGCATGGGGCTCGCCGGCGCGACGCAAGGTCGCCAGCACGTCGAATTCACCGAAGTGCAAGCGGTGCTCATCAAAGAATGGCTGCAGCACATCTCGATTGAGCACCTGCGCCGCCTCGCCCAGTCGGCCAATCAGCCGCATGGGCAAGGTGTCCAAATCCGGCCGTTGCCGTTGCCATTGTTCAACGGCGAGTTGAGCTCTATCGATCACCGGATACCTCGTCTATTTATCTTGATGTTAAGATACTTATCGCAAAGACATTAACTGCCCACTTGGAGATTGCCATGCTTTCCGTTCGATCACCCGCGTCATCTTCACTATCGCGGGCCGGCGAGGCGTTACTGGCGGTCATGCTCGTCCTGCTGGTAGGCCTCAATCTGCGGCCTATCCTAGCGGCCATCGGGCCATTACTCGACGAAATCCAGGCCGCGACCGGTCTGGGCAGTGCCGGTGCAGGAGCACTTACCACCCTGCCCATCGCTGCCATGGGATTCTGCGCACTGGGCGGCGCCATGTTGCAGGCGAAGCTGGGCGAGCGTCGTGGCGTAGCGCTCGGGCTCACGCTGGTGGCGCTCGCCAGTGCCTTGCGCTGGGGTTCGCCTGGCGGCATCGGCCTGATCCTCACCGCCGCACTGGGCGGCGTCGGGATTGCCCTGGTGCAGGCGCTGATACCGGCGTACATCCACCGCTGCCATCCGCAGCGGACCAGCGCGCTGATGGGGCTCTACACCACCGGCATCATGGGCGGCGCTGCCCTCGCCGCTGCCAGTGCCGCGCCGCTGGCAGAACGATTCGGTTGGTCAAATGGTTTGGCATTGTGGGCGATTCCGGCCGTACTGACCTTGTCGATCTGGTGGAGCCTGGCGCGCCCGCCGGTCGCTACAGGGCGAGCCGTTGCCAGACCATTGCCGCTGAAATCGCCACTCGCCTGGCGGCTGTTGCTGTTCTTCGGCATCGGTACGGCGGCCTATACCCTGGTGCTGGCCTGGCTGCCGCCCTATTACACCGGCCTTGGCTGGAGCGCTGCGGACAGCGGCCTGTTGCTCGGCGGCATCAGCCTTGCGGAAGTGGGCGCCGGATTGCTGCTCTCCGCGCTGATCGGACGAATCCGGCAGCGGCGGCCGCTGGTGCTGGGTGTGTTGGCCGTGGTGCTGGCCGGGCTGTTGTGCCTCGCCCTTGCACCGCTGATGCTCGCAATTCCAACGGCGATTCTGCTGGGTGTAGGCATCGGCGCCCTGTTCCCGCTCTCGTTGATTCTAGCCATGGACCATGCAAGGGACTCGGCCGACGCCGGCTCGTTGCTGGGATTCGTTCAGGGTGGCGGCTACCTGATTGCCAGCCTGGCACCGCTGGGCGCGGGCCTTTTACGCGACCGCTTGGCGAGCCTGGCGGATGCCTGGCTGCTGATGGCCGTTGGCATCGTGCTGTTGATGGGCCTCGCCGTGCAGCTCACGGCGCCGTCGCGAGAGGCGCAACCGGCATGACGCAGCCGTATCGAGAACCTGATCAACCAATTGGCGATGATTAGGCGCAGTTCAGATACGGCTCGATATTGACGAGCGCTCGCGCTACGTAGTCCTCCTTCTCCCCTACCGGCGCGACGTAGTGCAGCGCCTCGGCTGCCGCATCGAGCCCAACCAGCCGTGCCAACGTCCAAGCCGCTAGATAGATGGACGCCAGACAGCCGCCGGCAGTTGCCAGGTTGTCGCGCGCGAAGAATGGTTGCTCCAGCACTTCGATACCCGCTTCCTGCACCCAGGGCTTGGTGGTGAGGTCGGTGCAGCCGGGAACGCCGTTCAGCAAACCCGCTTTAGCAAGCAGCAGGGTGCCCGAACACTGGGCGCCGATCAGCTGGCGTGCGGGATTGAGCCGCGCCAGCAGCTGCATCACTGCGACATCCTGAGCGATTTCACGGGTTCTGATGCCGCTGCCGACCAGCACGGCGTCGCAGGACTCGAGCTCTTCTAGACAAGCCTGTCGATACAGCCGCACGCCGTTCATCGAGGTAACCGTCTCGCTCGGCGAAGCCAGCGCCACACGCCAGCCCGGCCGCTTGATGCGGTTCAGGATGCCAAGCGCGATCAGCGAATCCAGTTCGTTGAAGCCGTCAAAGGTAAGAATGGCAATGTGCATGGCTGGGTCCAGCGCCAGTGAGTCGACCTATTCTCAAAGCGCGGCAGGCGCACGCAAAGGCACAGTCGGCAGCGGCGATACCAGTACAGTGTCTAAGGCTGGCCACAGGGCGAGAAGCGCTTGGGCACTCCACGGACCTGAACGAAGGGCCTGACTTTCGCTGCTAAATCTTCACGCAGACGAATATCGCGTTCCCGGATGCCTGGTCCCAGGGCACGATCTTCTCGTAGTCATGCTCGAGCACATGCACCTCGAAGTACCGCTCCAGCAGATCGCTCAGCTCGGCAAAGCTCACTGCCACCATCCTGTGTTCGTCGTGCCAGACCTGGCTTTCATTGCTGATGGTCTTTTCGATTCGCAGCTTCAGCCATTGCTGTTCCCCTTCACCGGGGTAATGCCAACCAGAGCTGAAGGTAAACAGGCCGTCCGCATGCCTGGCCGTGTGCGAGACGAATGACGCGTTGTCGATCCGGCGCTTGTCCACGGCGTTGAAGCAGAACAGCCCGCCCGGGGCCAGCGCGGCATGCACGCTGGCGATGCAGGCTTCGAGCCTGGTCAGCGCGGCGCTGTAATGGATGGAGTAAAGAAAGCAGGTGATCAGATCGGCCGGCTGCTCGACCGCAAAGCCACACATGTCCTGCAGGGAAAACTGCGCTTCCGGGCAGCGTGCGGCCGCTCTGTCCAGCATCGGCTGATTGATGTCGAGCCCGCCGCTGGTATAGCCGGCATCGATGAAATGGCGGACGTGCGGACCCGTGCCGCAGGCGAGGTCCAGATGCCTCGTCCCGCCGTTGCCGAACAGCTGCTGCAACCGATGAACGCAATGGCTTTGTGCGCGATAGTCGATGTCGGCGCACATGAGATCGTAGTAACCCGACAAGTCGGTATAGAGAGCATCGCCGGGCATGATGACCTGATGTGTGAGCAGGGGCGCTGGGGGCGCGCATATTATCCCGGCCGCCTGGAAATCGCCCGGCAATTACCGCCGAGCTAGTACAGCCTGCTGCCCTCATCCAGATACTCTGCGACCGTTTGCTCGCCTCTCTTCGGCGAGTCAGCCGAGCGAAACGACAGGCTGCCTCATGATTGATCGCGGTCGGGCTGGGGTGACCCAGCGAGCCTGTCCAGGCAAAGCTGCTCCATGCAGTTGGCCCAATCGATCATGCGATCCGCTTCAAGCTGCACCAGCATCGCGTAGCGGCGGCCGCCCCATACTGAAAGATGCAGCGCTTCCAGGGTTGCTGGCGAGGGACGCACCGGAAGGTCAGTCGCCGCATCGATGACTCGATGCCAGGCGCTCAACAGATCCTCGTAGGCCCGACGCTGATGCTTGGGCTCGGCCACCAGCGTTTCCAGTTCGAGCATGTCCGGATGGAACCAGGGCAGCTGTGGCTCGACTCCGGCAAGGGCGCGTACCAGTCGGCGGATGCGCTCGGGCCAGGCAAGCGCGGTTGGCGCTACCGCTTGCGCGTCAATCGCCTCGAGCAGCTGCTCGACGCAATAGCGCACGTAGCCCGAGTGCAGGGCGTGCTTGTTGGGGAAGTAGTCGTACAGGGTGCCGATGGCCACGCCGGCTTCGAGCGAGACCGCACGGGTCGTCAATCGAGCCCAGCCGTCGCGCTGCCATATCCGAACATAGGTGTCGAAAATCGCCTGAACGGTGGCCTTGGCGCGCTGCTGAGTGGGCCGTTTGAGCGGCTTGGCGCTCGGCAATCGTGTGCTCATGAAATCCGAACCCGGCGGTGAAACGAAAGGGATAGAGTCGAAGGCGTCCATTTTACGAACCCAAGGTGCCATCGATGAGCGTCATCCGCCAGTTGCAGAACAACAAGAAAGACATGCAGCAGACCCGCATTCAGACGCGACCGATGCCGGTGCTGAAAACCGGCGAAGCCCTGCTGCGTATCAGCCGACTGGCACTGACCACGAACAATGTCACCTACGCCGCGTTCGGCGAGACACCTCACCTGCGCTATTGGGACTTCTACCCCACCGGCGATAGCGAGTGGTTCCACATGCCGGCGTGGGGCTTCGCCGAAGTCGTGGAGAGCACTGTCGATGGCCTGACGAAGGGCGAACGCTTCTATGGCTTCTGGCCGATCGCCAGCCATGTCGTGATGCAGCCGGTGCGCGTCTCCGAGCGCGGCTTTTACGACGGCGCCGAACATCGACTCGAACTCACCTCGGCGTACAACCAGTACCAGCGCATCAGCAGCGACGCCGCCTATCGCGCAGAGAGCGAAAACTACCAGATGCTGCTGCGCCCGCTGTTCATCACCTCGTTCATGCTGGCCGATTTCCTCGACGACAACGCCTTCTTCGGCGCGCGACAGATCCTGATGTCGAGCGCCTCGAGCAAGACGGCCTATGGCACGGCATTTTGCCTGCAGGACAACCCGGCGGTGCAGCTGATCGGGCTGACTTCCGCAGGCAATACGGACTTCGTGCAGGGCCTGGGTTGCTACCGCCAGGCGTTGGGCTACGACCAGCTCGCTTCGCTGGACCCGAGCGTGCCCACGCTCTACGTCGACTTCTCCGGCAGCGCCGATCTACGCCGGCAGATCCACAGCCATTTCAAGGATGCGCTGGCGTACGACTGCTTCGCCGGGTCAGCCCAGAACCACGAATACAGAAAGACGGACGCAACGCTGGCCGGTCCGCAGCCACAGCCCTACTTCGCGCCCTATCAGATCAAGAAACGCAACGCCGACTGGGGTCCCGCCGAGGTAACCCGTCGCTTCAACGAGGCGCAGCTCGCCTTTATCGCTCAGGTGAGCGATGCGCAGCAGCCCTGGATGCAAGTGAACGAGCACGCCGGCCTCGAAGCGGCACAGGCGCTGGCCGAATCCTTGATCAAAGGCGACATCAATCCGCTGGCGGGCCACGCCGTGGTGCTCGACTGACCAAGTTTCGGTGCCGGACAGATAGCCACAGCGAGCGCGGCAGGTAGATGCGACTGACGTATATCGAGCCAATCGCTAGCCTGACTATCGGACTTTCTTTGCGGGAAACGATCATGACTGGCGACGAGATCGCTGATTGCTACCGGAGCTACATCGCCTGTTTGAACGGCAGGCGCTGGGCGGAGCTGGAGCGCTTCGTCCATGACGAAGTGCACTACAACGGCCAGTTCGTCGGGCTGGACGGCTATCGCCAGATGCTTGAGCGCGACGTTCGGGCGATCCCCGATCTGCAGTTCAATATCGGGCTGCTCATCGTCGAACCGCCTCATGTGGCGGCCCAGCTGCGTTTCGATTGCACACCCACAGGCGAACTGTTTGGCTTTGCGGTGAATGGCAAGAACGTGGTCTTTACCGAAAACGTGTTCTACGAGTTCGATATGGGAAAGATCAGGAATGTCTGGTCGGTTATCGATAAGGCCGCGATTGGCGATCAACTCTGATCGCGCGATGTCAGCCGCTGGCGGGTCATAAAAACGTTGGTTTGGATTGGCTGCCGCTGCCGCCGTCGCGACGTGCTTCTCGGCGGCAGTTGATCCAACGTGCGAGCAAAGCTCATTCCCTGACGGTGCCACGCGGGCCATCACCCGACCGGACTCTGCCGTATACTCGCGCGTTTCCGCGCGAGTCCCTTCCATGAGCCGCCCCTCGTGAGCAACAAACGCTATGCCTGCATCGGCCTGAGCAACCCGAAATCACCATCCAACGTGGGGGCGATCATGCGTGCCGCAGGCTGCTATGGCGCCGCTTCGGTGTTCTACACCGGCACCCGCTACGACCGAGCCAAGGACTTCGTCACCGACACCAAGAAGGTCCATCAGGACATTCCGCTGATCAACATCGACGACCTGCGCAAGATTCTCCCGCTCGGCTGCGTGCCGGTTGCGGTGGAGCTGGTCGAAGGCGCCCGCTCGCTCCCCGAGTACACGCACCCGGACCGCGCGCTGTACATCTTCGGTGCCGAGGACGGCTCGCTGAGCAAGGAAATCCGCGACTGGTGCGAGGACGTGGTGTACATCCCCACCAACGGCTGCATGAACCTCGCCGCGACGGTGAACGTGGTGCTCTACGACCGCCTAGCCAAGGGCAACAACACCCGCTCAGGGCCGCAGTTCTGATCGAACGATGGATGCGCAACGCGCCACGCGTGGACAACGCTTCGCTTGTTCGCTGAAGATGACAGCGATCGACCCAAGCGTCGCCGGCCACGTTCGAATCCGGCGACTTCCGCATCCTCGACTTCAAGAGCACAGCATGAAAGCACTTCCGATTCTGGGCGTTGCCCTCGCACTCTTGGTCCCCTCGGCCTATGCCGAGGAGCTGCAGGTGACCCTCGACGGCCTGCAACACGACAAGGGCCAGGTGGCCGTGGCGGTATATTCCAGTGCGAAGACCTTCCGCAAGGACGACCAGGCCTTCGCCGCGCAGAAGGCCAAGGCCGAGCAGGGAGCCGTGACACTGGTATTCAAGGACCTGCCGCCCGGACGCTACGCGGTGCTGGCCTACCATGACGAGAACGACAACGGCGAGCTGGACCGCCGTTTCGGCATGATCCCAACGGAAGGCTACGGGCTGTCGAACAATCCCAAGGTGATGGGCCCGCCGTCCTTCGAGGACAGCGCATTCGAGGTGCCCGCCGGCGAACCCACCCGAGTCACGCTGGAGATGCGTTACTAACGAGACAACCCGGGAAACCACGTGGAAAAGGCTTCGCCGTTTTCCACCATACCGACGCCGCATCCATGTCCGCGGCTGAACTCAGCGGCAGTTGCCGGCACAGCCGCCGCGGGCACATGCCGGCGCTTCCGGATTCTTCAATACGCGGCTGTTGACCACCCCGGCAGCCGTCATCATTTTGGTCACCGGCGCGTCGTCCGGAATGTTCGAATCTTCGGCCAGCGCGCCGGCCGCGCGCAGTTCGCCCCAGGTTTTCGGCCGTAGCGCCATGGCATGGCGAACTTCATAAACCTGACCATTGGCTTCGCAGCGGTAGTCGTAGGTTGGCATGGTATTCCTCTCGCGATAATTCGGTGCCGGCAGCCCGTGCTGACAGCCGCGGGCTGTCTGCTGCACACGGCCGCACTCGTAAAGCACTGTGCTTTTCAGCAGCGTCGTGAGCGGCTACGGAAACCGCCGGCACGTACTGGCTATGCCGATTTCATCATCACCAGCGCGAAACCCACCACGATGCCAGCCAGGGCAATCAGCCAGCCGATGCGATGGGCGCGGTTCTTCTGGGCTTGGCGGACGGGGTCTACGGGCTTTTTCTTTCTCACGATTCACCTGGCTCTGGAAAACACGCTGCTGCCGCTTGGCGCTCACGCCTCTCGGCGCAGCGCGCCTTTTTAGGCCGGGCGGGTCGAATTGTCCAGTGGATGAACATTCACGTGAGGTCACGCCTGGCCGGCGTCTAGCCGAGCGGGCTCTGATCGGCTTCCGGTTGGTCGTTCGAATCGGTTCCTGAATCGTTTTCGCCCGAGTCCGGCACATCGCCGTACTCGTCGTAATCCGGCGGGGTCAGGCCATCCTTGAGTGGGTCGTCAGGATCGATCATGGCGGTGGTCCTCTGGTAACAATGGTCTTTGGTGACATTGCCTTGGAACCCGACGGCAGACCGAGCGTTTCGTCAGCCCCGTACATCTCGATGTGCGGTCCGTGCGCACCGCCAATCGCGCAACACAGCAGCGCTAGGATCGATGCGCTCCCGTCAGGGTCTCGATGATGCGGCACTCGCGGACCGATGATTCGCTGCAGCCCGCCAGGCGCTGCAGTTCCGCTTCGAGCCGCTGCAGATCGGCGATGCGCTGGCGCACTTCGATCAGATGCGTCTGCACCAAGCGATCGACATCGGTGCAGGCATGCTCGGGCTGATTCGCCAGCTCGACCAGGGTGCGAATCTCGTCAAGGGTGAAGCCGAGCTCGCGCCCACGCTTGATGAAGCGCAGCTGCTCCGCGTCCCGCTCGCTGAAGGTGCGATAGCCGGATTCGGTGCGCGACGGTGCCGCAAGCAGCCCGATGCGCTCGTAATAGCGGATGGTCTCCACGTTCACTGCCGTGGCCTTGCTGAGTTTTCCGATGGTAAATGGCATCGCTTGACCCTGTAGTGGCTACAGGGTTTAGCGTAGCGCCATCGACAACTGGAGGCGATGCCATGGCGGGAAATTGTTGCAGCGGCGTTTGCACCACCACGGCGGCACGCGGACGCTATCGGCGCATTCTCTGGATTGCGCTACTGATCAATCTGGTGATGTTCGGCGTCGAGATCGGCGCGGGCGTACGTTCCGGATCGGTCTCGCTGCTGGCCGACTCGCTGGATTTTTTCGGCGATGCGGCCAACTACGGCGTCAGCCTGTTCGTGCTGGGCCTCGGGGTGGCGATGCGGGCGCGGGCGTCGTTGGCCAAGGCTCTGACCATGGGTCTGTTCGGTGTATTCATCCTGGTCGTCGCCATCGGCAATTTCATCGATGGCAGCGTGCCGCATGCCTCGACCATGGGCGTCGTCGGCGTGATCGCACTGCTGGCCAACCTTGCTGTGGCGGCCATGCTCTATGCCTACCGCGAAGGCGACAGCAACATGCGCAGCGTGTGGCTATGCAGCCGCAACGATGCGCTGGGCAATCTCGCCGTCATGCTGGCAGCGCTCGGCGTATTCGGCACCGGCGCCGGCTGGCCCGACCTGATCGTGGCGACGATCATGGCGTTGCTCTCGATCAGCGCGGCGGTGCAGATCACCCGCCAAGCCCTGGAAGAGTTGCGATCCGAAAGAATGCTGGTCAGCGATGCGGAGCGACGCGCGTGACCGCAAGGTCACGCGGGAGCAGGCCTCTCGCCACAGGGCCTGGATCGCTCACAGAGAAACGCTACCGGTGCCGTGCCGTCGGCATTCAGCTGGTAGATCTCGCGCGGCCTGCCCTGCTCGTCCAGCACCAGCAGGCCGATGCCCGAGCCGTTCCATAGCCGTTCGCCGGCGTTGCTGCGGTCCGGCACCCGCGGCACGACTTCCAGCCTGCGGCGCTTGGTCAGCCAGTTCAGTGGCGACCAGGGCGCGTAGAGCCAGCGGTTGAGGCGGTCGAACCAGTCCAGCAGGCGCCGCGGGAACTCGTTCTTCACACCGCTGCTGGTGATCTGCCATAGCTGAGGCGCCGTATTGCGACCGCGAATGTGCACTTCGTAGACGAAGGAGTAATGCACGTCGCCGGACAGCACCACGTAGTTTCCCGGCGTTCGCGTGTGGCGGAAGATGTTCATCATCACGCGGGCGGCGCCGCGATGGGCCATCCAGTTCTCCGCATCGACCAGCAACGGCTGACCGGCCCAGCTGAACACGCGCTGCACCGCCTCGATCAGCTTGACGCCGAACATCGGTGCCGGCGAGACGATCAGCACCGACGGCTTGTCGAGGATGTTCTGCTGGAACTCGCTCAGCGCTTCCCAATCCATCAGGCCTGACGGGCGACTGAGGTTGCGCTCGCTGCGCCAGCGCCGGGTGCGCGTGTCGAGCACCACCAGCGGCGGATCGGTGGGCAGCTCGTAGCCCCAACCGTCGAGCCTGAACAGCACATCGATCAGCTGATCCTGCGCCGCGCAATCCAGCCAGCCATCGCTCGCCGTCGCCAGCAGCTCACCGAGCGGCACCAGCAAGTCGGCAAACCGCTTCGGCTCGTTGCCCCAGGCCTGGCATAGCAGGTAGGCGAGCAAAGCGTTGCCGATGATGCGTCGCGACAGCGGATGGCCGTAGGCGGTCTCTTCCCAGCGCGCGGAGAGATTCCAGTCATCGGTGATGTCGTGGTCATCGAAGATCATCAGCGACGGCACATGAGCCAAGGCGCGGGCGACCTTCGGCAACCCATGGATGAAGCCTTGCAGACAGCTTTCTTCGCAGCGATAGCGCTCGGCATGGGCAGGTTCGAGCGCGGGTATTTGCGGAGCAATCAGCGACCAGGGCGTCGGCGACCAGACGAGCAGGTACATCGCCATGACTTCGCCCAGGCTGATCAGATGGTTCTGCCCGTTGGCGGTGGTGAACACCGGCTTTTCCACGCCGCCGAAGAAGCGCTCGCGCAGCGCCTCGTTGGACTTGAACGCAGGCAACAGCTGCTCGCGCCGGTAATAGCTGGCGGGATGGGTCATCAGCTCATCGCTGTCGCTTACCACCGCGCCTTCGAGCTGTTCACCATAGAGCCCCAGCCGGCGCACCAATGCATGGATCGCCACCAGCATCGGCCCCGCGACATCATCGGCATAGACCTGATCGCCCGTCATCAACAGCACGGCCGGGCGCTCGGCCGGCTTGTTCAGCACGTCACCCAGCAGTTCATCGACGCACAGCAGGCCATCTGCCGCGGCGTGGTGCGGCTTGCGGCAGGAACCATGCAGCACACGATCAAGGCGAGACTTGATGACGAAGCTCGGCCGCGTCGCGCCGTCGAAGAGCAGATGCGGCGCCCAGCCGGCGATGCCCTGCTCCACTGCGCCATCGTGGATGCGCAGGTCGTACTCGATCAGGCAATCGGTGGGCAGCGGTGCGTCCGGCACCAGATGAATCAGGTGTACCACCGCGTGTCTGCCGATGGGCAGGCGCTGGCAGCTCAGCTCGCCGAGCGACACGCACTGTTGCAGTCCGACCGCCGGGCTTTCCAGAATCAGCGACAGCTCGAGCGGCCGCGAGCCAACCAGCCAGAGCGTCACAAGGCCAGGTTCGGTACGCCGCAATAGCGGGCCCGCCAGCACGGCGGGCAGTTGCTCAGGGGTAGGGATATCGGTCAAGGGCAACCCTGAAGATGGGAACAGGTTTGTCTGACAGCGCGCTGGCGCGATCGCTCACCAAGCGAGCCAGCCACGCGGGCGAATCAGGGCGCGCCGAACATCGCCGTCCAGTAGATGGCCGCGTCGCTCTGCGGATCGACCGCATAGGCGGCGCCAAGCTCGCTGAACTGAGGGTTCATCAGGTTCGCGCAATGCCCAGGGCTGGCCAGCCAGCCGTCCAGCACCTTGCGCGCGGTCGGCAGTGCCGCAGCGATATTTTCGCCAACCTGCCTGCCGGCGTAACCCGCCAGCTCGGCGCGGTCGCCTGGGGTGCGGCCGTCCTCGCTCAGATGACTGAAGAAGTTGCCATTGGCCATGGCCCGGCTGTGGGCTTCGGCGGTGCTGCCCAGCGTCTCGTTCCAGCTGAGCGGACCGGCTGCGGCGAAGTCCTGCTTACCGCAACGCCGGGCGGAGGCACGGGCGGTGTTGATCTGCTCCAGCAGCTTCTGCCCTTCGGCCTGCCAGTCACCCAGCCGACCATCGAGCAACGGCCGCGCCACCACGACGCGCCAGTCACGGCCGTTGCGACTCACACCGATATCGGCGAACTGCGGATCGAGGATCACCCGGCAGAAGCTTTCGTGCAGCGCCTGCATTGCGGCCTGGGCATCCCGCGGGCCGGAAAGCGTGATCGCCTGCACGGTCACCATCGGATAGCCCGCGCGGGACAGCGCCTGCTGCAGGTCGCCTGCGCCATCGACCGGCAGATTCAGGCGCGAGTCGGCGGTGAGCGGCGGCAGCTCTTCGCTCGCCTTGTCGCCACAGCGCTGCACTTCGCCACGGTAGGCATTGATCGCCTCGACCAGCCGGGCCTCCTCGGCCACAGCGGCGCCAGCAACGCACAAGGTTGCGATCAGCAGGACGGATGACAGAACACGCATGACAGTTCTCCAGCAAAATCCCTGACGGAACGAGGCGCACCGGCGCAGAAGTGAAGCGCCATGGTGCGCGACGCTGCCACGCTTGTCATCTCCGCGCAGGCACAACGCCACTGGCTGTGCGCATTGCGCTGGCTTGGCTATGATCGAAAGCCATGAATAGCCTGCCGCCGCTCCGCCCATCCTGCCCGCCCGGCACCTGCACCTGCCGGCGTGACGAGCTACTGGAAACATCCGGCGGCGACGTACGCATTCTCATGCTGACCCGTCACGAGGAACGCCGCTTGCTCGAACGCCTGGAAAACGTGCAGAGCCTGGACGATCTCGAGCGCGTGCAGCAACGCATGCGCGACCAGCTCGGCATCCGCATGACCGTCGCCCCTGGCCACAACGAAGTGCGCAGCATGCGCGGCATCGCCATCAAGTTCGCCGAACAGCCCGGCCTCTGCCGCAAAACCCGCCCGGCCATCGCCGCTGCCGTGCGCCGCGGGCTGGAGAAACAGCCGGAAATCGCCTGGCGCCTGCTCGATGCGCACGACCTGCTGGGTGGGCTTTGACAGCATCGCCACGCCGCCAGCCTGACTCGATGAACGATCCTTCCCAAGCACCGGTGTAGCAAGGCCTACCAAACGCTCGAGTGACTTGAGTAGCAGCGGGCCGTTTGTCTCCGCACACCGCGGTTGGCCCGGCGGCCAGTCCCAAACCGGCCGCAAGCCATTACAATGCGCGACTTTCGATTCAAGTCCGGTCCGCGCCAATGTCTCTTCCCAAGCACCATCTCGAACTGCTCGCCCCTGCCCGTGACGCCAGCATTGCCCGCGAGGCCATCCTGCATGGCGCCGATGCGGTGTATATCGGCGGCCCGAGCTTCGGTGCGCGGCACAACGCCGAGAACAGCGTGGCGGACATTGCGGAGCTGGTGAAATTCGCCCATCTGTTTCATGCACGGGTGTTCGTCACCATCAACACCATCCTGCATGACGACGAGCTGGAAGCCGCGCGGGCGCTGATCCACCAACTGTACGAGATCGGCGTCGATGCGCTGATCGTGCAGGACATGGGCATCATGGAGCTGGATATTCCGCCCATCGAGATCCACGCCAGCACCCAGACCGACATCCGCACGCTGGAACGGGCCAAGTTCCTCGACAGGGCTGGCTTCTCGCAGCTGGTCCTCGCCCGCGAGCTGAACCTGCAGGAAATCCGCGCGATCTACGACGAAGTGGATTCGACCCTGGAGTTCTTCATCCACGGCGCGCTGTGCGTGGCGTTTTCCGGGCAGTGCAACATCAGCCACGCGCAGACCGGGCGCAGCGCCAACCGTGGCGACTGCTCCCAGGCCTGCCGCCTGCCCTACACGCTGAAGGACGATCAGGGCCGCGTGGTGGCCTTCGAGAAGCATCTGCTGTCGATGAAGGACAACAACCAGAGCGCCAACCTGAGCGCCCTGGTCGACGCCGGCGTGCGTTCGTTCAAGATCGAGGGGCGCTACAAGGATGTGAGCTACGTGAAGAACATCACCGCTTACTACCGCCAGCGCCTCGACGGCATCCTCGACGAACGCCCTGACCTGGCCCGCGCCTCCAGCGGCCGCACCGATCACTTCTTCGTACCGGACCCGGACAAGACCTTCCACCGCGGCAGCACCGACTACTTTGTCACCGACCGCAAGATCGACATCGGCGCCTTCGATTCGCCGACCTTCACCGGGCTCGCCGTGGGCGAAGTGCTCAAGGTCGGCAAGCATGACCTGACCGTGCAGACCCGCGAGCCGCTGTCCAACGGCGACGGCCTCAACGTGTTGATCAAACGCGAGGTGGTGGGTTTCCGCGCCAGCGTGGTCGAGCCGCTGAAGCAGTTCGAGGAAGACGGTCAGTCGCGCTACGAGTACCGCGTCGAACCCAACGAAATGCCCGCCGCCATGCGCCAGGTGCGCCCGAACCATCCGCTCAATCGCAACCTGGACCACAACTGGCAGAACGCGCTGCAGAAGACCTCCGCCGAGCGTCGCATCGGTGTACGTTGGCTGGCAAAATTGCGCGCCGATGAGCTGGAGCTGCACGTCACCAGCGAGGAAGGCGCCTATGCCACGGCCACCCTGCCCGGCCCGTTCGGCGGAGCGAAGCAGCCCGAGCAGGTGCCCGGCCAGATCGCCGACCTGCTGAGCCAGCTCGGCACCACCATCTACCACGCCGAAGAAGTCGAAGTGGATGCACCGCAGGCCTTCTTCATCCCCAACTCGCAACTCAAGGCGCTGCGCCGCGAAGCCATCGAGGCGCTGGGCGAAGCGCGCGAAGCGATCCGTCCGCGCGGCGGCCGCAAGCCAGTCAGCGTGCCGCCGCCGGTCTACCCGGAGTCGCACCTGTCGTTTCTCTACAACGTCTACAACGAGAAGGCGCGCGCCTTCTATCACCGCTATGGCGTGCAGCTAATCGACGCGGCCTACGAGGCCCATGAGGAAACCGGCGAAGTGCCGGTGATGATCACCAAGCACTGCCTGCGCTTCTCCTTCAACCTCTGCCCGAAGCAGGCCAAGGGCGTCACCGGCGTGCGCACCAAGGTCGCGCCAATGCAGCTGGTACACGGCGACGAGGTGCTAACCCTGACCTTCGACTGCAAGCCTTGCGAGATGCACGTGGTAGGCAAGATGAAGGGCCACATCCTCGACCTGCCGCTGCCGGGCAGTGCCAGCAACGTGGTCGGGCACATCACGCCGGATGATCTAATGAAGACCATCCGCAACAAGCCGCACGCCTGACGTCCATACATCCGGGGAGGCGCTGCCGTGACTGTACTTGCGACATGGGCTGAGATTCGCTCGCTCTACCGACAATGCCAACCCGGCGTGTTCAAGGCGAGCTTCACGCATGGCGGACTGCGCATGGTCTGGCCTTCCTGGGCGCTGACGATCGCTGTCGGCATATTGCTGGTTGGGACCTGGCTCAATAGCCAGTCACCGTTACAGGGGTTGGCTGCCATGGCCGGCGCACTGCTTGCGCTGTTTGGCATGCTGCTGGCCCGGGAGCGCTATTGCGCGTGGCACTACCGCGATATCTATGCCCGTGAAACGCTGAATCGCTACGGTTTTCTACGCCGCGAAGAACTACTGCGCTACGCACTGTTCCGAAATGCCCTTGTAGAGCGCGGGTTCAACGCAGCGGACATTCAGGAGTTGGCGCGCGTCGCCGAGATCGCTGGCCCTCCACCTCAGGAACGCTGGGTCTCCCAGAATCTCGTCATCGTCATGCTGGTTTCGGCGATCGTCAGCCTGTCGACGGACGTCATCAAGCTGACCGATACCTGGATCGCCGGAAAAGGCATCGTATTCGTGCTGGCGTTAGCCACGGTCACATATGTGGTTCTAGCCCTGCTGGATGGCATCCGCAGCAACCAGCATCGTGACCGGGTAATCGGCCGCTGCCTGGAGCGCGCGGCGTTGGATATCGCGCGTACTCAGGCGGCGCACAGAGCGCCCCTGGCATCTTTCGAAAACGCTACTACGCAATGAATAGCCGCAGATTTCCAGGCTGCCATGCCAGAGAAACCTGCTGACGCAACCGCCATGGCTATGCCCGGCAGCGCACCATCATAGCGGCTGAAACTACACCGCTGTGCTGCTGGCCGTTCGGGCGAATCGGTAGGTGGCGACGCCACACAGCAACAGGCCGGCGACCGCGAGCAAGCCGGCGGCCACGCCGATCTCACGCAGCCCCAGATGGCTGACAACGAGGCTGCCGAGCAAGGCGCCGCCGCCGATTCCGACGTTGTAGATGCCGGAGAACATGGCCATGGCGACGTCGGTCGCATCCGAGGCCAGGCTCAGCACCTTCGATTGCACGGCCAGGCCGAAGCACATCCCCGCGATCCCCCAGATCACCACCACCGCACCTAGCAGCGAACTGTCACGCGAGGCTGGCAGCAACAGCAGCAAGCAGCTCGCCATGACCGAGATCGCCGCAATCAGAAAGCCCCGTGGATAGCGCGCGCTGTATCGGCTGAACAGCAGCGAGCCGAGCAGACCGGCACCGCCGAAGAGCAACAGCAGGACGGTGGTCATGTCGCCGCTCAGGTGCGCGACGGTTTGCGCAAAGGGCTCGATGTAGGTGTAGGCGGTGAACTGCGCGGTGATGACCAACGCGGTCAGCGCATAGGCAGTCAACAGCGCAGGGCGCTTGAACAGCACCGGCAGGCTGCGTAACGAACCGGAATTCTGGCTCGGCAGCGATGGCAGCGTCCGCGCCAGGACGACCAGCACCAGCGCGGCAATCACGCCGATGGCCAGGAAGGTGGTGCGCCAGTCCAGCGCCGCGCCCACCACGCGCCCCAGCGGGATGCCCAGCACCATCGCCAGCGCACTGCCGGTCGCCAGCAGGCCCAGGGCTTGCGCCTGCTTGCCTGCGGGCGCCACACGTACTGCCAGCGATGCGGTAATCGACCAGAACACTGCGTGTGCCAGGGCGATGCCGATCCGACTGAGCATTAGCATGCCGTAGCTAGACGCCACGCTCGAAACCAGATGGCTGCCGATGAACACCACGAAGACCAGGATCAGCAGCGTGCGCCGCTCGAAATTGCGCGTCAGCAGCATCATCGGCAGCGACATCAGCGCAACCACCCAGGCGTAGATGGTCAGCATCAGCCCGACCTGGGATGGCGGCATGTCGAACGAACGGCCGATGTCGCTAAGCAGCGCCACTGGGACGAACTCGGTGGTGTTGAAGATGAAGGCGGCCAGCGCCAGTGCGATCACGCTGAGCCAGCTCCCGGCTGGGGAGCTTTGCGATTCGTTCATGGAGAAGTGGGTCTGGTAGCGATTCACTCGACACACAGCGCGACGAATGAGGGTGTAAGGGCGACGGTTTCTGCACGAATGCCATGACGCACGCGGCCCGCTGGCGAGAAGCGAGCAGGATGGCAGCGGGAGCGGATGGCGGTGAGGAGCAGGACAGTCGAAGCGGCGCGGATTCTACGCCCGCCCTCCGCTGATGTCAGGTCGCAAACGTGCGTCACGACGAGCGGCGGCCACGGTATCGCTGCTGCCGGTGGTTGATCACAGCGCTCTGCCGCTGCCTGACTTCCGTTCGGCATCCCGGCGAAACTTTCCAGGCGAGCGCCAGCCGTACCTACAGAACCCATTTCAGGTCTGGAGTACGTATGGCTTACCCGAAAATTCCCGCTCAGCAGCAGGACCGCCTGCCCGGTCGCGAAACCGAAATGCACCCGCAGGCCGAGTTCATCCGCGACAGCTACAAGGGCAGTGGCAAGCTGGCCGGCAAGGTCGCGCTGATCAGCGGCGGCGACAGTGGCATCGGTCGCGCGGCAGCGGTGCACTTCGCCCGTGAAGGCGCGGACGTCGCGATCATGTATCTCGACGAACACGAGGACGCCGAAAACGCCCGGCGCATGGTGGAAGCCGAAGGCCAGCGCTGCCTGTTGATCGCAGGCGATATCCGCGACAGCCGCCACTGCAACGATGCCGTCGAACAAACTGTGAAGGCCTTCGGCGGGCTGGACGTGCTGGTCAACAATGCCGGCCGCCAGGAGGTGCAGACCCGCCTCGAGGACATCACCGACGAGCAGTGGGAAAAGACCTTCGCCACCAACATCCACGGCTACTTCTATCTCACCCGTGCCGCCCTGCCCCATCTGCAGGCCGGCGCCTCGATCATCAACACCACCTCGATCAACTCCTTTATCGGTCACCCGCTGCTGGTGGACTACACCTCGACCAAGGGCGCCATCGATGGCTTTACCCGAGCGTTGTCACAGCAGCTGATCGAGCGCGAAATCCGCGTCAACCAGATCGCGCCAGGCCCGATCTGGACGCCGCTGCAGCCGCCGTCGCTCGGCAAGCACGACCCGCAGATGCTCGAAGACTTCGGCAGTCAGATGCCCATGGGCCGCTGCGGCCAGCCTTCCGAACTAGGTCCGGCTTATGTCTACCTGGCCTGCGAGGACTCGTCCTATGTCAGTGGGCAGACCATTCATATCAATGGCGGCAAGGTGGTGAACGGCTAGCCGGCGGCGGGAAGCCGCACCAGCGGGTGCGGCCCCAGGCGAAGCATCGGGTAATGAGTCCGCACGGAACCATCGTGCGGGTTGCCGCGCCCAACGATCAGTACCCATGCGTTGACCGCTACCGGTCCAGACGCCCGCCACCGCAGCCTCGCTGCATATGAAAGGTGAAGTCATGACCCAGATTCTTATTGCCGCTTTCGATCGCTATGTCGAAGCAGAAAAAGTGAAAGCCGAACTCGTGAGCGAGGGGGTGTCCAGCGACGACATCCAGATATCGGCATCCTTCAACAGCGACACCGTCGACAGCAGCCGCGTGGAAATGGTCGGCGAAGAGCCGGGTGAAGACGCAACGGTGGCCGACAAGATCGGCAGTTTCTTTCACAAGGTTTTTGGCGACGGGTCTAGCCAGCATGCCGGTCGTTATCCCGAAGCCGCCCGCCGCGGATCGACCATCGTCACCGTAACACTGGAAGACGACAGCCGGGTTTCCGCAGTCGAGCGTGTCATGGAGCGCAACGGCGCCATCGATATCGACGAGCGCAGCGCCAAGTGGGGAGACGACGATGCCACCCCGGTCACCGCCAGCACCGAGACGCTGACCACCGGCTACCCGGATGCCACCTCGATCAGCGTCGATGAGCGCGAACTGGACGGCAGCTCAACACCGGATCGCGGTGCCGATTCCGGCTCGATTCCAGGCCGCGCGGAAAACGAAAAGGCTGCCCGGCGCGACAACACCGCGGGTCGCGTACGCATCATCCCGCGCTAGGGCAACCAGGCGGTTTCGTCTGCCAGCAGCGCCTGCAGTGCCAGCGCATTGCTCACCGCAGCGCCGCTGGCAGTATTGTCGAAGATGCACCAGCATGGCACGCCGGACCGAGCAGAAGTCCGCAACTCACCTGTCAGGCGCGTCAGCCAATCGGCCGAGTACGCCGAATGGTAGATGCGTGGCGAGCCGTGCAACCGGTAGTAACGCATGCCCGACCAGCCGCCCGGCTTGTCTCCACCCGCAATCGGCGAAGGGTCAGCTGCCACCCGTGCGATACGCCAGCGCTCGAGCAGCTCATCAGAACCCAGCCAGCTGGCATGCCGCGGTTCCAGTACCAGCGCGCCGTTGTAGCGTGCGCGCATGGCGGTGAAGAAGTCCTCCGCCACCGACGGATCGAAGGCCAG
The DNA here is from genome assembly GCF_040310405.1 of Pseudomonas sp. E45-MNA-CIBAN-0222. Classification (NCBI taxonomy): domain Bacteria; kingdom Pseudomonadati; phylum Pseudomonadota; class Gammaproteobacteria; order Pseudomonadales; family Pseudomonadaceae; genus Pseudomonas; species Pseudomonas sp. E45-MNA-CIBAN-0222. The sequence continues at coordinate 72,197 of NZ_JBEOPU010000005.1, forward strand.
CGATGGCGGCAATTGCAGCAACAGGCAACCGAGCTTTTCAGCCAGCCCGGCAGCTTCACCGAGAAAGCGCTCGAGCGCTTCGTCACACTCGCGCAAGCGCAGCTCATGGCTGATCTGTTTGGGCATCTTTACGCAGAAGCGGAAGCCGTCCGGCACGCTCTCCGCCCATTTGCGATAGATTGCCGGGCGATGCGGTCGGTAGAACGAGCTGTTGATTTCCACCGCCGGAAACCGGCCACCGTAACGTTGCAGGTGACTGCCTTCACTCGGAAACTCCGGCCAAATGGCCCGCGGCAGACTCCACCCTGCACAACCCAGGCGAATCCTCTCGCTAGACTTCATCGGCTTCCCCTTTTTCTCCGCCTGCCACGCGGCCTGGCCATGTGCTTTAAACTTGCGCGCTGCTCGCCCCCTCAGTACGCACGGTTCATCCATGAAGCAACGCCCTGTCACACCCTTTCAGATACTCATCCTGGTGCTGTCCGTCTATGTGATCGGCGCGCTGGTGGCCGATCTGGTGTTCGATCTGCCCGACGACATATCAACCCTGCTTGGGTATCTGGACAACATCGTTTGCTTCTTTTTCTTCATCGATTTCTGGATGCGCCTGCAAAAGGCTGAGAACAAACTGCGATTCATGCGCTGGGGCTGGATCGATCTACTGGCCAGCGTGCCGGCAGGTGGACTGCAGGCGGCCAAGCTGTTCCGTGCCTTTCAGATTCTGCGAGTGCTGCGGGCGATCAAGTCGCTGCGGCTGATCTGGCGCATTCTGTTCCGCAACCGCGCCGAGGGCATCGTTGCCTCCGCCGCCACGGCGACCATGCTACTGGTGGCGTTCGGCGCGCTGACCATGCTGCTGGTCGAAGCGCCGAACCCTGATAGTTCAATAAACACGCCGGAAGAGGCGCTGTGGTGGGCATTTGTCACCGTGACCACAGTCGGCTACGGCGACTTCTATCCGGTCACCACCCAAGGCCGTATCGTTGCGATCCTGCTGATGGTTTCAGGTGTCGGGCTGTTCGGCAGTTTCGCGGCCTATATCGGTTCGCTGTTCGTCGCCGACCGCAACGAAGAGGACAACCGTGAACAGCTGGCCGACCGCGAAACGCTACAGCGTCTGCTGGTACAGGTGGAGATGCTGACCGAGGAGGTGCGCAGCATGAAGCTGCAGCTGGAGCAAAATCACCAGGGCGATGGAGATGCGGTGAAGCGAGGGAGTTGAGGTGCATGTTCTGGTTGTCGGGCATGGACATGCACCGTCGAGCAAAAAAAGCGCATCGTGAATCTTAGATAAGAAGACTGATCAGCAAAGGTGTCGATCATGGCTAAGGCCGGGGGCAAGCAGTTCAAATCCATCAGGCTCGAACGCCTGGCGCGCTTCATCGACTGGGCTACGGCGCGATATCCGGATTTCATCCCGAAAAAGCATCACCAGGAAAAGTGGTTCACCCCGTACATCGGCTACCCCATCGCGGGGCTGGGGCGTGCGGCTAAGGCATTCTGGCTGGGGCTGCACGAGCACGCGGTGGACGAACTGCTGGCCGAACCTACCGCGGACGGGCTGCTCGATCGGGTCGTTGGTCGTGACCTCGGCGAGATTAACTGCCAGGTAGACGTATTCGGCAGTGAGAAGACCTTCAACCTGGGCTCGCCGGTTCATCTATTAGAGCCGGACTGGGCGATGCGGCTGGACGATAGCCTGCGGCGCGACGATTTCGCAGGCAACCTGCAACGAGCGGTGCAGATCTATGTGCGGGGGCGCTTGCAGGTACTTGAGCGTTCCTTCGCCGAGATGGACGAAGACGACCGGCAGCGTTGCCTGGCGCGCGTCCGCCCGGAGCTGTCGCGACTCGATGAGTTCCTGCCACATGCCGTCGCCACGCTCAACGAGATCCGCCACGAACTTCGCTACGTGGTGCCCTTGCAGCACGGCAACCTGACGCTCGAATTGCAGCGACGCATCCCGGCCGGCCAGGATCATCTGCTCAGCGTGGCGGAAGTCGAGGCGTGGAAACGCCGGGATCACGAGGAGCTGCAAACCACCTTCGAGCGCATGCTCGAGCTCGCCGGCGATTTCGACCTGCAGCTGCTCGGGCACAAGCGCATTACCGAGCTCATGGCGCTGGAGCCCGGGCGCATGCGCAAAGCAATCCGTGCAGCCTGTCGCGAGCACGAGGAGAAAATGGCGTTTGCCGTGCTGCTGGAAAACAACCCGCGCTTCGTCCACTACCACAAGCTCTACCCCGCCCGCCGGCTGACCCGACGCTGGACCGCCCTGCTCGGCCCGACCAACAGCGGCAAGACGCACCGCTCCATCGAGGCGATGGCGGCGGCCGAGCATGGCATCTACTTGTCACCGCTGCGCCTGATGGCACTGGAAAACCAAGAACGCATCGAATCGATGGGCGTGCCCTGCTCACTGGTCACCGGCGAGGAAGAAATCATCCGCGAAGGCGCCACGCACTTCTGCTGTACCGTGGAGGAGTTCGCCCGCTTCCGCCATCTGCACTGGGATGTGGTGGTGGTCGATGAAGTACAGATGGTGGCTGACCCGCAACGCGGCTGGGCCTGGGTCGATGCACTGGTCAGCGCACATACGCCGCAACTGATGATGACCGGCCCCGCCCTGATTCAACCCTCCTTGCGCACGCTCTGCGAACTCTGCGAGGACAAGCTGGTGGTGCAGCGCACCAAGCGCCTGTCCCCGGTTGAGGTCGCCCGCCACGCCACGACGCTGCAGCGCCTGGAACCCGGCTCGCTGCTGGTGGCGTTCAGCCGCAAGCTGGTGCTGGAACTCAAGGGCATGCTCGAAAGCGCTGGCAAGAGCGTCTCGGTGGTCTACGGCGCACTGTCGCCGGAGGTGCGCCGCGAGCAGGCGCGGCGTTTCCGCGAAGGCGAGGCGGACATCATGGTCGCCACCGACGCAGTCGGCATGGGCCTCAACCTGCCGGCGCACACGCTGTGCTTCTACACCGACGAGAAGTTCGACGGTATCCAGAACCGCCAGCTCAAGGTGCAGGAGGTCAAGCAGATCGGTGGGCGCGCAGGGCGTTTCGGCCACCACGACAGCGGCGAAATCACCGCGTTCGATCCGCAGACGCTCAAGTCCATCCGTCGCCTGTTCAACAGCCCGGATGCGCCGGTGGACCTCAGCCAGTTCCAGGTGCGCCCATCCATTGATCACCTGGCCGCCATCTCCGAGCTGATGGGCGAGCCGAGCCTGCTGCGCGCCTGGCTGACCTTCAACCGCAATATCAATTACGGCGAGGCCTTCATTTCGGTGCTGCCGGACGAACTGGCCGAATGGATCGAGCTGATCGACGACCCGAAAATTCCACTCTGGCTGCGCTGGACGTTCGCCTGCACGCCGATCCGCGGCAGCTTCGATAGTCCGGCCAGTCAGCATGCCCAGCGCTGGATCAAACGAGTCGCCGAAGGCCACGCCATTCCGATGCCCAAGCTGCTGCTCGGCAGCGACCTGGCCAGCCTGGAAAGCACCCTGCATGTGGTGGAAACCTACCTGCATCTGGCCCGCAGCCTCCCCGAGCATTTTCCCGAGCACGACGACGGTGAAGACGCGCGCAAGCTGCTCAACGACGCCATCACCCGTGAACTGTCACGCCAGCGCAAACCGCGGGCTGCACGACGCGGCGGCGGCCGCAAGGCCGGGCGACGACGTTGAGAATATCCACCAATCGCAATCCAGCCAGGCCGGCCGCTCTATAATCGCCGCTTTGCTGCCGAGCGCGAGCCTGCCATGCCGATCAAGTACGCCCGTCGTCTGACCGATCGCCGACGGTCCGCCCATAGCAATCGTCAGCTCGGCCTGTGCCTCGCGTTTGTCGCGGGTGCCGCCAATGCCGGCGGGTTCATCGCCGTCCAGCAGTACACCTCGCACATGACCGGCATCGTTTCGGCAATGGCCGACAACCTGGCCCTCGGTGCCACCGACCTGGCGCTGGCAGGCTTCGGTGCATTGCTCTCGTTCGTTCTTGGCGCAATGTGCTCGACGCTGATGATCAATTTCTCGCGGCGTCGCCGCCTGCATAGCCAGTACGCGTTACCGCTGGCGCTGGAAGCCGGACTGTTGCTGCTATTCGGTATCCTCGGCGCACGGCTGATGACGATTCCGGGTTTCTTCGTGCCGCTGACCGTGGTCCTGCTGTGCTTCATCATGGGCCTGCAGAACGCGATCATCACCAAACTCTCCAATGCCGAAGTGCGCACCACCCATATCACCGGCATGGTGACCGACATCGGCATCGAGCTGGGCAGGCTGATCTACTTCAACCGCAATCGTCATGACGACATGCCACCGGTTCGGGCCAACCGACAGCGCCTGCGTATCAACCTGCTGATGGTGATGAGCTTCTTCGTCGGCGGATTGGGCGGCGCAGCCGGCTTCAAGCATTTCGGCTTCATCGCCACGGTCCCGCTGGCCGCCTTGCTGCTGGCACTGGCTCTGGTGCCGATGGCTGACGATCTGCTGCTCGGCTGGCGCCTCTGGCGGCGTCGGCGCTAAGACACCGACGGTTTCCGACGCCCTCCCGGTTGGCAAGGCTTCATCGGTCACGGCGAAGACTCGCGACCGTGGCGACAGCAAGCACCATCGTTTGTTCCCGCAGCGCGCCCATAAAATGTTCGAATTTTTACTTTGACAGCTGCATTCTTTGCCTCTAAGTTTTCGTTTCCGAACAATTCCGAACGACCGCAGTGCTCGGAATAAAACAAAAACAAACGAACGAGGCTCCGCGCATGAGTACGCCCATCGTCCCGACGCTCAAGGGACAATGCATCGCCGAATTTCTCGGCACTGCCCTTCTCATCTTTTTCGGTACCGGCTGCGTCGCAGCGCTCAAGCTCGGCGGCGCCGATCTGGGGCTGTGGGAAATCAGCATCATCTGGGGCATCGGTGTTTCGATGGCGGTGTATCTTGCCGCCGGCGTTTCCGGTGCTCACCTGAACCCCGCCGTTACCATCGCGCTGTGGCTGTTCGGCACCTTCGAACGGCACCGCGTCCCGGCTTACATCCTGGCGCAGGTGGCCGGCGCCTTCTGTTCCGCTGCGTTGGTCTACGGGCTGTACAGCAGCCTGTTCTTCGATTTCGAACAGGCCCAGCAGATGGTCCGCGGCAGCGTCGAGAGTCTTGAGCTCGCTTCTATCTTCTCCACCTACCCGCACGCCTCGTTGTCATTCGGCCAGGCGTTTCTCGTGGAAGTAGTGATCACCGCCATTCTGCTGGCGATGATCATGGCCATCACAGACGACGGCAACGGCTTGCCAAGCGGCCCGCTGGCCCCCCTACTGATAGGCCTGCTGATCGCCGTCATCGGTGGCGCGATGGGCCCGCTGACTGGCTTCGCGATGAATCCTGCGCGGGATTTCGGGCCCAAGTTGATGACTTTCTTCGCAGGCTGGGGCGACGTCGCCTTCACTGGTGGGAAAGACATTCCGTATTTCCTGGTTCCGATTTTTGCCCCTATTCTCGGCGCCTGCCTGGGTGCCGCGGGTTACAAGGCGCTGATCTGCAGGCATCTGCCAGGCGTTGGCTCGGCCGCCTGTGATGTACCGATACCCAAGGAAAAGGCCCCTGCCGAAATGGGCTCCGCACAGCCCGATGTCAGCAAAGTTCGCTAAGGAAACGTCGCCATGAGTAATCAGAACAAGCAATTCATCGTCGCCCTCGACCAGGGCACCACCAGCTCCCGCGCCATCGTGCTGGACCGCAACGCCAACGTGGTGACCATCGCCCAACGCGAGTTCGCGCAGATCTATCCGCAGCCGAGCTGGGTCGAACACGACCCGATGGAAATCTGGGCGACCCAGAGCGGCGTATTCGTTGAAGCCCTGGCCCAGGCCGGCATCACCAACGAGCAGGTGGCGGCGATTGGCATCACCAACCAGCGCGAGACTGCCATCGTCTGGGACAAGATCACCGGCCGACCGATCTACAACGCCATCGTCTGGCAGAGTCGTCAGAGCACGCCGATCTGCGATCAGCTCAAGCGCGACGGTATGAACGATCACATCCGCAAGACTACCGGCCTGGTGATCGACCCCTACTTCTCCGGCACCAAGATCAAATGGATTCTCGACCATGTGGAAGGCAGCCGCGAACGTGCCCGGCGTGGAGAACTGTTGTTCGGCACCGTCGACTGCTGGCTGATCTGGAAGATGACCCAGGGCAAGGCCCACGTCACCGACTACACCAACGCCTCGCGCACCATGCTGTTCGACATTCACAAGCTGGATTGGGACCCGGTAATGCTCGAGGCGCTGGACATCCCGCGCGAGATGCTGCCAGAAGTGCGCTCGTCCTCGGAAGTTTATGGTCACGCCTACCTTGGTTCGGGCCAGAGCACCGGCATTCCAATCGCCGGTATCGCCGGGGATCAGCAGGCCGCCCTGTTCGGCCAGATGTGCGTAGAGCCAGGCCAAGCCAAGAACACGTACGGTACCGGCTGTTTCCTGCTGATGAACACCGGCACCAAGGCGGTGCAATCCGAACATGGGCTGCTGACGACAATCGCCTGCGGACCGCGCGGAGAAGTGAACTACGCACTGGAAGGCGCCATCTTCAATGGTGGCTCCACCGTGCAGTGGCTGCGTGATGAACTGAAGGTGCTCAACGAGTCGCTGGATTCGGAATACTTCGCCACCAAGGTGCCGAACAGCAACGGCATCTACCTGGTGCCAGCCTTCACCGGTCTAGGCGCGCCCTACTGGGACCCGCGTGCCCGTGGCGCACTGTTTGGCCTGACCCGCGGGGTCAAGGTCGATCACCTGATCCGAGCAGCATTGGAATCCATCGCCTACCAGACCCGCGACGTGCTAGATGCCATGCAGCAGGACGCGGGCGAGCGCTTGCGCGCCCTGCGCGTGGACGGCGGCGCGGTAGCCAACAACTTCCTCATGCAATTCCAGGCCGATATGCTCGGTACTCAGGTTGAACGGCCGCAGATGAAGGAAACCACCGCGCTGGGCGCCGCCTACCTGGCAGGTCTGGCGACCGGTTTCTGGAGCGATCTCGACGAGTTGCGCAGCAAGAGCAGCATCGAGCGAGTATTCGAACCGGCGTGCGGAAGCGAACAGCGCGAAGCGCTCTATCGCGGGTGGCAGAAGGCGGTCGACCGCACGCGCAACTGGGCCGAGGACTGATCGAACGCTGTCCGCGCCCGCATCTCCGATCGTTCGGAAGCGGGCGCGGCATGCGCGAATTCGAACAGGCGGCGCTTTAATCGAACGCCAGACTACGGCATGCTTCCCGCACAACAGCGAATAAGGAAGCCTCATGAGCCTGGCGCCCCGACAGCAGAACATTCTGGAACTCGTGCGCGAGCGCGGCTACGTGAGCATCGATGAGCTGGCGCGGCACTTCGCTGTCACGCCGCAAACCATCCGCCGCGACATCAATCAGCTTGGCGATGCCGGCCTACTGCGGCGCTACCACGGCGGCGCCGCTTACGACTCCAGCGTGCAGAACACTGCCTATAGCCAGCGCGCTCACCAGATGCGTGACGAGAAGCTGCGTATAGCAGCGGCCATGGCCGCACGGATTCCTGACCAGGCTTCGCTGTTCATCAACATCGGCACCACCACCGAGGCCATTGCTCAGGCCCTGCTCAATCATCGCGACCTGAAGATAATCACCAACGATCTTCACGTGGCGAGCATTCTCAGCACCAAGGAAGACTTCGACGTGTTGATCGCCGGCGGCAACGTGCGCAGCGATGGCGGCGTGGTGGGCCAGGCGACGGCGGATTTCATCAGCCAGTTCAAGGTCGACTTTGCGCTGATCGGCATCAGCGGCATCGACGAAGACGGCACCCTGCTCGACTTCGACTACCAGGAAGTTCGTGTCTCCCAGGCAATCATCCACAACGCGCGCAAGGTTTTCCTGGCCGCGGATTCCAGCAAGTTTGGCCGCAGCGCCATGACACGCCTGGGTTCACTGGAGCAGATCGACTGCCTGTTCACTGACTCGGCGCCGTCGGAACTCTTCACCGAGCTGCTCGCCCGCCACAAGGTGCAACTGGAAATCGCCGAGTAACCTGGCAGCGCGTTAGTCGCGGACAAGTCCGCTCCCACACGAGATTGTGCCGAACCTGCAGAAGCGTTCGGGGAGCGTCGAGTCTTGAGCGCAAATAAACCCCAGTCAACGCTTCTGTATTTTTCGTGACGAAAGCCGCTCGTAACGAATTCGGGTGCTTCCGGGCAGACGAAACCTGGCCGCTCGGCGCTATGAAACCGGCATTGCAGCCCGAGCAGCGACAACCAATCAGAAGCACTCAAAGTTCGAATATTTTCTTTTTTAACTAATTTCGAACATTTAAGCTTTCGCATGGATTCTTTTACGAATAGCATGTTCAAAACCGAACATACCCTTCGTTTCAGAGGAGAAGCCCGTGCCACATTCCGCCCAGCCCGTCTCCGAGCTCTATGACGTCGCCGTAATTGGCGGCGGTATCAATGGTGTCGGTATCGCTGCCGATGCAGCTGGCCGCGGGCTGTCGGTGTTCCTGTGCGAACGCGATGATCTGGCCAGCCATACGTCATCGGCGAGCAGCAAGCTCATCCACGGTGGTCTGCGCTACCTGGAGCACTACGAATTCCGCCTGGTCCGCGAAGCGCTGGCCGAGCGTGAAGTGCTGCTGGCCAAGGCGCCGCATATCGTCAAGCCAATGCGCTTTGTCCTACCCCACCGCCCGCACCTGCGACCGGCATGGATGATCCGCGCAGGTCTTTTCCTTTACGACAACCTGGGAATGCGCAAGAAGCTGCCAGCTTCGCGGGGATTGCGGTTTGGCAAAGAAAGCCCGCTCAAGCCCGCCATTACTCGCGGTTTCGAATACTCGGATTGTTGGGTAGACGATGCCCGGCTGGTTGTGCTCAACGCCATGGCGGCTCGCGAGAAAGGCGCGCATATCCATACCCGCACGCAATGCCTGAGCGCCAAACGCGCTGGCGGCATCTGGCATGTCGAGCTGCAGCGTGATGACGGCAGTCGGTTCTCGCTACGTGCCAAGGCGCTGGTCAACGCAGCAGGGCCCTGGGTAGCGCAGTTCATCGGTGAGAACCTGCAGCAGCGTTCGCCGTACGGCATTCGCCTGATTCAGGGCAGCCACATCATCGTGCCCAGACTGTACGAGGGCGAGCAGGCCTACATCATGCAGAACGAGGATCGGCGTATCGTCTTCGCCATCCCCTACCTGGACCGCTACACCATGATCGGCACCACTGACCGCGAATACCGCGGCGACCCAGCCAAGGTGAGCATCAGCGAAGAAGAGATCGCCTACGTGCTGGGGGTGGCCAACACCCACTTCCGCAAGCAGCTCAATCCCAGGGACATCGTGCATACCTTCGCCGGCGTCAGACCGCTGTGCGACGACGAGTCGGACAACCCGTCGGCTGTCACCCGGGACTACACGCTATCGCTGGCGGCGGAAGAGAAACAAGCGCCGCTGCTCTCTGTCTTCGGCGGCAAACTGACCACCTACCGCAAGCTCGCCGAGTCGGCTATGGCCCAGCTAAAGCCATTCTTCCCCGACATGGGGCAGAGCTGGACGGCACATGCGGCGCTGCCTGGCGGTGAGGGGATGAGCACGGCCGATGCGCTCACCGAAGAACTGGTGGCCAAGATTCAAGGCCTGGAGGTGCAGCTGGCCAAGCGTTGGGCGACCCTCTACGGCAATCGTGTATGGCGCATGCTGGGCGACGCACGCTCGCTAGACGCACTTGGCGAAGACCTTGGCCAACAGCTCTATGCACGGGAGGTGGAGTACCTGCGTAGCGAAGAGTGGGCAACGCAAGCGGATGACATCCTCTGGCGTCGCACCAAGCTCGGACTGGCATTCAGCGAGCCGGAAATCGCACACCTGCAACGCTACCTGAAAGAGCGGCCGTTGGCCGAACCCGCACGCAGCAGCGACGCAGCCTAAGCGTAGTTCCAAGAGCCCGTCATCGGCGGGCTTTCGTTTGCCCATTCGCCTGCGCTTCAGGCCCAAAATAAACTCCGGCGCCGTTCGTCCGTGGATGCCGCTGCGGTCATCAAGTATTCACACCCAAGGCTCACCGTCGGGCGACTGACATGCTCACGGGAGTTGCCTGATGACGACGAATACCGGTGCCCTCGCCGATCAACCCACAGCCGCTACACGGCAATGGCTGTCCTGGCTGCTGGTCATCACGCTGATCTATCTGCTGCTGGCGGCAGTGGGCGCAATTGGCGATGGGTTCAAGGCAGCCACTGGTGAGAATGCGAAAGAACTATTCGCGTTCGCCACTAACCCCTTCGTCGGCCTGATGATCGGCCTTGCGGCCACCGCGCTGATCCAGAGTTCCAGTACCGTAACCTCGATCATTGTCGGAATGGTGGCCGGCGGGCTGCCAATCCCCATCGCGATTCCGCTGATCATGGGTGCCAATATCGGCACCTCATTGACCAGCACCATCGTCAGCCTGGGCCACATCCGAAGTGGCGTCGAGTTTCATCGAGCCTTCGCGGCAGCAACCGTGCACGATGCCTTCAACATCACCGCGGTGACTATCCTGCTGCCGCTGGAGCTGCTATTCCATCCACTGCAGCGCATGTCCGAGGCCCTAGCCGGGCTGCTGGTAAGCGACAGCACCAGCGTCGACATGAAGAGCGTGAACTTCATGAAGACCCTTCTCACTCCGGCCAGCGAGCTGCTTGAGGCCAGCGTCGCCTGGCTGCCGAGCAAAGTCTGGGCAGGCGTCGCACTGATCATTATCGGGATCGGCCTGATTCTCTTCGTGGTACAGGCCATCGGCAAGGTGCTACGCAGGGTCATGGTCGGCCGCGCCAAGAACATCATGCACGCCAGCGTTGGTCGTGGCCCGGTTTCCGGCATCGCCTCGGGAGCCATCATCACCGTACTGGTTCAGTCTTCTTCAACCACCACCGCCTTGATCGTGCCGCTCGCAGGCACCGGGGTCTTTACCCTCAAACAGGTGTACCCCTTCACGCTGGGCACCAATATCGGTACCTGCGTCACTGCACTGCTGGCTGCTACGGCGATCTCAGGCCCCACCGCAGAACTGGCCATGCAGATCGCGCTGGTGCATTTGCTGTTCAACCTGTTCGGCATCCTCATCATCTATGTAGTGCCCTTCCTGCGCGGTATTCCGCCGGCCATCGCGACGCATCTCGCTAACCTGGCGCAGCGCAGCAAGCTGTATGTCGGCGCGTACATTGGCGGCGTGTTCTTCGGCCTGCCGTTGCTGATGATCGGCGGTAGCCAACTCTGACCCAGGCTGGAGGGCCATCCCATGCATAGAGAACGTCGTGTCCAGACCGAAAACCGCATCCGCGAACTGCGCGAATCGCTCAATGAGCTCGAAGCCCAGCTCAAGCAAATAGATGCTCAGGAGCAGAAAGCGCAGCACCGGGAAATCGATCGACTGGATGACTACATCGATGCCGTCGACACCCGATTCAACAGCCTGCAGGTATTCTGGAACTCGCTGAAACACGAATGGTTGAAATCGAAACCCTGAGCCAGGCAGAGGAACGCAGCATGCACGTCAAACCCCACCCTCATTTGCTGCTTTTTCTCACTCTCGGCCTGCACCTGGCGCTCACCCCGGCCGCGCGCGCGGATGAGCCCGCGAACACTGGCTTGCTTATAGACGGCTCAAGCACTGTCTACCCGCTGACGCAGGAAGCGGTGCGCCGGTTTCTGCGTGCCCGCCAAGGCCACCCGATTGACGTCGCCTTTTCGGGCACTTCTGCGGGGTTCCGCCGCTTCTGTGCTGGCGAGACAGACATCAACGACGCCTCCCGCGAGATCAATGCCGAGGAACGGGCGCGGTGCGAAGAGAACGGCGTGCGCTACCGGCAAGTACCGCTGGCGATGGACGCCATTGCTCTGGTTGTGCATCCCGGCAACCGCTGGGCAACGGACATCACTGTCGAGGAGCTGAAAAAGCTCTGGGAACCGGCAGCGGAAGGCAAGATCGTGCGATGGAACCAGATCCGTCCGGAGTGGCCGGATCGTCCGGTGAAACTGTTCGGCCGCGGCCAGGACTCAGGCACCTACGACATCTTCACCGAGGAGATCGTCGGCACCAGCCACAGCAGCCGCCAGGACTACACTGCCAGCGAGAATGAGGAGGAACTGGCCGCTGGGATTGCCGCTGAGCCCGACGCACTTGGATTCTTCGGCATCGGCGCCTACCACCGGCACTGGGACGAACTAAAATTGCTCGCCGTGGATAACGGCAAAGGCCCGGTTTATCCCACCCTTTCGACCGTCAGCCTAGGGCAGTACCAGCCCCTGACGCGCCCCCTGTTTCTCTATCTGAGCGAGCAGAGTTTGCGGCGAAAACCCGTGACCCAGGCATTCGTCGAGCACTATCTGGACGGTTTGCCCGGCTGGATCCACTTCACCGGTTTCATGCCGCTCAACAGTGAGCGCTACCGCGAAAGTCTGGCGGCTTTGAAGCAAGCAGCACCCGCGAATTCACCCGCCCCCAATTAATGTTAGCGGCGCGGCCAGCCGCTTAGCAGATCGCCCGCGCGATCATGGGGCCCGGCAGGTGATCGGCGTTATAACCATGTTGCAGGCAAGCTCAGGCAGCTTCACCGGGACGCTCCACGTCGCCGTAGAGAGGTCAGCAACCGCTAGTCGCTGCAATTGAGGCGCACACGTTTGCTGCCATCCGCCTGAACGCCCCGCTCGGAACCACAGGCTGGCCGTAACAAACCTGAATGGCAGGGCTACCGGCGCGGGAAAGTGGAGTCAGCGGCGCTTGAATCGCTGAGCAATTCCGGTAGGCTCGCAGCTTTCCCAGAGGAGTACACCCCCATGGCTCGAGCAACTGCCCGCCACATCCTGGTTCCCACCGAAGAAAAGTGCAACGAACTCAAAGCAGCCATCGAAGGCGGCGCTGACTTCGCTCAGGTCGCCAAAGACAACTCCACCTGCCCGTCCAGCCGTCAGGGCGGTGACCTGGGTTCATTCGGCCCCGGCCAGATGGTCAAGGAGTTCGACACCGTAGTGTTCAGCGCCCCGCTCAACGAAGTGCAGGGCCCGGTGAAGACGCAGTTCGGTTATCACCTGCTGGAAGTGACCAGCCGCCAGGACTGATCCTTTTTGTCCCCGCACCCTATGTGCGGGGACACGCAGCCCCTACCACGCCGAGCAGGCGCCCCACACCGGCAGCACCTCCCGATTCATCTCCATCCTGATCACGCTTCGAGACGAAAACGCCCTGTCAGCGACTTGAGGCCTTTCATGCTCTGCATGATGGTGTTACCCGACTCTGCGGTGTCATGGGTGACGCCGGCGGCCTGATCGGCCACCTGGGCGATACGCGTCAGCGACTGATTCATGTCCTCGGCCACCTGCGACTGCTCCTCGGCAGCGGTGGCAATCTGATTGGTCATGCCGCGAATGGTCTGTACCGCCCCCACGATCTGACCTAGCGCATGCTGTGCCGCTTCGATCTGGGTTAGCGTGACTGTGCTGCTCTGGCGCGACGCATCCATGGCTTCACCCGCGCGGGTGGCCTGGCTCTGCAGCCGTTCGACCAACACGCTGACCTCCTTGGCCGAGCTCTGAGTGCGGCTTGCCAGGCTACGTACCTCGTCGGCCACCACTGCGAAGCCGCGCCCTTGCTCACCAGCTCGCGCCGCCTCGATTGCCGCATTGAGTGCCAGCAGGTTGGTCTGCTCGGCAATACCGCTGATCACGTTGAGTACCTTGCCGATTTCATGGCTGTCCTGCACCAACTGCTGCATGACATCGGACAGGCCATCCACATGACCGCTGAGGGTGCGGATGGCCCCAACCGACGCGTTCATCACGGCGCTGCCGGAGTTGGTTTCCTGCTCGGCGACATCCGCCGCATTGGCGGCTTCGACGGTGCTGCGCGCAACTTCCTGAGAGGTGGCGAGCATTTCATTCATGGCGGTCGCGACCTGATCGATTTCGGCCTGCTGCCCTTCCACGTTACGCGCACTGTCACCAGCCAGACTTGCCATGCGAACGCACTGGACATCGGCTTCGTCAGCGGCCAGGCGCACGCCCTTGATCATCTCACCGACCTGTCCCAGCAAGCGGTTGTAGGCCAGCGTGATCATGCCCATTTCGTCGTCGGCATGACGCACCTGCAGCGGTGACGAAAAGTCGCCCTGGCTGACTTTTTCCAGCCGCCCCCGCAGTTCGTCGATCTGCAGCATCAACCAGTTCATGCCGGCTATTCGGCCGAGAATCACCAGCAGCAGGATGCACAGGGTCGAACCCAGGGCTACCCAGAGTTGCTGGGAAGCGCTGCGGTTAGTCTCGGCGGAGATCAGCGACACCACTTCGTTGGCGGCCGCAAGAATGTCGTTGGAGTCGGTGGCAACTGCCTTCAGGTCAGCACTCTGACCTGCCGCCAACGCCTGCACGGCTGGACGGTATCGCTGCCAGATCTGATCGACGCGCTGCAGATGCGGCTGTGCGCTTGCCAGCTCCACCGGGGCAATACCCTGTGCGCGATCACCAACCATCAGCAAGCGATGCGACTGCTCAAAACGCTGGATAGTCTTGTCCACTTCCGCCGGGCTTCCAATGCCTTGGGCCGCTAAAAGCGCTTCCTTCATCATTTTCTGACTGAGCATGCGCTGTGCGCCGGCCATGTCGATCTGGCTGGCGTCCTTGGCGGACATGAACAGCACGCCGGCAGTCAGAGCGGCACAGAGAAAGATCAGGCTGTAGGAAAAGAAGAACTGGAGGTTGATGGTACGCAGACCAAGTCCGCGCAATATGGACTGTATGACGTTTGCCAAGGTGCTGGTCATTGGGGATGTCCCACTGCAGAAAAAGAAAGCGACGCCACCGCAGGATGGCGTCGCACTTGCTCTGTTCTCGGCGGCGGCCAGTGCAACTTGATACCGCTGATCACCTATGGCGAAACTCAGCAACGACGAGGCTCCGAGCGGTTTCTTTCGCTCACGGACATTCAAGGCACATGCTGACACAGATCAAAAAAAGTCGAGGATGCGTGCATTTTTTGGCCAGAGTTGGACGCAACGGCTATGGTCAGGGGGACGCGAGGACTACTCGCAGAACACTGATCGAACGAGGGTCTGATCATGTTTCAGGTATCGCGCAGAGGCGAAAACCGTATCGATATCGACTTCTCCGGCAAGCTCGACAGCCAGGCCATGCGCGCGGCGCTGGATGACTTGCTATTCAAGTCAGAAGGCATCAGCCATGGCCGAATGCTCTACCGCATCGGCGACTTCGACCTGCCTACGCTTGGCGCCGTCGGGGTTGAGCTGTCCCGACTACCACAACTTTTCCGTTTCATTCACCGCTTCGACCGCTGCGCGGTGGTCGCCGGCAGGGAATGGCTGCGCAAAGCAAGTGAAGTCGAAGGCGCGCTAATTCCCGGATTGACCATCAAAGCCTTCGACCTGCATCAGGAAGCCGAGGCCAGCGCCTGGCTGGAACACGGCTGACACCCCGAATACCCGACCCGCGGAAGCGAATGGCGCGCTCTGCTGTGCTGTCGAATGCGTACATCCACAGCACGGAGAACGGACATGGGACTTTTCGATTCGATCAAGGCAAAGCTCGGCCTGGGCGATGTTTCCAACGAAGCACAACGCAAAGCCGATGTACCTGCGGCCGACGCCACGCACTCGAGTGCCGAAGGCATCACGCTGAGCAACACACCTACAACCACCGACAACGCAACCATCGCGCCGCACATGGACCTGAATCAGTCTGCAACCACTGCAAGCGGCGTAGACGTCGTGGCACAACTGGAAGCCAAGGCGGCGCAGCACCTCGAAGCGCTCAACTGGCGCTCATCTATCGTCGATTTGCTGAAATTGCTTGGACTGGACAGCAGTATGGAGGCGCGCCGAGAGCTTGCTACGGAGCTTGGCTGCCCACCGGCAGAGATGGCGGACTCGGCGCAGATGAACATGTGGCTGCACCGGGCGGTAATGAAGAAATTAGCTGAGAACGGCGGCAGCATCCCGCCAGAACTGCTGCACTGATGTGAGAAGGGCCTTCCTCTCGGAAGGCCCTTACCTAGAGCTTATGAGTTACGGACCTGCTCGTCTGCGAGGAAATCTTCCTCGAGCAGCGCATCGCGACCGGCAACGGCGCCATCGATCATCTGCGGCTGAGCGCCGGGACGCTTACTACGCAACTTGCCGAACTGGTGAGCGAGTGCGTTATTGAGTTTGTCTACCGCACCATCGACGGCCAACTCCAGCGATTCGGCCTTGTGGGTGACTGAGATCGGCTGCAGGCCCTTAGGGCGCGCTTCGATCTGGCAGCGCTTGTCTTGGGCACCGGCCTTGTCACCATTTTCGTCGTTGAGGTGTACGACTACACGAGTCAACTCGTCGTCGTACCGGTCCAGCTTGCTGGCGACACTGGCACTGACCCAATCAGCCAGACGGGCACTGCCTTCGATGTGGTTATCGCTGTGAACCTGGATTTGCATAAGTCGTCCTTACTTCCGCTTATGAGCACCGCCCTTTCGGGTGGCTTGCTGATAGCTATGCCACCGTTTTGCTTATTAAGCAACGGGCAAGATGTCGCCGAAGTTGTCTTTGCAACGAGCAGTTTTCGCTTTGCTATCCGAAACTTAGCCGGATCGCTGCCGTTATCGACGTAAAGCGCTAGATTCACGCACGGCCGTCAGCAGAGAATTTTTCCTACACAAGTGCGCTTCGCCAGATGGTCACGCTCGGCGCGCACCCTGCGCAATGAAAGCGCGCCGGGTGGAAAGCACCCGACGCGTCGAGGAAGGACATCCGGTATCGCTACGCCGCCTGCTGAAACAGCTGTCGCCCGTGATCAAGGTGCTGGTCCACCAGCCATTTGCCGTGGGCGATGGACACACGCTGAGCCTTTTCCAGTTCAGCCATGAACGCGTGCTCGAGCGGGAGAGGCAGGCGACGAGTCGTGTGCCCGGCGCTATCGGTGATCCGACAACCACCCGCCCAGGGTGTCGGGGTGCCGGGATATTCCATAACTTCGGCGGTGATGAGGTGGTCGCGGTAGGTGCATTGCATCATGCTCATGATCGTTTACCTCGCTCTGTGCGGGCAGCCATCAGATCACGCAGTTCACTCTGGTCCGATGGACAGCCGATTGGTCCCCCTGTGATGAACGGACCGTTTCGCCGGCCCAGCGCGTCAGATCGGTATAGCACAGGCTGCGCATCCCGTAGCGCCCAGCCCACGCTGTGCGACGAACGAGAGTGCTCAAGCGTCCAGCGAAGGACCGATCAGCTCGGCCAGCTGCCGGTACACACCGGGCGCTGCGACCAGATACGGGTTGCCCTTGAGTAGCCCGTCGTTGCGGAAGAAGTCGTTGCGCAGCCCACCCGCCTCGGCCACCAGCACCAGCCCGGCAAGGCAATCCCAACTCTTGAGTTCAGTTTCGTAATAGCCGATCAATCGACCTGCAGCGACATAGGCAGTCATCAACGCGCCGGAGCCATTGCGGATGAACATCCCACCTTCGGCCAGCAGTTTTTCCAGGAACGGGATGAAGTGTTCCTTGCCCCGCGGGTGGAACGTGCCCGCCCCCGTCAGCCCCTCGCGGACATGCAGCGCAGCGCTGGCCTTGAGTGGCGTTTCGTTGACGTAAGCGCCTCGCCCCTGGCAGCCGTGGAACAGCTCGTCATGGTTTGGGTCGGCGATCGCGCCGATATGCGGCTCGCCGTCAATCAGCAAGCCAATGGAAACGCACCAGTTGTGCAGGCCATTAACAAAGCAGGCCGTGCCGTCGATAGGATCGATCACCCAGACGCAACGGGCCTTGAGATCAGCCGAACCACTCTCCTCGCCGAGAAAACCGTCCTGCGGAAACTGTTCGGCAAGGCGTCCACGAATGAAATCCTCGATGCTCTTGTCGGCGATGCTGACCACATCCTGACGGTCGTTGCCCTTGTGCTCCACATCCAGCGTCTCGCGCTGCCGGTAGAAATCCATGCCCAACTGGGCAGCTTCCAGGGCGAGGCTTTTGGCACAGGCGTAGCGGGCGTCGAGATCGAGGTCGTGGGGGGTCGGCTCGCTCATGGTGGCTCCTGAGGCAAAACGGCATTCTAGCCGTGCCACAGTTACAGCACGAGCGACGCCAGGCAAGAACGGCCCACGTGCCTGCATAGGGGTTTCAACTCGATTGCCCGGCGCTGCCGACGCAGTCCCCCCGGCAGGATCAATCCAGTGCGCCACAGGCCACTGGATACGCGACGAATCAGGACGCCAGCGGTCCTAATCTGCGAGCCACGGCTCATCACTCACGATAACAGGAGGCTCCCATGGGCTTTTTCAACTCCATTCTCGAAAAGATCGGCCTAGGCAGCGCGCACGCTGCGCCCGATTCCACCGCGCCCACCACGCCGCCGGAGGCCTCAACAGGCGGTGCAGGCGCACCAGCGTCTCCAGCGGTCGATCAGGTTGACGTAGCAGCCAAGCTCGACGGCATGGCGGGCAACCACCCGGAAAAGCTTAACTGGCGTACGTCGATCGTCGATCTTCTGAAGTTACTCGGTCTGGACAGCAGCCTGACGGCGCGCAAGGAACTGGCCACCGAGCTTGGCTGCCCGGCCGACAAAATGAGCGACTCCGCTCAAATGAATATGTGGCTGCACAAAGCGGTATTGAAAAAGCTTGCCGAGAATGGCGGTAACGTACCGGCCGAGCTGCTCGACTGAGCTCGCCAGCATTATTGGCTTTCAACTGACGAAAGCCGACGGGACAGCGGGCTGCGACAACCGCCGCAGCCCGCGCAGATCATCCGCTTTCGTGCATGCGCACATTCAGCTCATCGACAATCGGCGCCCACTCCGCGTCCTCTGCCCATTCGTCGCGCAGCAGCGCACGCTGTGAATCGTTCCAAAACGGCGCGTCCGCCAAGCGAACATCCTCTGGCAATGGGCCGTGCTTGCCGATGAAGGCGTCAATACTGGCCGGATCGGAATCCAGACCAAGCTGCTCGAACAGAGTGCCGAGGTCTTTATTGGGCAATTCCATGAATTTCTCCTTAGGCTCGTGAACAGGCCGGAATCACGCCTGTGCGCGTTCCGCTACTTGCATATTCAGAGGCTGCGCGACTGGGTACAGTTCCACGCAGGGTGAAACGAGGAAACTAGCGCATGGATATATTGCTCAGTGGCAGCTTCGATGATGGAGAGCGCGAGGCCTGGCTCACGGAATTAAAAGATGCCTTGCCCGACACCCGATGGCATTTGTCGCACACGGCGCGAACCGCTCAACTGATAGACGCAGCTGTGGTCGCCAATCCGCCTCATGGCTCGCTACAGAACCTGCCCAATCTGCGCCTGATTCAATCGCTATGGGCTGGCGTGGATCGGCTACTGCTCGATCCCAGCCTGCCGGATGTGCCCGTCGCCCGCATGGTAGACCCGGCCATGAGCGCGGCCATGGCGGAAACTGCGCTTTGGGCAACGTTGTCGCTGCACCGCCGGTTCTACGACTATGCTCGGCAGCAATTGAACTGCAGCTGGCACCCGCTGCCGCAGCGACGCGCCGACGAAATACAGGTGACCCTGCTGGGTATGGGCCAAATGGGCCGAGCCTGCGCCAGCCGATTGCTCGCCATGGGATACCGGGTGACGGGTTGGAATCTGCATGGCGGCACCGTTGAAGGCGTTGCTCTGGAGCACGGCATGGACACGCTGTGGCCGCTGCTGGCACGCAGCGATATCGTGATCAACCTGCTGCCATTGACCGCGCAAACCGCTGACCTGCTCGACTTACGTTTCTTCGATGCTTTCAAGGCCGGTGCTGGGCTGGTTAACCTCGCGCGCGGCGGACATGTCGTGGAGACGGATCTATTGCAAGCACTAGCCAGCGGCAAGGTCGGCCACGCCGTTCTCGATGTGTTTCGTAGCGAACCGCTAGCGGCGGACCATCCATTCTGGCGCCACGACCGGGTGACGGTATTGCCACACGTAGCGGCAGCGACGGATATGCGCAGCGCGGCGCGGATCGTCGCGCGAAACCTGCAGGCGCTGCGCGAGGGACAGCCGCTCAGCGATCTGGTGAAACGCAGCCGCGGTTACTGAGATCCAGCAGGCCTCGATGACTTAACTGCGCGCAACGAAAACGCCCCTAGTCACAAAGCCGAAAGCGCGCGGTACTCATCCTGAGCCAGTTGGTCGGTCATGCCGCTGATGTAATCCTGCAGCATCCGGTTGCGGTAGTAAAACTCCCACAACGGCCGGTCGGTCGACTCTTGCTCGTGCTCCTTGAGCGCCTCGTGATATGCCTTGACGAGTTGATTGGGCAACCGCCGGGCAAGCATCTGTAGATGTGGCTCGCTGCGGCAGGTCCCGAGGGTGAGTGCATCGAAGACCGGCGTCGGCACGCGCAACAGCGGTGCGTAGAACTCCAGCAAGCCCTGAAGAATTCGATAGCCCTGCAGTTGCAAGGTCTCCACCTCACGGTGGCAAAACACGTGATCCATCGCGACATCCTTGAAGGTCTGCACGATGGCGTTGGGCAGGCTGTCATCCTCCAGCAGCGCCCGATCAAGCGTGCCGTGGTAGACCGCCTCGATGTTGTCGATGAATTGCCGCGCGGCATGCTGCACCAGCGGATGGATCATGTTCACCCGCAGCCATATGAAGAATTCGCCGGCCTTGTTGATCGGTTCCTTATGCGCCCGTTCGAGCGCGTAATTGACCATGCTGCGAAAACTGCGCTCTGGCCCGGGCACCGGCGCATCGACCGATCCGTGCAGGGCGAACTTGGCGAGCAGCAGCTGCGCCAGCTGTTCAATGCTGAATATGCCCTTTTCCACCGAATCCTCGATGTCCGCCAGGCAATAGGCGATGTCATCGGCGGCTTCCATCACGTAGGCCAACGGATGACGCGTGCACGGCTGCAGATCGAGCGCCGCCTGCAGCGCGCGCACGAAGGGCTCCTCGGACAGATAGAAGCCGGGCTTTTTCAGCAGGTAAGCGCCTGGCGTGCCTTTCGCGGGCTTGGCCTGATAGGCCGGACGAACGTACTTGAGTAGCCCTGCGGTCTGCGTATAGGTCAGGTTCAGGCGCTGCAGCGAGACCACCAGGCGAACCGCCTGAGCGTTACCTTCGAACTGCTTCAGATCGACCAGCATTCGTTTGCGCAACTCGACATCGCCCTGCCCCGGCGTCACGGCGGCTGTAAACAGCATATCCAGATTGCGCTCGAACCACTCGCCAATGGCGTACTCGCCGAAATGACCGAACGGCGGGTTGCCGATATCGTGCATCAGGCAAGTCATCTCGACCAGGCTTTCCAGCGCATGCTCGAGCCCGTCCAGGCCGAATTGCGCAGCCCTGTTGCCAAGCTGTTTGTACAGCGTACGAACGATGAAACGACCGGTCTGCTGCACTTCCAGCGAATGAGTGAGACGGCTGCGCACTGCTGCATTGCGCTCCAGCGGAAAAACCTGGGTCTTCTGCTGCAGGCGGCGCACGGCCGCGGAATTGATGATCCGCCCGCGATCGCTTTCCAGCTGGTCGACTACCGCCTCCAGGTTGCCATCACTGGCCCGCAGACCCGCCTCCACCTTGCCATAGGGCCGCTGACGGGAGATCTTGTGCTTGAAGTTCACGGACACCGGCATGCATCGTTCTCGTGGCGCGAAAAGAGCCATCGAGCCTAACGCGAGCGCCCAGGGTTTACCATCGCCCCGCTTTTTACTGCCCTGTTCCACCGTAATGGAGAAGATTCGTGAGTCGTGCAGATTTCCATCAACACAATGCTGAGCGCGCCAATGCCGAGGCCCGGCGGCTGCTGGATCAGCAAGCGGCACTCGGCCCCCGATGGCTGGCATGGGTCGCCACTGAGTTGTATCGACTCGGCCCACCCGAGTACACCGCGATGGTTCGGCGCGAGCTGGAGCGACTCCACCAGGCGCAGCAACCTTGAGTGACAGCCTCGCATCCACGTCGCAAAACAGCTGGGCCGTCAACGGACCGCTGGTGTGTCGCAACCTCTCCCCCCTGCCTGGCAGCACCAAGGCCACAGCAATTGGCAAGCAGCTGAGCGATGTTCCGCTATGGCTCGGCATGGACGGTTTGCAAGGTGATCAGATCGCTGATCGACGCTTTCATGGTGGCCCGGATCGCGCCCTGTGCCATTACCCGACGCAGCATTACGCTTATTGGGCGCAGCGCTTCCCGCAGTTGCGCACACAGCTCGGCCTAGGTGCCTTCGGTGAAAACCTTGGCAGCGAAGCAATGGACGAAGAGCACGTGTGCATCGGTGACCGACTGCGCTGGGGCGGAGCGGTAATCGAAGTGAGTCAGCCACGCTCACCCTGCGTAAGGCTGGACAGTCGACACGGACTACGCGGCCTGGCCCGCGACTTGTCATCGAGTGGTCGTACCGGCTGGCTCTATCGAACCATCGAGGAAGGCATGGTGCACCCCGGCGACGGTGTGCAGCTGCTTGAGCGAACACACCCCGACATCAGCGTTGCCTACCTCTGGCGCTGCTTCCTAAACCCGTCGCTTGATGAGGAAGCGCTGCTGAGCTTGGCCGAACTGCCACGCCTTGCCCTTCACTTCCAGGCTATCTTCCGCCAGCGTTATGACGCCTGCCGCCGCCAGCGCGATCAGCACAGCCTGTTCCACTGATTCACCATCAAAGCATTGCGTGCAAAGTACCGCAGCAATGCCATACTGCAGCGGTCACGGAAGACGCCAGGCCGGAAACAGTCTTCGCTCCAGCAGCGACAGTCAGGCCTTTGCACATCAGGACATGTCCAGCCACGCAATCAGAGGTGAACACCATGAGCAAGGGAATGGACGCGAAGAAGGACGGCAAGAAAAAGCCGTTGAAAACCGCACAAGAGAAACGCATGGCCAAGCGCGACAAAAAAGGCGGCTCCACTCCGCTGCTCGGCGCCCACGCCGCGACTCATTGATGCAATCGCTGCTACGCCCGGTCCAATGCCGGGCGTTTCAGACTCTGACCAGACGCAGGCGGGCGACGAGCCAGCCGCCGCAGACGTTTACCCCCAGCCCGATCATCACCAGCAATGCACCGCCCAGTTGCAGCGAACCTAGTCGCTCGCCCAGCAGCACGCTTGCCGATGTCAGCCCCACTACCGGTACCAGCAACGAAAACGGCGCCACCTGGCTGGCCGGATAGCGCGAGAGCAATCGACTCCAAAGGCCATAGCCGAGAATCGTTGCGCCGAACGCCAGATAGACGAGTACCAGAATCGTCTGCCAACCGATGCCCCGAAACGCCGCCTCGATCACCACAGGCCCTTCGAGCCATAGCGACAGTGCCAGAAATGGCAACGGCGGCACCAAACTGCCCCATACCACCAACCCGACCAGATTCACCTTGCCAACTTTGCGTGTGACGATATTGCCCAGCGCCCACATTGACGCCGCACAGATTGTCAGTACGAACCCGCTCAGGGTCATACCCAGCCCGCTTTGCGCACCGATCAGCGCCAAGCCGCAGGCCGCAATGACCAAGCCGAGCAGATTAGCTGAGCGTATCCGCTCACCGAGAAACAGCGCCGCGAAGAACAGCGTGAAAAACGCCTGCGACTGCAGCACCAGCGAGGCCAGGCCCGCCGGCATGCCGTGTTTCATGGCGGTAAATAGGAAGGCGAACTGCCCGAGGGAGATGGTCAGCCCATAGGCCAGCATCCAGCGCAACGGCACCTGAGGACGCCTGATGAAGAACACCGCTGGCACCGCCGCCAGCATGAAACGCAGTGCACCCAACAACATCGGCGGAACATCATGCAGACCGACCATGATCACCACGAAGTTCATGCCCCAGACGACAATGACTACAAGCGCGAGCAGCAAATCCCGAGGCGACATGGTGACGCACCTTGTTACCAAAAAAACTATTAGAGCCGGGGCTCCTGGCGGCCGATCCATACAGTGGCAACAAAATTGAGCGGCACAGTCGCAGCATCCCGTTGATCGGGCTGTAGCAGAGCTCATCATCGCCATTACCACCACCGGCGACGCAAACCCGGAATAGGCTATAGAATTCGCCCCTGGCTTCATCACATCAGACGGGGACGAGCATGGGCGCACAGTGGAAAGCGAAGCATAAGGAAGCGGCGGCGAACGCCAAGGGCAGGATCTTCGGCAAACTGTCGAAGGAAATCATGATTGCAGCTCGCAGTGGTGCCGACCCCGATATGAATCCGCGCTTGCGCCTGGTTGTGGAACAGGCCAAGAAGGCCTCGATGCCCAAGGACACTCTGGAGCGCGCCATCAAGAAAGGCGCTGGCCTTAGCGGCGAGGTGGTTCATTACGAACGCACTCTTTACGAAGGCTTTGCCCCGCATCAGGTTCCGCTCATCGTCGAGTGCCTGACCGACAACGTGAATCGCACTGTTGCCGAAATCCGCGTGCTGTTCCGTAAGGGGCAGTTGGGCTCGTCTGGTTCGGTGAGCTGGGATTTCGATCATGTCGGCATGATCGA
Organism: Pseudomonas sp. E45-MNA-CIBAN-0222; assembly: GCF_040310405.1. NCBI lineage: Bacteria > Pseudomonadati > Pseudomonadota > Gammaproteobacteria > Pseudomonadales > Pseudomonadaceae > Pseudomonas > Pseudomonas sp. E45-MNA-CIBAN-0222. Next base: position 96,657 of record NZ_JBEOPU010000005.1, read on the forward strand.
AGCTGCGCCTGAAGGCGATGCCGATGCCGAAATGGCCGCGATCGAAGCCGGCGCTCAGGATTTCGAAGCGGCAGATGAAGGTGCTGCGCTTTTCATCACCGAACCGACCGATCTCGACGCCGTTTGTAAGGCACTACCGGAATTCGGCTTTACCGTGCAATCCGCGCAACTGGGCTACCGCCCCAAGAACCCGGTCAGCCTATCGGGTGCTGAACTGGAAGAAGTCGAAGCCTTTCTTGAAGCCATCGATGCCCACGATGATGTGCAGAACGTCTATGTCGGCTTGGCTGGCTGATCACCATCGGCTTAACTAACCAGCACTGTAATCCGGCGAGCATTCAAGATGAGCACCAACAAGCCCTCCACGCCCTATAGCCAACGCGAACAAGGCTACCGGGAAAAGGCGTTGAAGATGTACCCCTGGGTCTGCGGACGTTGCGCGCGAGAGTTTTCCGGCAAGCGTCTGAGTGAACTGACAGTCCACCACAAGGACCACAATCACGACAACAACCCCGAGGACGGCTCCAACTGGGAGCTGCTCTGCCTCTACTGCCACGACAACGAGCACTCCCGCTATACAGACAACCAGTACCATGCCGAAGCCCGGCCCGGCAGCGATCTGGGCCCGAAGGAAACCTTCAAAGCCTTCGCCAACCTGGCCGACCTGCTCAAGGGCAAACAGGACTGATGGCCAGGGCTGGCAGTTTCAGCTCATTTGACCAGCAGAACCGGGACTGATACTTCGTGGATCACCCGGTTCGCCACCGAGCCCAGCAGCAGTCCGGTGAAGCTACCGAGGCCTCGGGTGCCCATCACCACGGTGTCGCACCCCAGGCGCTTGACCGCTTCACTGACCTGCTCGGCCACATTACCCAGCAGCGCGTGGGTCTCGCAGCTCAGTCCCCCGCCCTGCAACACGGCCGCCGCCTCGTCTAGAACGGCACGTGCCTTACCCATCAGCCCGTTGTTGAGCTCGTCAATCATGGCCGAGGTTACGTACTCGCCATAAATGATCGGCTCGTGCTGGACATTGACCACATGGACCTGCAGCGTGAGGCCGGTATCGCGCGCCAGATCGACGACATACTGCAGGGCGCGCTTGGAGTTGTCCGAACCGTCGTATGCAACCAGAAGCTTGCGCATTTGTTATCTCCGCTCTTGTATGGGCCTTCAGCTTAGACCAGCAACCTGCAAGCTGTCGGCGCTGGTTGCACTTGTTTTGATCTGGCACAAGCGCGCATCATTCCGCGCCTTTTCCAGAGTCAGGGCAAGCCGATGAACCTCGATCAACGTCCTGCTTTCGGCGTCGGCGATGCTTCGTTCCAGGCCGCTGGCGGCGAGATTGGGCTGCACCAGCTGGTCGCGGATTTCTACAAGGTCATGGAAGAAGCGCCGCAGGCCGCGGTTGTTCGCGCCATGTATCCGCCGGACGTGAACGAAGCGCAAGATCGCCTCGCAAGTTTCCTCAGTGGCTGGCTGGGTGGTCCGAAGCGATATGCAGAGAAGTATGGCGGCATCAGCATTCCGCAGTTCCATACCCGCTGGCAGGTCGGCGAAGCCGAACGCGACGCCTGGCTGTTCTGCATGGAGCAGGCCATCGCCCGGCAACCATACACGCCGGAATTCGCCGAGTACCTGCTGCGGCAGCTGCGCGTACCGGCCGAGCGCATCCGTCAGGTGCAGGCAGCCTGCCCGGTACGTCGTCCAGGCCAGAGCTGAAGCGCCCTCCCCGCCAGAGGCTGCAAACCATTCTTTTCAGACGTGGCGCTGCCACGTCCATAGGCGCGCCTGATCGATTAATCCGCTGGGTAGGAGAACCGAGCCGTTCACCTTGCGTCATACAGACAAGAGCAGCCGTCGTGACGGCAGCATCCATCCGTCGAAACCGGAGCTGGCTCGGTCCATGAAAATCCGCTTCGCGTCCATCAACCCGCAGAAGATCCTCGAGGTTCGCGAGATCCTCCAGCCCAGCGGAATCGAGGTGAAGCCTTTTCCTATCCGTATCGAGGAGCTGCGTACCGAGGACCTGTACCAGCTGGTCAGCGACAAGCTGCTGGTCGCCTTCAAGATGATCGGCAAACCGGTCTTTGTCGAACACACCGGGCTCTTCATCAACAGCCTCAACGGCTTTCCCGGCGGGCTGACGCAGATATTCTGGGACCGGCTGCAGGCCGAGCGATTCTCGGAGCTGATCGGGCGGCTGGACGATCCTGCCGCCGAAGCGCGGACCCTGATCGGCTATTGTGACGGTCGCAAACGGCATTTCTTCGAAGGCGTGGTTGCCGGGCGCATCGCACCGTCACCAGCCGGACATGGCGGCTTCGAATGGGATGACGTGTTCATTCCGGAAGGCCAGACCCAGACATTCGCGCAGCTGGGCACGCAAAAGAACGGCCTGTCCATGCGCCGACGTGCGCTCGACGCCTTCGTCACCTATCTGCGGGAATCCTGAACACCCATGGACCAACTCCGCGAAGCGTACCGGACCAATCGTCTGATCCTTTTCGTCGGTTCCGGCGTATCCGCCAACATTGGATTGCCGCCGTGGAAGGAGCTGATCGACGAGATCGCCGTGCAGCTCGACTACGACCCGGAGGTGTTCAACACCTACGGCAACTTCCTTGCGCTGGCCGAGTACTACCGAATCAAGAAAGGCAGCATCGGACCGCTGCGTAGCTGGATGGACCGCGAGTGGCACCGCAATATCGAAATACGCGATTCGGAGATTCACCGACTTATCGTGCGCGGCCGTTTTCCGGCGATCTATACCACCAACTATGACCGCTGGTTGGAGTACGCCCATGACGCCCATGCGGTGGACTACATCAAGATCGCCAATGCCAGTGACCTGACCAAGGCGCGTGATGGCGTCAGGCAGATCGTCAAATTTCACGGCGACTTCGATGATGACGCCTCGATCGTGCTCGACGAAACCAGCTACTACCAACGCCTGCAGTTCGAAACGCCGCTGGACATCAAGCTACGCGCCGACACGCTCAGCAAGGCCGTACTTTTCATCGGCTATAGCCTTTCCGATACCAATATCCGACTGCTGTTTCACAAGCTTTCGAAGATCTGGAATGAACACGAAACCCTGGGTGTTCGGCCTATTTCTTATGTGTTCTCGCACAAACCCAATCCGGTTCAGGAGGAAGTGCTGCGGCAGTGGGGAATCCGCATGATCGCCTCCGAGGACGACGAACCCGGCTTGGCGCTGAAGAACTTTCTGCAGCAGCTAGTCGAGGCCTGATTAAACGCCCAGTCAAACGCGGGTTTAAAGCACAGGCGCATGCCATCGGCTGCGCCCGCCTGTGTCTAACCCATATAGTTTGCGCGCAGTGCAGCCACTATCTTTCCGGCTCAACCTGTAAGCCCGAATCTTCCTCACGCTCATCGTCGAAGTAACGGCTGAACGCCAGATACATCCACACTGGCGTCAGCGCAATCCCAACAGCGACGCACAACCAGGCGAGCGTAGAGCTGCCACCGGGTTGGGGGAACAGCAGACGCCCAACCCCTACGAGCAGGGTGTAAACCGACACCGCGGTCACCGCAACGGCGAACAACCGTGCCCCCAATGCTTTGAGCGATTCGCGGCGTGTCACGCCACAGCGCATAGCGGTTTGCCCCCAGAAACCGAACGGCCGCACCCGACGGTAGAAACGATCCAGCGTCTCCTTGTCGGTTGGCGGCGTGATGTAACTGACGAGAATCGCGGCGCTGCACGTCACCAGCGACATGATGCCCAGACGTATCCACTCCCGCTCCGGATCGGTGCCAAGGTAATAGAGCAGTAAAGGGGCGGTGATCAGCGATGCGATCATTGCCGTCAGCTCGGAGTAGAGATTGATCCGCTCCCAGAGCCAGCGCAGTACCAGTACCGAACCCATACCGGCACCGAACAGCAAGGAGATGAACCAGGCCGTCTGAATCGAGCCGAGGTTGGCCATGATGACCATCGCGATCAGCAGTATGAGCACGTTGGAAAGACGCGCGACGAGGACCAGCTCTTTGTCCCTGGGCTTGCGCTTGAGCAGCTTCGGTGCGACTACCCCACCGTAGACATCATTGCTCCAGTACGAAGCGCCCCAATTGAGGTGAGTATCCACGGTCGACGCCAGAGCCGCGAGCAGCCCGACCAACATCAGTCCGCGGAAGCCCGGCGGCAGCAGTTCATCGATACCGGTGACGAACAATGCCTCACGCGCGGCGGTGAACCCTTCGCCGCTCATCTCCTCCGGACTGAACGGATACAGCACCAGCAGGCCAATGGCGATCGCCAGCCAGAACAGGCTGCGCAGAAAGATCTGCAGCCAGGTAAATACCAAACCGGCAATACGCGCCTCACGGTCTGTCGGGCAAGCCATGCTGCGTTGCGCCAAGTAGCCAGTGCCGTCGGAGTTCATCTGAAACAACCACTGCAAACCGACGATTACCAGGAACGGCGTCAGCGCCTCGCCGGCGTTGCTCGGCGGTGAAAACGACAGCATCTTGGCCGCCTGCTCACTGCCATATAGCTCGACGATCCTATCTGTCAGTCCGCCCAGCCCACCCGCTGCATCCACAACGAACCAGGCGTACACCAGCGTGCCCAGCATCGCCACGCTGAACTGCATGACATCGGTCTGCACCACCGCCCGTAGGCCGCCGGTGATCGAGTACATCGCCGTGAAAGTCAGGATCAACAGGATCGAAATGAGGTTGTTGGTGCTGGTCGTCAGTTGATCGAGCCCGCTGATGCTCTCGCCTAGCCGTATGCCGCTGGCTTCCACTGCCCCCATGATCACCTCGTAGACGCCGCCTGGCAGCCATTCATGCCATGGCAGGAAGACCTCGGCAATACGGATGGCCGCGACCAGTACCATTGCGAGCACCACACAGTTGATTACGGTGCCGTAGTAGATCGCCTTGAACAGCCGCAACGGCACTACGGCCGGCCCGCTGTATCGCACGCGCGTCAGCTCCGCATCGGTCAGCACGCCGGCACGGCGCCAACCCGAGGCGAATATCCATGCCAGCAGCAGAAACGCCAGCCCGTAAATCCACAGTCGCCAGAGCGCAAAGACACCGGCTGTAGCAACTAGGCCGCTGACCAATAGCGGCGTATCAGCGGCAAACTGCGTGGCAGACATGGAAACCCCGGCGCGCCACCCTTTGATGGTTCGTCCGGCCAGGAAATACTCGTCGAGGCTCTGTGAGGCTTTGTTGCGAGCACGCATCCCCGCTGAGAGGCCGTAGAGGACGAATGCAAGGACGATCAGTAGATCCAACATGTTGTTATTCCTGTCGTTGGAAACGCTAAGGGTGAGAGCGCCCAGACGGCAGAAAAGATGCAGCGAACGGATGAACGGCATGGTTTGAGCGGCGGTGTTTTTGCGATGACATCCCAGGCGCTAGACTGTCACTCTCCAAATCGCCTCAGATCCCATGCCCTCGCCCGAATACTCACAGCTTCCCGCAGCCTTACAACCTTTACTGGTCAGGTTCTATAGAACCCATAACAGCCGTAACCGTGTACGCCACGAGGCGATGTGCTGGGTTGCCCGGCGCGGCGATATCGTCGCAGGGCTATGTCTGACTCCCATTGCACAGGGGCATTTCCTCACCGGTTTGCTGGTAGCCCCAGCCGAACGGAACCAAGGTATCGGCGCACAACTGGTCCGAGAGGCGCTGGCATCTACCCAAGGCACTGTCTGGCTGTTCTGCAAACCGGAACTGCTGGACTTCTATGGACGGCTGGGGTTTTCGACAACAGATAACCTGCCAGAGATGCTGAGGGACCGCCTCATGCGCTACCGCAGGAACAAGACACTGATTGCACTGTTCAACGATCGAGGGATGCAAATGCAAGGCCCCACACTGACGATCTCTATCGCCTGTCTGTTCGATGAAAGCGGACGCATGCTGATCGTGCGCAAGCGCGGTACGCGCTTTTTCATGCTTCCTGGTGGCAAAGCGGAAGTTGGCGAGACAGCCCTAGAGACGCTCATCCGCGAACTTCATGAAGAGCTAGGCCTGACCATGGGCGACCGCGATTTTAAAGCGCTGGGGCACTTTCAGGCCCCCGCTGCAAACGAGCCGGGCCATCATGTAAAAGCCGATGTGTTCATGGCGCGCCTTCCTCATACCGTCAGCGTGCAGGCTGAGCTGGAGGAGCTGGGCTGGCTAGAGTTGGCACCTTGCACACGAGAGGACGTCGCGCCGCTGCTGCGTGGGCAGGTAATACCCGCACTGTTGGCAAGCGCCGCAGCCGGAGGAGATCCTGGCTGCGACTTTGCTTCGCTGGTTGGGGATCAGGGCGAAATGGGATCGCTGGCCGGGAAGGTTTCTTCGATCGCCTCATCGAGCTGATCTTCATCAGCTTCGTCGGGACGCCGGGCGACGTCGTCGCGCTCGTCGGCTGGCTGATCGTTGTGCAGGTCGCCATTCATGATCTATCTCCACTGGTGGGCTGTTTACCTTAGGCCCTGCGCCGACCACTCGGTTCAGCGGAGTTTTTCGCGGGCAAAAAAAAGGGGCGGGTTTGACCCCGCCCGCCTCCTTCCTTGCTCCCTATATCCCTTCTCATCCTCCTGATGTCATCGCGTCCTGCGATGGTCCCTGACCTTCATCCTGAAGGCCGTGCTAATCCCTAAGCACGGGTGCGATATTAATGATGGCAGTCTGCGCCGCAAGCCGTGTTTCCTTGAGGAACACCCGCCAAATATTTGGCAAAAACATGGATATTTTTTAAAGATCAATAAGTTAAAAATCGACTGAAAGCAGAATCGCTATTTAGCACGGATTCCGCACAAGCTTTACTTACAGCATCTGTAAGTAAATGCTTACAAGGGGATGGGGAAAATCGAAGATCCAATCAATGGGCATTAATTCGATGAGCTGATCGAGCGTGAAGGGCAGCGTAAGAAATCCCTGCTACTGGAGAGACTGGCAGGCACTGGTGGACATTGACCGGACCTGGAAGAAATCAGGTCCGGCCTCAGCCTGCGTTATTGAAACAGCGCGTCGCTCGATAGACCGTTACGCTCCAGGATCTCGCGCAGACGCCGCAGCGCTTCCACCTGGATCTGCCGAACACGCTCGCGCGTCAGACCGATCTCCTGGCCAACCTCTTCCAGTGTCGAGGCTTCATGGCTGCGTAAACCAAAACGCCGGATGACGACCTCACGCTGCTTTTCGGAGAGATCCGACAGCCACTGATCAATGCTGGCAGACAGATCGTCATCGAGGAGCAACTCGCACGGGTCGTTTTGGCGGTCGTCGGTAAGCGTATCGAGTAGCGTCTTGTCCGTATCCGGTCCGAGCGATACATCGACAGACGTAACACGCTCGTTCAGACCGAGCATGCGCTTGACCTCGCCAACCGGCTTCTCGAGCAGATTTGCTATTTCTTCCGGACTTGGCTCGTGATCGAGCTTCTGGGTGAGTTCACGTGCGGCCCGAAGGTAGACATTCAGTTCCTTGACCACGTGGATGGGCAATCGAATCGTGCGGGTCTGATTCATGATCGCCCGCTCAATGGTCTGCCGAATCCACCATGTGGCATAGGTGGAGAAACGGAAGCCACGCTCGGGATCGAATTTTTCGACTGCGCGAATCAAGCCGAGATTGCCTTCCTCGACGAGATCTAGCAACGACAGGCCGCGATTGACGTATCGCCGTGCGATCTTGACCACCAATCGGAGGTTGCTTTCGATCATGCGCTTGCGCCCCGCCGGATCGCCTTTCTGCGCAAGGCGCGCAAAATGCACTTCTTCTTCGGGGGTCAGAAGGGGAGAGAAACCGATTTCATTGAGATACAACTGGGTTGCATCTAGTGCTCGGTTGTAATCGATGAACTTGTGCTGTTTGCTGGATGCGGCCTTGGGTCTGCCTACAGTAGCAGCCTTGGTCACTTTGTCTTTCTGGTCGAAGTGGATGGGCGTTTCCATGAGCAGAACCGCATCGTCGACGTCAAACTCCAGCGCTTGGTCTTTAAGTGCCATTTTATTCTTGTCCTGTTCCGAGTTCGACACAGGCCCAAGCGACGCGGGTCCCTTGCTACGCTCAAGCCAAACCTAGTGCTGGAACAGGCAGGCGACAGGTCAACGTCTTGGCAGATATTGCAGCGGGTCTACGGGTTTACCCTGGCGACGAATTTCGAAATGCAGCTTCACCCGGTCGGTTCCCGTCGATCCCATCTCGGCAATACTTTGCCCAGCCTTGACTTGTTGGCCCTCCCGCACCAGCAGCCGACGGTTATGTCCGTAGGCGCTTACATAGGTATCGCTGTGCTTGATGATCACAAGTTCGCCGTAACCCCGTAATCCACTACCGGCGTACACAACAGTCCCATCAGAAGCAGCCAGGACAGGCTGTCCTAATTCCCCAGCGATATCAATTCCTTTATTCAAACTACCGTTTGAGGAGAATCGACCGATGATCGTACCGTTCGCAGGCCACGCCCAGCCGCTTGCAGAGCGCGTTACGGGCGTAACCGGAGTGCGCGCTGGCTGACTGACCGGCGGCGCCGGCTGCGTGGTAATTGCGGGCTGACGAGGCACCGGATTGGTAACGACCCCGGATGTCGACGGCGCAGGAGCCGGTGCAGGCTGTGGAGCGGGTCTTGGTGCCGCGGAAGCAACGCGTGAAGCACCACCATCGAAGCGGATCTTCTGCCCTGGGTAGATCACATGGGGAGGCTGAATGCCATTTACCCGCGCCAGCTCGCGCCAATCCCAACCAAAGCGGAATGCGATGGACCAGAGCGTGTCACCCCGGCGCACGAGGTACTGTCCGCTCGTGACACGGTCACGCTGATTACGGTCAACGACCTGCACGCCTCCACCATGAGGCGAAGAGGCGCAACCGACCAGCGTCCCAGCAATCACCAGAATGCCGAGCACCGAACGGACCACGGGGCCGCGAATCCACCGCCGTACTGCTGTGAGCCTCAATGCCCGCTCCCTTTCATAGACAAATGCGTCAAACGCCGTCCGTGATTGGCTGGCGTCGACCGGCAAACCACTCGAGCCCCAGCACCAGAACGATACCGCCAACCGCCAAGAGGACTGCCAGCAGCAGTTGAGGATCCTGTCCGGTCAAATCGCCGTAGGCGCCAGGCAACAAATTTTGCTGTAGCACCGGAACATTTTCGCCACTGGAGTTGGTGCGCCAGGTCAGGGTTTCCTTCCAGGGCCAGACCTTGTTCAGCGAGCCAAGCATCAAGCCGGTGAGAAAAGCCAGGGTCAGATCGCGCCAACGCTTGAGCAACCAGCTCAGCAACCGCGCGAAGCTGAGCAGCCCCACCAGACAACCAGCCGCGAACGTCATCATCACGCCCACATCCAGGCTTTTCACTGCGCCCAGGACCACCTGGTATAACCCCAGCAGTACAAGGATGAAGCTGCCGGAAATGCCCGGCAGAATCATCGCGCAAATGGCGATGGCACCCGCGAAGAACAGGCTCACACTGCCACTGCCCCACTGCATCGGAGCCGCTACGGTGATCCAGTAGGCGAAACCTATACCCAGGCAGAAGCTCACCAGCCGCGACAGGTTGCGACGCTGGATCTCCTTACCCACCAGGTGCACCGACACCAGGATAAGGCCGAAGAAAAAAGACCAGACGGGAATCGGATGCTCTTCCAGCAGATAGGTGATCAACCGGGCCAGGCTCAGGATGCTGGTAAGCACGCCAGCAAAGAGAACCAGCAGAAAGCTCGCGTTGGCGGTCTTCCACGCCTCGCCGATGCGCCCTCGTAGAAGCGGTCGGGCGGCGTATGGCACCGCACTGATGGAACGCAGAAGCTCGTCGTAGATACCAGTGATGAAAGCCACAGTACCGCCCGAGACACCGGGCACCACATCCGCCGCGCCCATGGCCATGCCTTTGGCGTACAACAATAAAGCGTTTTTCATGCTTCCTTCCGCTGAATGATCAAATCACGGGGCCATTTAGCAGCGGCACGAAACGTACGGTATCCAGAAGATGGCGCGAAAAGCCGTTCTCCTCTCGAATGATCAGCATGAGTTGCTGGACCTCGCCGACACCCACCGGAATCACCAGACGCCCACCGGGCGCCAGCTGATCGAGCAAGGCCTGCGGCACATCGGCTGCCGCCGCGGTGACGATGATGCCGTTGTAAGGCGCCAATGCAGGCCAGCCCTCCCAACCATCGCCCCAGCGAAAGACCACATTGCGCAGCTTGAGTTCGGCCAGACGCTCTTTGGCACGGTCTTGCAGAGCTTGAATGCGCTCGACCGAGAACACTCGCTCTACCAGCTGTGCCAGCACGGCAGTCTGATAACCAGAACCGGTTCCGATCTCCAGAACCTTGTCCAGCGGACCGTCGGCCAGCAACAGCTCGCTCATGCGCGCGACCATGAATGGCTGGGAAATGGTCTGGTTGTGTCCGATGGGCAGGGCCGTGTCTTCGTAGGCGCGGTGCGCCAGCGCCTCGTCGACGAACAGATGACGCGGAGTGCGACGAATGACTTCGAGCACCTGGGCGCTCGACAGCCCTTCCTCGTAGAGGCGCTGGATCAGGCGGTCACGGGTGCGCTGCGAGGTCATTCCAGAGCCATGCAGCAGGTTGTCTTGTCCGCGATGTCTCACAGCACGTTCTCCACCCAGCTTTCGAGACCACTGAAGGCCTCACGGAAGGTTCTATCAAGCTGCAGCGGGGTGATCGAGACATAGCCCTGCATCACGGCATGGAAGTCAGTGCCCGGCCCACCGTCCTCGACGTCGCCGGCTACCGATATCCAGTAGCCCTCCTTGCCTCGCGGGTTGGCCTGCTTGACCGGCGGTTTGGCGCGGCTGCGGTGGCCCAGGCGAGTAAGACGGATCCCACGAATATGGTCCAGCGGCAGGTTGGGCACGTTGACGCTGAGCACGGTCCGCGGCGGGACTTCGAGCCTGTCGTGCTGCTCCACCAGCAGACGCGCGATATGCGCGGCAGTCGGCAGGTTCTCCGTCGAACGCGAGACCAGCGAAAAGGCGAAAGCCGGGCGGCCGGTGAAGCGCCCTTCGATGGCCGCGGCGACCGTGCCGGAATAGAGCACGTCGTCCCCAAGATTGGCGCCGAGATTGATGCCCGAAACCACCATGTCCGGCGCATCCTCGAGCAGGCCATTTAGGCCCAGGTGCACGCAATCGGTGGGCGAACCGTTCAGCCCTATGAAGCCGTTCGGCATGCTTACCGGGTGAAGCGGGCGGTCCAGGGTAAGCGCGCTACTGGCGCCGCTCATGTCCTGAATCGGGGCTATCACCTTGCATTCGGCATAGTCGGCCAGCGCGTCATAAAGCGCGGCGAGCCCGGGTGCATACACCCCGTCGTCGTTGGCGATCAGAATACGCATCAGATGTCCGTCTGCCCTGCCAGGCTGACCAGCTCACGCACCATGGCGGTGGCGAAGCATCCGGTCGGCAGGACGAATTCCAGTTGCAGAATGTCAGGCTCGGGATAATGCCACGACAAACCGCCGATGGGGAGGCGAAGAATGCGCCGTTCGTGCTTCATTCCAGCTTGTGCCAACCAATTGACGATCGCAGGTTCGGTTTCGGCGACAGCATTCTCTAGTGCCTGAATTTCGTCGCCTGCTGGTGAGCGATCAATACCCCACAATGGGCCAGTGGGATGCAGATCGAGAATGGCCAGGCGCGGATCACTGCAATCGGCTTGCTCTGCTGGGAAAAAACTGCGGCTATCGGTGAATGCCAGCAGATCCCCCACGCGCGCCTGATTCCAGCTGCCATCGGCGACCCGTTCGGCAAGTACACGATTGAACAGATAGCTACGGCCAGCAGAAAGCAGGCGCGAACGCATGTTGCGCTGCTCCGGAAGCTCTCCTTTCGCCGCGAAGTGCCGTGCCCCGTGCAGGTTGCCGCCCTCATAGCCGAAACGCTGCAGACCGAAGTAATTCGGCACGCCGAAGGCCTTGATTCGCTCCAGCCGCTCATCCAGAGCGCCATGCGCACCGCTTAGCTCTGTCAAGCGCAGGCAGAAGCCATTGGCCGAGTGTGCACCACGCTGCAGCTTGCGCTGATGCCGGGTGCGCTTGAGGATCGTCAGGCTTTCGTTCTCGGCGGCGGCAAGATCCGGGTCGGTCTTGCCCGGCAGATGCAGGCTGAACCACTGGCGAGTCAATGCCTGGCGGTCCTTCAGTCCCGCGTAGCTGATCATCTTCAGCGGCACGCCAGCGGCGCGGGCGATGCGTTTGGCAGCTTCCTCGGTGTTCAGGTTGCGCTTTTCCACCCACAACCAGAGGTGCTCGCCCTCGCCGGACAGCGGAATGTCGAGCACCTCATCGACCTGAAAATCCTCCGCGACCGCCTTCAGCACCGCGCTGCCGCAAGGCTCGCCATGCGCCAGGGGACCGAGCAGCTGGTCTTCGGTCATGCGCGGACCAGCAAGGCGATGGCATGCACGGCGATCCCTTCCTCACGCCCGGTGAATCCGAGCTTTTCGGTAGTGGTGGCCTTTACATTGACCTGATCCAGTTCGACTTGTAGATCCGCAGCGATCAGCGCGCGCATGTCATCGATATGCGGTGCCATCTTGGGCGCCTGGGCAATGATCGTGGCGTCGACATTGCCGACCACGTAGCCCTTGGCCTGCACCTGCTTCAACACATGGCGCAGCAGCACGCGGCTGTCGGCACCCTTGAACTGCGGGTCGGTGTCCGGAAAGTGCTTGCCGATATCGCCCAGCGCAGCGGCACCGAGCAGCGCATCGCTCAAGGCATGCAGCAGCACGTCCCCGTCAGAATGAGCCAACAGCCCAAATCTGTGTGGAATTCGAACGCCGCCAAGCGTGATGTGATCGCCCTCGCCGAAGCGGTGCACGTCGTAACCGTGGCCGATACGCATATATGCAAAACCCTGAAAATCTCGAGGCGGCGATTCTACAGGAGCCGAGTGCTGCATGAGTGTCCGCGGCACCTCCCGATCATCGACACGGCCAATAACCACCATCAGTCGAATCGATCTCATATCGGAAAAAAGCGATATATAGTTCGCCTCATTCCGATATACAGCCCAGAGCCATCCCATGCCGGACGACTTCGACGACATCATCAAGGCCCTCGCCCACCCGCTGCGTCGCGACATCCTGCGCTGGCTGAAGGAGCCGCAGCGGTATTTCTCCGAGCAGCACCATTCGCTGGAAAACGGCGTCTGTGCCGGGCAGATCGACCAGCGTGCCGGCCTGTCGCAGTCAACCGTATCGGCCCATCTGGCGACCCTGCAGAAAGCCGGGCTGATCACCAGCCAAAAGGTCGGCCAGTGGCATTTCTTCAAGCGCAACGACGCGATCATCGAGTCGTTCGTCGAGCGCATCGGCCAGGAACTCTGAGTCCCTTTTCGCACCACCAGTAAAGGAGCGGTATTGCTATGCCCACACTTTTCGACCCGATCAAGATCGGCGATCTGGAACTGCACAACCGCGTCATCATGGCGCCGCTGACCCGCTGCCGCGCCGAGCCCGGCCGCGTACCCGGCGATCTTATCGCCGAGTACTACGCCCAGCGCGCCGATGCTGGTCTGATTATCAGCGAAGCCACTTCGGTGACCCCGATGGGCGTCGGCTACCCGGACACTCCCGGCATCTGGTCCGCCGAACAGGTTCAGGGCTGGAAGAAGGTTACCGACGCGGTGCACGCCAAGGGTGGCAAGATCGTCCTGCAGCTCTGGCATGTCGGCCGTATCTCCGACCCGATATATCTCGACGGACAGCTGCCAGTCGCGCCCAGCGCTATCAAGCCAGCCGGTCACGTCAGCCTGGTTCGACCAAAGAAGGATTACGAGACACCGCGGGCGCTGGAAACCGCTGAGATTCCCGGCATCGTCGAGGCCTACCGCAAAGGTGCGGAGAACGCCAAGGAAGCCGGTTTCGACGGCGTGGAGATTCACGGCGCCAATGGCTATCTGCTCGATCAGTTCCTGCAGGACAGCACCAACCAGCGCAGCGACGCCTACGGTGGCTCGTTGGAGAACCGTGCACGGCTGATGCTGGAAGTGACCGATGCCGCCATCTCCGTATGGGGTGCCGGCCGCGTTGGTGTGCATCTGGCGCCACGAGCCGACTCCCATGACATGGGCGATTCGGACCGTGCGCGAACCTTCGGCTACGTCGCTCGAGAGCTGGGCAAGCGCGGCATCGCCTTCATCTGCACTCGCGAAAAAGCCGGTGAGGACAGCCTCGGCCCACAACTGAAGCAGATATTCGGTGGCATCTATATCGCCAACGAACGCTTCACCAAGGAACAGGCCAATACCTGGCTAGATGAGGGCAAGGCCGATGCCGTGGCCTTCGGCATCCCTTACATCGCCAACCCTGATCTGGTTGAGCGGTTACGTAAGGACGCTCCGCTTAACGAAGCAAAGCCCGAGCTGTTCTACGCTCAGGGTCCGGTTGGCTATACCGATTATCCGTCGCTCTAGCTCCTTGCGATGGAAGGCCCGACCGGTCACCCGGCCGGGCCTTTTTTGTTTCTCCCAGGCATCAGGCCGCCGCGCAGGGTGGGCATCGGCCCACCACCCAACGGCGGATTACGCGCCCCAACATCAACGTTTCAACGCCTCGGCATGATGCTGCAGGTGGTCATCGATGAAGCTGGCGATGAAGAAGTAGCTATGATCGTAGCCCGGCTGGATGCGCAGCGTCAGCGGGTGATTGGCCGCGTTTGCTGCCGCCTGTAGCGCCTGCGGCTTGAGCTGGCCATCCATGAAGTCATCGCGATCGCCCTGATCGATCAACATCGGCAGCTTTTCCCTGGCGTCGGCGATCAGCGCACAGGCATCCCACTCGCGCCAGCGCGAACGATCCTCGCCCAGATAACGACTGAAAGCCTTCTCACCCCACGGGCAGTTGAGTGGATTGCTGATCGGCGCAAAAGCCGACAGCGACTGGTAGCGACCAGGATTCTTCAGTGCGCAGATCAGCGCACCGTGGCCACCCATCGAGTGCCCACTGATGCCACGGCGGTCGGAGACCGGGAAGTTCGCCTCGACCAAAGACGGCAACTCGTCGACCACGTAATCGTACATCCGGTAATGCTGCGCCCAGGGCTCCTCCGTAGCATTGAGGTAGAAGCCGGCGCCAAGACCAAAATCCCAAGCACCGTCAGGATCGTCCGGCACGCCGGCACCCCGCGGGCTGGTATCCGGCGCAACGATGATCAGGCCGAGCTCGGCAGCCAGACGCAGCGCCCCGGCCTTCTGCATGAAGTTCTCGTCGGTGCAGGTCAGCCCGGACAGCCAGTACAGCACCGGCAGCTTCTCGCCCTGTTCTGCTTGGGGTGGCAGGTACACGGCAAAAATCATGTCGCAGTTCAGGCTGGTGGAACGGTGACGATAGCGTTTGTGCCAACCGCCGAAGATCTTGTTGCTGGAAACGATTTCAAGACTCATAGGCCCTCCGGGCAGCACAACGCGGCAAGCCACAAGCGGTTGCTCAGCCATTGCTTGTGGCTTGTCGCCGTTGACTTAGAAATGGATGACGGTACGAATGCTCTTGCCTTCGTGCATCAGGTCGAACGCTTCGTTGATCTGGTCCAGCGGCATGTTGTGGGTGATGAAGGTATCCAGCGGGATCTCACCGCTCTGCGCCTTCTCCACGTAGTTCGGTAGCTCGGTACGGCCCTTTACGCCGCCGAACGCCGAGCCGCGCCAGACACGCCCGGTGACCAGTTGAAATGGCCGGGTGCTGATCTCCTGCCCGGCGCCGGCGACGCCGATGATGGTCGACTCACCCCACCCCTTGTGACAGCACTCCAGCGCCGCGCGCATCAGCTGCACGTTGCCAACGCACTCGAAGGAGTAATCGACGCCGCCGTCGGTCATCTCGACGATCACCTCTTGAATCGGCTTGTCGTAATCCTTCGGATTGACGAAGTCTGTAGCGCCCAGCTCTTCGGCGATGGCGAACTTGCTAGGGTTGATGTCAATGGCGATGATTCGGCTGGCCTTGGCCATCTTCGCGCCAATGATTGCCGCCAGGCCGATGCCGCCCAGGCCGAAGATCGCCACGGTCGCGCCTTCTTCGACCTTGGCCGTGTTCAACACCGCGCCAATGCCGGTGGTCACGCCGCAACCGAGCAGACAGACTTTTTCCAGCGGTGCCTCTTTCGGGATCTTAGCCACCGAGACTTCCGGCAGCACGGTGTATTCGGAGAAGGTCGAACAGCCCATGTAGTGGTAGATCGGCTCGCCCTGATAGCTGAAGCGGGTGGTGCCGTCTGGCATCAGGCCCTTACCCTGAGTGGCGCGAACGGAGCTGCAGAGGTTGGTCTTCTGAGACTTGCAGAATTTGCACTGACCGCACTCGGCGGTATAGAGCGGGATCACATGATCGCCAACGGCGACCGAGGTGACGCCCTCACCCACCGCCTCCACAATCCCGCCGCCCTCATGGCCGAGGATGCAGGGGAACACGCCTTCTGAATCCTCGCCGGAGAGCGTGTAGGCGTCGGTGTGACAGACGCCTGTGGCCACAATACGGATCAGGACCTCGCCAGCCTTGGGCGGCGCGACATCCACTTCAACGATCTGTAGGGGCTGATTAGGGCCGAAGGCAACGGCAGCACGCGACTTGATGGTCATGGTCATCACTCTCGATGATTGGGAAAGCCAACAGTGTAATTCACGGCCAAGATGGGATTAACGATCGCTTTTGGAAAACATTATTGCCATACAGGGACAATGCTCGTGCAGACAGCTACGATCACACCCCATTAGTGTTGATGCCGCTGGATACTCTAATCATTGGAGAACCTCATGAACCGCTGGGAAGGCCTCGACGAATTCGTCGCCGTAGCCGAATGCGGCAGCTTCATGCGTGCCGCCGAGCGCCTGCGCGTGTCGTCCTCGCATGTCAGCCGACAGGTTGCGCGCCTAGAAGAGCGCCTGCAGGCGCGCCTGCTCTATCGCACCACCCGCCGCGTCTCGCTCACCGAAGCCGGGCATACCTTCTTCGCACGCTGCCAGCGGCTGATCGAGGAACGTGACGAAGCCTTTCTCGCCATCAGCGACCTGCACAGTGCGCCCACCGGATTGCTACGCATGACCGCAGCTGTGGCCTATGGCGAGCGCTTCATCGTGCCGCTGGTAAACGAATTCATGGCCCGGCACCCGCAACTGCGAGTGGATATCGAGCTGTCCAATCGCACCCTCGACCTGGTTCAAGAAGGCTATGACCTCGCTATCCGCCTCGGCAAGCTGGGCGAGTCGCGGCTGGTTGCCACGCGTATCGCACCGCGAGCCATGTACCTGTGTGCCGCGCCTAGCTATCTGGAGCGCTACGGAAGGCCGCACACCCTGTCGGAATTGGCGCGCCACAACTGCCTGATTGGCACGAGTGACATTTGGTCCTTCCAAGTCGAGGGTCGCGAGCAGCACTTCAAGCCCAGCGGCAACTGGCGCTGTAATAGCGGTGAGGCGGTACTGGACGCCGCCCTGCGTGGTTTTGGTCTCTGCCAATTGCCGGACTACTACGTGCAGGCGCCGCTGCATCGCGGTGAGCTGGTGTCATTGCTGGAAGGCAACCAGCCACCGGATACCGCCGTCTGGGCTGTCTACCCCCAACGCCGGTATCCGCTACCGAAGGTTCGCCTGCTGGTGGAAGCGCTCAAGACCGGTCTCGCCAGGCGCAACGAATACGCCGCCGGCCGAAACTGAACAGGACTTGAACCGCGCGTCCGGGGCCAGCCTTACCGTGGAACCCGCCAGAATCCCCCACGTCGTACCTTGTGTAGCTGCAACTCTTTAAGCCGAGTGCGCTGGAAGGGTGCAGCGCTGCAATCAGGAGGAAACCATGCAGGTTCTGGTGAACAGCAACCGCAGCATCAGCGTTACCAGTGAGCTTGAAGAGCGGGTCAAAGCAACGATCGAAACCGAGCTGGAGCGCTTCGATGATCATCTGACCCGAGTCGAGGTGCATCTCAACGACGAAAACAGCAACAAGAGCGGACCGCAGGACAAGCGCTGCCAGATGGAAGCGCGGGTCAAGGGCCACGACCCTATCTCGGCCACCCACAAGGCCGAATCACTTGACCTTGCAATCAACGGCGCAGCGGAAAAGCTGAACCACGCACTAGGTCACGCGCTGGACAAACTCAACCGCCACTGACCTGGCCCTCGATGGCCATTGAGCGCGCCATCGACATTTCTGCGAGGGACCGAACCACCGCTACTGGAGGCCACGCATGAACCGACTACTCGATCGAGAAACCCTGACCAAACTGTTGTCACAGCGCGATGGACCCTGCCTATCCGTTTATCAGCCCACTCATCGCAGCTTCCCGGAACGCCAGCAAGATCCGATCCGCTTCAAGCATCTGGTCAAGCAATTGGAAGACTCCCTCAAGCGACAAGGCCACGCGGACCAGACGCCCGCCTTGCTCCAGCCATTCTATGCCCTGATCGATAACAGCGACTTCTGGAACCACAGCCTCGATGGTCTGGCGGCGTTCGCCGCAAAGGACTATTTCCAAGTCTATCGTCTGCAACGCAGCGTGCCAGAGATGGCGGTCGCTAACGCGCGCATGCACCTCAAACCGCTGGTACGCATTGCTCAATCCGCTGATCGCTTCCAGATTCTCTGTCTGTCGCGCGACTCGGTGCGCCTGCTTGAAGGCAACCGCGACGCTCTTGACGAGGTCAAGCTGCACGAGGGCGTACCCAAGACACTTGCCGATGCGTTGGGCAGCGACCTTACCGAAAAAGGTCAGAGCGGCTTTCCCCAGGGTTATGGCCGCTCCAGCGAACGAGGCGATCCGATGCAGGTGGAAGCTGGCGGTAGCGGCAAGCAGGCAGAGATCGACCGGGACCGTGATCGTTACTTCCGCGAAGTCGATCGCGCCATCATGGAGCACCATTCCAAGCCTTCAGGCCTACCCCTGATTCTCGCCGCGCTACCAGAGCAACAGCCGCATTTCCGCCGGATCAGCCACAACGAGTGCCTGCTACCGGAAGGCATCGAGACTGGCCAGAGCGCCTTGAACATCAATGAGCTGCGTGAAAAGAGCTGGAAGGTAATGCAGCCGCGCTATCTCAAGCGGCTGGAGGGACTGCTCAATCAATTTGGGGCATCCCACGGGCAGGGGCTTGCTTCTGACCATCTGGAAGACATCGGCCAGGCCACTCGCCAAGGCCGGGTAGCAACGCTGCTGGTGGAAGCCGAGCGGCAGATACCCGGACATGTCGACAAGTCTGACGGAACGGCGACACCCACCAGCGAAGACGCCGTCAATACACCCGACGTGCTCGACGAGCTGACTATCTGGACGCTCGAACAAGGTGGCGAGGTCGTCGTGGTACCAACTGAACGCATGCCAACCGGCACCGGGGCGGCGGCGATCTACCGCTTCTGATGGCAAATGGCGGGCAGGCAAACCTGCCCGCTTTCAACTTGGATGGTCGGCGCTCCAGCGCTGCGCAAGCCACTCAAGGTCTTCGGGCCGAGTCACTTTGAGATTGTCTGCTCGCCCTTCCACAACCCGGGGCGAGTGACCGCCCCACTCCAGCGCGGAAGCCTCGTCAGTAACCTTTACACCGGCAATGAGCGCCGCCTCAAGTGCCTCACGCAACATTCCGAGGCGGAACATCTGTGGCGTGAAAGCTTGCCAGATGACGCTGCGGTCAACCGTCTCCACCACGTGCCCATCCGCCCCTACGCGCTTGAGCGTATCTCGCGCCGGTACTGCCAGCAGACCGCCGACCGAGTCGCACGCCAACTCGGCCAGTAACTTGTCCAGATCTCCCCGCGCCAGATTGGGCCGGGCTGCGTCATGCACCAGTACCCAGTCATTGTCAGCTGCACCCAACTCGCCAAGGCGCTGTAATCCATTGAGGACCGAATCACAACGCTCCTGCCCACCCGAAGCACGCTCAATCCGAGCGTCGCTCGCACAGGGCAGACTTGGCCAGTAGGGGTCTTCCGCGGCGATGCAGACCACGACTCCGGCCAGCGCCGGGTGATTCAGAAAACAATCGAGGGTATGTTCGATGATGCTGCGCTCGCCCAGCAGCAAGTACTGCTTGGGGCGATCAGCGCCCATGCGGCTGCCAACGCCGGCGGCCGGGATGACGACCCAGAAGGCAGGCGGCTTGCGCGAGGTCATTCGATCAGCTGATAGAGGGTTTCGCCCTCTTTGACCATGCCCAACTCCTGACGCGCGCGCTCCTCGACGGTCTCCATCCCCTGCTTGAGCTCCAGAACCTCGGCTTCGAGAATTCGATTGCGCTCCAGAAGCCGTTCGTTCTCGCCCTGCTGATCGGCGATCTGCTTATTCAGACCATTAACCTGCGCCAGGCTGCCCTCGCCCACCCAGAGACGGTACTGCAGCCCGCCGAGGAGCAGTATCAGTACGACGAACAACCAATAAGGGCGACGCATAGAAGGCATGAAACGACTTCGGCAGTAATTCAGGTATTGGGCGACAGCGTTGGCAACTCGCGCACGATGAAGTGAATGCGCAAAAGGTGCGGTGCCGATTGAAACAAAAAAGGGCGACTTGCGCCGCCCTTTTTTATAATCCGCCGATCAACCGCGGAACTCGGCGCGCCCCTTGTAAGGTGCCTTGCCAGCCAGCTGCTCTTCGATACGCAGCAGCTGGTTGTACTTCGATACACGGTCCGAGCGGCACAGCGAACCAGTCTTGATCTGACCGGCGGCAGTACCCACAGCCAAGTCAGCGATGGTGCTGTCTTCGGTCTCACCGGAACGGTGCGAGATAACCGCGGTGTAGCCAGCAGCCTTCGCCATCTGGATAGCCTCCAGGGTTTCGGTCAGCGAGCCGATCTGGTTGAACTTGATCAGGATGGAGTTGGCGATGCCCTTGTCGATACCTTCCTTGAGGATCTTGGTGTTGGTCACGAACAGATCGTCACCCACCAGCTGCATCTTGCCCCCGAGCTTTTCAGTCTGCACCTTCCAGCCAGCCCAGTCGGACTCATCCATGCCATCTTCAATGGAAATGATCGGGTACCGCTCGGCCAGTCCGCCCAGATAGTCGCTGAAACCAGCAGCGTCAAAGACCTTGCCTTCACCGGCCAGATCATACTTGCCGTCCGAGTAGAACTCGCTGGACGCGCAATCCAGCGCCAGAGTGACGTCGTCGCCCAGGGTGTAACCAGCATTGGCCACGGCTTCAGCAATCGCGCTCAGGGCATCCTCATTGGACTCAAGGTTTGGCGCGAAGCCGCCCTCGTCGCCGACCGAAGTGCTCAGGCCGCGAGCCTTGAGCACCGCCTTGAGGTGATGGAAGATTTCCGCACCCATGCGCAGCGCATCGGCGAAAGTCTTGGCGCCGACCGGCTGAATCATGAATTCCTGGATGTCGACGTTGTTGTCGGCATGCTCGCCGCCGTTGATGATGTTCATCATCGGTACCGGCATTGAGTACTGACCCGGCGTACCGTTGAGGTTGGCGATATGCGCGTAGAGCGGCAGGTCCTGATCCTGTGCGGCGGCTTTGGCAGCAGCCAGAGACACGGCGAGGATGGCATTGGCGCCCAGCTTGCCCTTGTTCTCGGTACCGTCGAGCTCGATCATCGCGTGGTCCAGCGCTTTCTGATCAAGCGGGTCCTTGCCCAGCAGCAGGTCACGAATCGGGCCGTTGATATTGGCCACGGCTTTCAGTACGCCCTTGCCCAGGTAGCGGCTTTTGTCGCCATCGCGCAGTTCCAGAGCCTCACGGGAACCGGTGGATGCACCAGACGGCGCACAGGCGCTGCCGATGATGCCGTTGTCCAGAATCACGTCGGCTTCCACGGTGGGGTTGCCACGGGAATCGAGAACTTCACGCCCCTTGATGTCGACGATCTTTGCCATTGTTATTAACACTCCGTAGATAGCTGCAAGGCTTCAAGCAGTTTCGATTGGCGGGAAATTCTTGACGAGATCATCCAGCTGCTTGAGCTGGGTAAGGAAAGGCTCGAGCTTGTTTAGGCGTAGCGCGCACGGGCCGTCGCACTTGGCGTTGTCCGGGTCCGGATGCGCTTCGAGGAACAGACCGGCCAGGCCTTGGGACAGGCCGGCCTTGGCCAGATCGGTGACCTGGGCGCGACGTCCACCCGCCGAGTCGGCGCGGCCACCCGGCATCTGCAGGGCGTGGGTAACATCGAAGAACACCGGGTACTCGAACTGCTTCATGATGCCGAAGCCGAGCATATCGACAACCAAGTTGTTGTAGCCGAAGGACGAACCACGCTCGCAGAGAATCAGTTGATCATTCCCGGCCTCCTCGCACTTGCGCAGGATGTGCTTCATTTCCTGCGGCGCGAGGAACTGCGCCTTCTTGATATTGATAACTGCACCGGTCTTGGCCATCGCCACAACCAGATCAGTCTGCCGGGAAAGGAAGGCCGGCAACTGAATGATGTCGCAGACTTCCGCGACCGGCTGCGCTTGCCAGGGCTCGTGCACATCGGTGATGACCGGCACACCGAAGGTCTTCTTCACTTCCTCGAAGATCTTCATGCCCTCTTCCAGGCCCGGACCGCGGAAGGAGGTAACGGAAGAGCGATTGGCCTTGTCGAAGCTGGCCTTGAACACATAAGGGATTCCGAGCTTTTCGGTGACCCTTACATACTCTTCGCAGGCCTGCATGGCCAAGTCACGGGATTCCAGCACGTTGATCCCACCGAACAGCACGAATGGCTTGTCGTTGGCGATCTCGATGTTGCCTACGCGGATGGTCTTCTGGCTCATGCCTTGCTCGCCTTATGTTCCAGCGCTGCCTTGACGAAACCGCTGAAAAGCGGATGGCCATCACGCGGCGTGGAAGTAAATTCAGGGTGGAACTGACAGGCGACGAACCAGGGATGATCCGGCGCCTCGACCACTTCCACCAGCGCGCCGTCACCGGAGCGCCCGGTAATCTTCAGACCTGCTGCCTGCAGCTGCGGCAACAGGTTGTTGTTCACTTCGTAACGATGGCGATGACGCTCGACAATACGTTCCTGGCCATAGCACTCGAATACCTTGGAGCCCGCTTCGAGGCCGCATTCCTGAGCGCCAAGACGCATGGTGCCACCCAGATCCGAGTTATCGCTGCGAGTTTCGACAGCGCCGCTGGCGTCTTCCCATTCGGTGATCAGGCCGACTACCGGGTGCCCACTGTCCTTGTCGAACTCGGTGGAGTTGGCGTCGGACCAGCCCAGCACGTCACGGGCGAACTCGATGACCGCGACCTGCATACCCAGACAGATGCCCAGATACGGAATCTTGTTCTCGCGGGCATAACGCACCGTAGCGATCTTGCCCTCTACGCCGCGCAGACCGAAGCCGCCCGGAACGAGGATAGCGTCGACACCTTCCAGCAGGTTTGTGCCCTGATTCTCGATGTCTTCCGAGTCGATATAGCGCAGGTTCACTTTGGTACGGCTCTGGATGCCAGCGTGGCTCATCGCCTCGATCAGAGATTTGTAAGCGTCCAGAAGTTCCATGTACTTGCCGACCATGGCGATGGTGACTTCCTTCTCCGGATGCAGCTTGGCATCGACAACGCGATCCCACTCGGATAGATCAGCCCCCCCGCATTCAAGGCCGAAGCGCTCTACGACGTAGTCATCCAGCCCCTGTGCGTGCAGGATGCCGGGAATCTTGTAGATCGTATCGGCGTCCGGCAGGCTGATAACAGCGCGTTCTTCGACGTTGGTGAACAGCGCGATCTTGCGGCGCGAGGACACGTCGATTGCCCGATCCGAGCGGCAGACCAGCACGTCAGGCTGCAGGCCGATGGAGCGCAGCTCCTTCACCGAATGCTGCGTGGGCTTGGTCTTGGTTTCGCCGGCAGTAGCGATATAGGGCACCAGCGTCAGGTGCATCAGCATGGCGCGCTTGGCGCCCACTTCCACACGCAACTGGCGGATCGCCTCAAGAAACGGTTGCGACTCGATGTCGCCAACGGTGCCGCCGACTTCGACCAAGGCCACGTCGGCATCGCCCGCGCCCTTGATGATCCGACGCTTGATCTCGTCAGTGATGTGCGGAATGACCTGAATGGTCGCACCCAGATAATCACCCCGACGCTCGCGACGCAGGACGTCTTCGTAGACGCGACCGGTGGTGAAGTTGTTGTTCTGGGTCATGCGGGTGCGAATGAACCGCTCGTAATGGCCCAGGTCGAGGTCGGTCTCAGCGCCGTCATGAGTGACGAACACCTCACCGTGCTGGAACGGGCTCATGGTGCCCGGATCGACGTTGATGTAAGGGTCCAGCTTGAGCATCGTGACCTTCAGGCCCCGCGCCTCCAGGATGGCCGCCAATGAAGCCGAGGCGATGCCTTTCCCCAATGAAGAAACAACACCACCCGTGACGAAGATGTAGCGCGTCATGAAAAACCCTAGAAGTCTGCGTTAAGCGGCTAGCGCCGCCGGGGGAAAGCGAAGATGCCATTGCGCCCTTGGCGGCAATAGCGCAACTGCCACGGATTTCGAAGAAACCGCAGAAGCTGTATTGAGACGGGAGCGTAGTCTACCGGAAAGGCCCTATCAGCTCAAACCACTTAGAACGGCGGCGCGCACCAATACAGGGCGGGACATCCCTGACTGAGTTGCGGCAGATTGGCCACCGCGATCAGGTCGTCGTCGCAGTAAAGCAATGGCAGTCGACTGCGCACGAAACGGGGTACGCCGGCCTCGTTGAGCAAACGCTTAAGGTCGCGCCTGCCCCGGCCCACCACAAGCAGGGCCTCGCCACCTTGCCGATAGCGAACCTGGAGTTTACCGGCAGGCAGTCCACCCTCCGCGCGGAGCGAACCATTGCCGGGGAGCACCAGACCAGCAGACTTATCCGACCAGTCGATCGGCGCAACAGGCGATTTCAGCCAGACATCAGGCAGCCACCAGAGCCGATCCCCACTGCGTTGCAGCTCGCCCCCCGCCAAGCGCCATCGGGGAGAGGCATCCGGCCTGGCATCCAGCAGCGATGCCCAGCCTGCCCAGTGATCCTCATCCGGTGACAGCGTGAAATCAGCCAGCCAATGACGCAGCGCATTGCGCTGGCGCGCTGGCGTCAATGCCCGTAACGGCGGTAGCGCAAGACTGGGCAAGCGCAGCCATTCGAAAGTGCTGGCCGTGTTCGCGGCGAGCAGATCCAGTTGCGCCAGCTCATCCAGCAGCTTTTGCGCTTCGGCCATATGGGCCGATGCTCGGGCCATGCTCGACACCGCCTGCGGCCAACGCTGTTGCAGCAGCGGCATGACCTCGCCGCGAAGGAAATTACGCGCATACCCGTGATTCTGGTTGCTCGGATCCTCGACCCAGTGCAATGCGTTGCGCCGTGCGTAGGCGTCGAGGTCGACGCGTGACGCGCCGAGCAGCGGTCTTACCAGCCTGCCTAGACCCAACGGCCGCTCAACAGGCATCGCTGCCAGGCCTCGTACGCCAGCACCTCGCAGCAGACGAAACAGCACCGTCTCGGCCTGGTCGTCACGGTGCTGGCCTGTCAGCAGCAGCTCGCCCTCCCCCAGGCAGCCAGAGAACGCTTCATAGCGAGCCTCGCGAGCTGCGCGCTCCAGACTTGCGCCAGGCGCGACCTCCACGCGAACCACTTGCAGAGGGACATCTAAACGGTCACAGACCGCCTGACAGTGCGCCGGCCAGTCATCACCAGCGGTCTGCAGACCATGATGCACATGGATCGCGCGGATAGCGGGCAGCTCATGCTGGTCAGCGAGCCGTACCAGCGAATGCAGCAGGACGGTCGAATCAAGACCACCAGAAAACGCCACCCACCACGTCGGTGAATGACGCCAAGGCGCGAGCACTGAAAGCAGGAGGGAATCGAGGGACATGCGAGCGCTTCGATAGCCAACGTTGACGGCAAGCATAAAGCTCAGCGGCTGAAGCAGCGATAGGACAGGGCGATCGCCCCACTGACGTTCGCGTCTCGATTTCTGAACGATCGAAAATCGAGACGCGAATACAGGCGTGACGGATCAGGCGATGCCGTAGCTCATCAGACGCTCATAACGGCGCGCGAGCAGTGCATCGGTATCCAGCGACTTGAGCATATGCAACTGACTGTTCAGCTGTTCACGCATTGCGGCGGCCATGACAGCCGGATTACGGTGCGCGCCACCCAGTGGCTCGGGGATCACCTTGTCGACGATACCAAGGTCCTTGAGGCGCTCAGCCGTAACGCCCATCGCCTCGGCCGCCTCCGGTGCCTTCTCGGCAGTGCGCCAGAGAATCGAGGCGCAACCTTCCGGCGAAATCACAGCGTAGGTGGAGTACTGCAGCATGTTCAACTGGTCGCAGACGCCGATAGCCAGCGCGCCGCCGGAACCACCCTCACCGATCACGGTGGCGATGATCGGCGTCTTAAGGCGAGCCATGACGCGCAGGTTCCAGGCGATGGCCTCGCTCTGGTTGCGTTCTTCGGCATCGATACCCGGATAAGCGCCAGGCGTGTCGATAAAAGTCAGGATCGGCATCTTGAAGCGCTCGGCCATCTCCATCAGACGGCAGGCCTTGCGATAACCCTCGGGCCGCGGCATACCGAAGTTACGGCGTACCTTCTCGCGCACCTCGCGACCTTTCTGGTGGCCGATGATCATTACCGGCTGACCGTCCAGGCGAGCGGTACCGCCAACGATCGCCGCGTCATCGGTGAAGTGCCGATCACCATGCAGCTCTTCGAACTCGGTGAATAGGTGATTGATGTAATCAAGGGTATAAGGCCGCTGCGGGTGGCGGGCCAGACGAGCGATCTGCCAGCTGGTCAGATTGCCGAAGATGCTTTCGGTGAGCGACTCGCTCTTGTCCTGCAGGCGGGCAATCTCATCGCCGATATTCAGCGAGTTATCGTTACCGACCAGGCGCAATTCTTCTATCTTGGCTTGCAGGTCGGCGATCGGCTGTTCGAAATCCAGGAAATTCGGGTTCATAGGCATCCGTCATGCGTCGACGGCCAGGAGGCCGGAGGCTGTTCCGTTTTTTGCGCCTTACCTTACGGGACGGGCGCATTCAGGTCGAACAAAAATTGTTCTGAACCATGACCCGGTTGATACCGGGCCGTTCGGGCCTAGCTCGGAAAGCGCACATCAGCCGCTCTCCGGGCATCCGCCCTCTATCGGTATTGCAGAAAGACGTTGTCGCGCCCGAACTGGTCACGCAATGCCTGAATCAAGTTGTCGGCTGGATCAATCCGCCAGGCTTCACCAAATTGCAGCAAGGCCCGCGCATCACGTCCGGTGTACTCCAGGGTGATCGGGCAGGCCCCGCGATGACGACCACAAACCTCGGCCAACCAGCGCATACGTTCACCCTTGAGCGCTTCGCCAGCAACCTTCACGCGCAAGCTTTCGGCCAACCCGGTACGCGCCTCTTCCAGGCTCATCACCCGCTTGGCCCGCAGACGCAGGCCACCAGAAAAGTCATCGTTGCTTACCTCGCCCTCCACCACAACCAGCGCATCGGTCTGCAGCAACGCTTGAGCCGTATTGAATGCCTCGGCGAACAGCGACGCTTCGATACGACCGGAGCGGTCATCCAGGGTGATGAACCCCATCTTGTCGCCTTTCTTGTTCTTCATCACCCGCAGGTTGACGATCAGCCCGGCAATAGTCTGCTCACCCCGCGCCGGCCGCAGATCAATAATGCGCTGACGGGCAAAACGACGCACTTCGCCTTCATACTCGTCGATTGGATGACCGGTCAGATAAAGGCCCAGCGTGTCCTTCTCACCCTTGAGGCGCTCTTTGAGCGAAAGGTCGCGCGCATTGCGATGATTGGCATAGACGTCCGCTTCGGGCTCGGCGAACAGGCCACCGAACAGGTCCATGTGACCACTATCAAGACTACGGGCCGTCTGCTCGGCAGACTGCACCGCCTCCTCCATAGCCGCCAGCAACACCGCCCGATTACGGTCAATATTGGCCTGATAGGCCTTGGCCTCTTCGAAAAAATATGGCCCGAGGCGATCCAGCGCGCCGGAGCGGATCAGTGCCTCGAGGGTACGCTTGTTGATGCGCTTGAGCTCGATCCGCGCGCAGAAATCGAACAAATCCTTGAACGGCCCGCCTTCGGCGCGGCATTCGGCAATGGCCTCCACCGGCCCCTCACCAACACCCTTGACCGCCCCCAGCCCGTAGACGATGCGACCGTCGTCGTTCACGGTGAACTTGAACTCGGAAACGTTCACATCCGGCGGGTCGATGCGCAGCTTCATGCTGCGGCATTCCTCGATGAGGATTACCACCTTGTCCGTGTTATGCATGTCCGCCGAAAGCACGGCAGCCATGAACGGCGACGGGTAATGCGCTTTGAGCCACGCGGTCTGGTAGGACACCAAGCCATAAGCCGCCGAGTGCGACTTGTTGAATCCGTAACCGGCGAACTTCTCGACCAGGTCGAAGATGTTGCCTGACAGCTCCTTGTCGATGCCGTTGTTCGAACAACCTTCGATGAAGCCACCGCGCTGCTTGGCCATCTCTTCGGGCTTCTTCTTACCCATGGCGCGACGCAGCATGTCCGCACCGCCAAGGGTATAGCCAGCCATGACCTGGGCAATCTGCATCACCTGTTCCTGATACAGGATGATGCCGTAGGTGGGCTTGAGTACAGGCTCAAGCCCTGCGTACTGGTAGTCAGGATGCGGGTAGGAGACTTCGGCACGCCCGTGCTTGCGGTTGATGAAGTCATCCACCATGCCCGACTGCAGCGGGCCGGGACGGAACAGAGCCACAAGTGCGATGAGGTCTTCGAGGCAGTCGGGTTTGAGCTTCTTGATCAGCTCCTTCATGCCGCGCGATTCCAGCTGGAAGACCGCGGTGGTTTCAGCCTTCTGCAGCAACTGGTAGGTCGGCTTGTCATCCAACGGAATGAAGTCGATGTTGATCGGCTCCAGCCCGCTCTTGGCCTGCTCCCGGTTAATGGTTTCCAGCGCCCACTTGATGATGGTCAGCGTACGCAGGCCAAGGAAGTCGAACTTCACCAGGCCGGCAGATTCGACATCGTCCTTGTCGAACTGGGTCACCAGACCGCCACCTTCCTCGTCACAAGCGATCGGCGCGAAATCGGTCAGCTTGGTCGGCGCGATCACGACCCCACCGGCATGCTTGCCGGTGCCGCGGGTAATGCCTTCGAGCTTGCGCGCCATCTCCCAGATTTCGCGGGCATCCTCGTCCACAGAGAGGAAGTCTCGCAGTGGCTCTTCCATCTCGTAGGCTTTTTCCAGCGTCATGCCGACTTCGAAGGGAATCATCTTCGACAACCGGTCGGCCAGGCCGTAGGACTTGCCCTGGACCCGCGCCACGTCCCGCACCACAGCCTTCGCAGCCATGGTGCCGAAGGTGATGATCTGGCTGACCGCGTTACGGCCATACGCCTCGGCCACGTAGTCGATCACCCGGTCACGGCCATCCATGCAGAAGTCGACGTCGAAGTCGGGCATGGAAATACGTTCCGGGTTGAGAAAGCGCTCGAACAGCAGGTCATAGGCCAATGGGTCGAGGTCGGTAATCTTTAGCACGTAGGCCACCAGCGAGCCGGCACCCGAACCACGGCCCGGCCCAACCGGTACGCCGTTGTTTTTCGCCCACTTGATGAAGTCCATGACGATCAGGAAGTAGCCGGGGAAGCCCATCTGGATGATGGTGCCCAACTCGAACTCGAGACGATCGATGTAGACCTGCTTCTTAGCCTCATAGTCAGGCGTGTCCTTGGGCAGCAACACTTCCAGACGCTCATCAAGCCCCTCGAACGACACCTGCCGCAGGTAGTCGTCGATGGTCATCCCCTCGGGCACCGGGAAGTTCGGCAGGAAGTAGGTGCCCAGCTGCACCTCGATGTTGCAGCGCTTGGCGATCTCGACAGTGTTTTCCAGCGCTTCGGGCAGATCCGAGAACAGCTCCGCCATCTCCTCGGGCGTCTTCAGATACTGCTGATCGGAATAAGTGCGCGGCCGCCGCGGATCGTCCAGCGTCCGACCTTCACCGATACAGACGCGGGTCTCATGGGCCTCGAAATCCTCCTGCTTGAGAAAACGCACGTCGTTGGTCGCGACCAGCGGCGTTCCGCTACGCTCGGCGAGGGCGACGGCGGCGTGCAGGTGTTCTTCGTCATTGACGCGGCTGGTGCGCTGAATTTCCAGATAGAAGCGGTCGGCGAACACTTCGCGCCATTCAGCCAGACGGGACTCAGCCAGCGCTTCATCGCCATTGAGCAAAGCCTGACCGACCTCCCCTTCCTTGGCACCGGACAACGCAATCACGCCTTCGGCCGCCTGCTTGACCCAATCGCGTTCGATGATCACCAGATCATTGCGCTGGCCTTCGGTCCAGCCGCGGGAAACCAGCTCGGTGAGATTTCGGTATCCCTTGGGATTCATTGCCAACAAGGTCAAACGGCTGAGCGGACCGTCTTCATCACAACCAGCCATCCAGATATCGGCGCCACAAATCGGCTTGATACCCGCACCTTGGGCGGTTTTATAAAATTTGACCAGCGAGCACATGTTGCTCATGTCGGTGACTGCTACCGCCGGCATCCCGCCCGCCGCAACCGCCTTGATCAGCGGCTTGACCCGAACCAGTCCATCGACCAGTGAGTACTCGGTGTGCAGACGTAAATGGACGAAGGAAACAGGCATGAAAAAACCTTGAGCTGGCAGAACGACAAGCGCGAGATTGTACCGGAAAGCACGAATCGGCTGGGGACTTGGGGAGCGGCATCGCACAGCGTAGCGAGCCTGACGCTATGAGAAATGGTGCGGGAGTTACGAGGGGGATGGAATGCTGCGGGATACTTCCCCGCGGGCTAGACCAGCAGCACGCTGGTCGGAACCGCGACCTCGATGCTCGCCTGCTCGAGCATCACCCGGACAGGGGCGAAGGAGCGGCGATGGATGGGCGTCGGCCCCAGCCGCCGAAGCGCTTCCAGATGACTTGGGGTCGGGTAGCCCTTGTGACCGGCAAGACCATAGCCTGGGTAACAGAGGTCCAGCGCCTGCATTTCACGGTCACGACTGACCTTGGCCAGAATGGACGCTGCGGCAATTGCCGGCACCTGACCATCGCCCTGAATCACCGGCGCGCTGGGTACGTTGAGCTGTGGGCAGCGATTACCATCGATCAACGCCAGCCTTGGGGTGACACTCAACCCCTCAACGGCACGCTGCATGGCAAGCATCGTGGCATGAAGGATGTTCAGTCGGTCGATTTCCTCGACCTCTGCGCGCGCGATGCACCAAGCAACGGCCTTCTCTTGAATCTCGTCGAACAGAGCCTCACGACGAGCCTCGCTCAGCTTTTTCGAATCGTTGAGGCCTTTGATCGGACGCGCCGGATCAAGGATTACGGCTGCAGTAACCACCGGACCGCAAAGCGGCCCACGCCCCACTTCGTCGACGCCCGCAACGAGCTCCTCGACCAGATTGAAATCGAGTCCGAACTGCATCAGCGCACTCCAATCAGACGCAGCACTGCGTCGGCCGCCTGACTCGAAGCATCGCAGCGCAAGGTACGATGAATGCTGTCGAAGCCTTCGGTCTGCACATCACCATCATCCAGTAGCGGCGATAGTGTCTGGGCAAGCGCCTCCGGGGTCGCCGCGTCCTGCAGCAATTCGGGTACCAGCAGACGCTGGGCCAGCAGATTGGGCAACGCGACATAAGGGCTCTTTACCAGCCGCCGGAGAATCCGGTAGGTCATCGGCGCCACACTGTAAGCCACCACCATCGGCCGCTTGAACAACAACGCCTCGAGGGTCGCTGTGCCGGACGCGATCAGCACGGCGTTACAGGCGGCCAAGGCCTCATGGGATCGACCATCGAGCAGGGTCAGCGGCAGATCACGCGTGGCCAGCATTTGCTCCAGCTGCTGCCTCCGCTCTGGACTGGCGCAGGGCATGACGAATCGAATTCCGGGGCGCATGGCGCGCAGCCGCTCGGCAGCGGAAAGGAACAGATCGCCGAGCCGAGCTACCTCGCCTCCACGACTGCCCGGCATAAGCGCCACGACCAGCCCGTCCACTGGCAGCCCAAGTGCTTGCCTTGCGGCAGCGCGGTCAGCACATAGCGCAATGGTGTCCGCGAGAGGGTGACCAACAAAGCGCACCGGCACCTGGTGCTCATCGTAGAACTTGGCTTCGAATGGAAACAGCGTAAGCATCAGATCGCAGGCGTCACGGATCTTCAGCACCCGCTTCTGCCGCCAGGCCCAGACCGAGGGGCTAACGTAATGCACGGTCTTGATACCGGCGCGGCGCAGTTTGAGCTCAAGCCCCAGGTTGAAATCGGGCGCATCAATACCGATGAAGACGTCGGGGCGAAGCTGGCTCAGCGTCTGCACCAGGCGTCTGCGTCGAGCGAGCAGTTCCGGCAGCCGACCAAGCACCTCGACCAGCCCCATTACGGCTAGGCGCTCTAGCGGGAAATACGGTGTCAGCCCTTCAGCCTGCATGCGTGGACCGCCGACGCCCACGAACTCGACATTCGCATACTGGGCCTTCAGTGCCTGCATCAAGCCAGCCCCAAGGATGTCACCGGACGACTCTCCAGCGACCAGCGCCACCTTCAGCGGCCGACTCATTTCAGCGGGTAATGCCACGGGTGGAAGCCTGGATAGAGTCGCGGAAGATGGCGACTTCCGGGAATGCCGCAGCGCTTTCGGCCAACTCGGTGAGCGCAGCCTCTACCGTAAGCCCCTTGCGATAGACGATCTTGTAAGCACTGCGCAGGGCATGCACCGCCTCCGCGCTGAAACCGCGCCGACGCATGCCTTCGAAATTCATGCTGCGTGCTTCCGCAGGATTGCCGAACACCGTCACGAATGCCGGTACATCCTTGCCAATCGCCGTGCCCATGCCGGAAAAGCTGTGAGCACCTATATGACAGAACTGATGCACCAGGGTGTAGCCGGAAAGAATAGCCCAATCGCCGACGTGGACATGGCCTGCCAATGCAGTGTTGTTGACCAGAATGCAATGGTTGGCGATCACGCTGTCATGACCTATGTGCGCATAAGCCATGATGAGGTTGTGGTCACCGAGGGTGGTTTCGGAGCGATCCTGAACGGTGCCGCGATGGATGGTGACCCCCTCACGAATCACGTTGTGATCACCAATCACCAGGCGTGTAGGCTCACCCTTGTACTTTAGGTCCGGCGTATCTTCGCCAATCGAGGAGAACTGATAGATGCGGTTGTGCCGACCTATGCGGGTCGGCCCTTTGATAATCACGTGCGACGCAATCACCGTACCCTCGCCGATCTCGACATCCGGGCCGATGATCGACCAGGGGCCGATCTGGACGTCATCCGCCAGCCGGGCCGCAGGGTCGATAATGGCGCGAGGGTCGATCAAACTCATATCTTCTGTTCCGCGCAGATGATTTCAGCGGAGCAGACCGGCTTGCCATCGACGCTTGCACGGCAATCGAACTTCCAGATACCGCGCTTGGCGCTGATGAAGGAGGCCTCCAGAATCAGCTGATCACCGGGAACGACCGGCTGGCGAAAGCGTAGCTTGTCAGAGCCAACGAAATAGTAAAGCGTGCCATCGGATGGCTTGACACCCATCATTTTGAACCCAAGCAGGCCGGCAGCCTGCGCCATGGCCTCGATGATCAGCACGCCCGGCATAATCGGATGCTGTGGAAAGTGCCCATTGAAGAACGGCTCATTGATGGTCACGTTCTTGTATGCACGAACGCGCTTAGCCTCGACGTCCAGTTCCGTTACGCGATCCACCAGCAGGAACGGGTAGCGGTGAGGCAAATATTCGCGAATTTCGTTGATATCCATCATGTCAGGGAAGAGCCTGTAAAAAAGTATAGGGCAGCCTGCGCTGAAAGCGCGCGCGAGCACTGACAGGCAGCAACCCCGAAAAAAAACCGAATCAGACGATAAGCTCAGGCATCAGAAGCTGGATTCTGAGCCCGAGTCACGGCGGCGAGGCTTTTCTCCAGCTGTTGCAGCCGGCGGGCCATGTCGTCCAGCTGACGAATGCGCGCCGCGCTCTTTCTCCAATCGGCAGCATTTTGCATTGCCGTGCCAGAGGAATAGCTACCAGGTTCAGTAATGGAACGCGTGACCATCGTCATGCCAGTCACAAATACGTTGTCGCAAACCTCGATATGCCCAACCATGCCGACGCCGCCGGCAATCATGCAGTTGCGCCCAATCTTGGTGCTCCCAGAAATACCTGCGCAACCGGCCATTGCCGTGTTGTCACCCACCTGAACGTTGTGGGCAATCATGATCTGATTATCCAACTTCACACCGTTGCCAATCAGCGTATCGGAAAGCGCACCACGGTCGATGGTGGTGTTGGAGCCAATCTCGACGTCGTCACCAATGCGCACGCCACCGATCTGAGCGATCTTCTGCCAAGCACCCTGCTCCTTGGCGAAGCCGAATCCCTCACCACCAATCACGGCACCAGACTGAATGACCACTCGCTCGCCAATCACCACATCGTGATACAGCGTGACGCGCGGCGCTAGCCGCCCGCCGTCACCGATCCTACTCCGCGCACCGATGAACGATTGCGCGCCGATCACCACATCCGCTCCGATACATGCCCCTGCCTCGATCACCACGCAGGCGCCGACGCTCGCCGACGGATGGATCTGAGCGTCCTCAGCCACCACCGCCGTTGGGTGGATACCGGGTGGAGCCACCGGACGCGTTTCGAACAAATGCGATGCGCGTGCGTACGAGAGGTAGGGATCGCTGACGATAATCGCTGTACCGTCGTAGCCATCGGCATCGTCAGGAGACAGCAACACCGCAGCGGCCTGAGTGGCCGCTAGGTATTTGCGATATTGAGCATTGGCGAGAAAGCTCAGCTGCGAGGGGCCTGCCTCCTGCAATGTGGCAAGTCCGCTGATAACCTGGGCAGCATTACCTCGCAGGCTGCCACCCAGCTCCTCGGCCAACTGGCCGAGCGTAAAGACTGCGCCCGCCATATCAGCGCGTCTGATTCATGCGCTCGATGACCTGGCGGGTGATATCGAACTGAGGTTTGACATCCACCACGGCACCACGCTCGAACACCAGGTCGTAGTTACCTTTCTTGATGACTTCTTCGACGGCCTGGTCGAGCTTCGGCTTGAGCTGCTTGAGCATTTCGCGATCAGCCACCGCCTTCGACTCGTTCAGCTCCTTGGATTGGAACTGGAAATCACGCGCCTTCTGCTTGAATTCAAGCTCCAAGCGCTCGCGTTCCGCTTGCTGCATCTTGTCACCGTCCTTGACCAGACGATCCTGAATACGCTTGGCATCGCTTTCCAGAGTCTTCAACTTGCTTAGCTGCGGGCCAAACTTCTTCTCCGCGTCAACCGCGTAGCGCTTGGCGGCATCGGACTCCAGCAGCGCCATCTGGTAATTCATGACGGCGATCTTCATTTCGGCAAAAGCAGGGGTCGCTACCAGCGCGGCAACGACGAGAAACAGTTGAGTCAACTTACGCACGGTAAACACCACTCCTGAAAGAAACACTGAAGCATCACGCCACAATGTTAGAACGTTTGTCCCAGCGAGAACTGGAATACCTGAGTATCGGCATCGTCTGGCTTGACCACCGGCATAGCCAGGCTGAAGCTCAGCGGGCCCATCGCGGTGATCCAGGTCAAGCCGACGCCGACCGAACTGGCCATGTCGCCGAAGTCGATGTCGCTGCAATTAGCCGCGCCCGACGGGCAATTGGTATCAAACACATTACCAACATCCCAGAACACGGAGGTGCGCAGCGAACGCTGATCCTTCACGAACGGCATCGGGAACAGCACTTCCAGTCCACCCTGTATCAGTACGTTACCACCGAAGGGCAACGGGTCCTGATCCGGATCAGCAATGGTTCCCGGGCGTGTACCGTCGCTCGGTGTACTGCGCGGTCCCAGGCTGCTGTCCTCGAAACCACGCACGGAATTGAAGCCACCAGCGTAATAATTCTCATAGAACGGCAGCTTCGATGTCGAACCATAGGCGTCGCCGTAACCGAGGCGCGTGTGCATGCGCAGGGTATAGTCCTTGCTCATCGGCACGAACAGCTGACCGTTGTAGTCGAGCTTGTAGAACGACAGGTCACTACCCGGAATGGTGGTCTCGAAGACCAGGCTCTGGGAGTGGCCACGGGTTGCCAGCACGCCACGGTTGAGAGTCGACTCGGACCAACCTACCGACGCCTTGAAGTTGAGGAAACTGTCGCCCTCTTCTTCCATGAATTTGAAAATCTCATCCACGGTATAGCGACCGGTATCCAGGTCATCCTGCTGCACGGTCAAGCCGAACGACAGCCGAGATGTCTCACTGATCGGATAGCCGATGTTGACCCCACCACCCAGGCTATCGACCGAGTAGCTGGAAACATCGTAGTCCAGCTCATCGTAGTCTGTGGTGCGATAGAAGGCGTTGTAGCCGAGACTTACACCATCTTCGGTCCAGTAGGGGTCGACGAAGCCGAAGTTGTACCGCGACTGGTATTCACTACGAGTCAGGCCGAGCGACACACGGTTACCAGTGCCGAGGAAGTTGTTCTGGCTGATGGAGCCACCAAGGATCAGACCTGCGTTTTGCGCAAAGCCGATGCTGGCCATGATCGACCCCGAGGGCTGCTCTTCAACGCTGTAGTTGACGTCGATCTGATCATCGGTACCCGGTACCTGGGGCGTTTCTACGTTCACTTCCTTGAAGAAGCCGAGGCGCTCGAGGCGGGTCTTGGACTGATCGATCAAGTAAGTCGACGCCCACCCACCTTCCATCTGGCGCATCTCACGACGAAGCACTTCGTCCTCGGTCTTGGTGTTACCGCGGAAATTTACGCGGTTAACGTAGGCGCGCTTACCCGGATCGACAACGAAGGTGATGGAAACCGTGTTGTCTTCGTCATGTGCTTCCGGAACGCCGTTGACGTTGGCGAAGGTATAGCCTTCGTTACCCAGCCGGCGGGTGATCAGCTCGGACGTGGACGTCATGACCTTGCGCGAAAACACCTGCCCTTCCTTGGCCAGCAGCAGCGCCTCGATCTCCTCCTGCGGAACCTTGAGATCTCCGCTGAGCTTGACGTCGCGAACGGTATAACGCTCGCCTTCGTCGATGTTCACCGTGACGTAGACATCTTTCTTGTTCGGCGTGATGGATACCTGGGTCGAAGTGATATCCATGTTGATGTAGCCGCGATCCAGGTAATAGGAGCGCAGACGCTCAAGGTCACCGGATAGTTTTTCGCGCGCGTACTTGTCGTCATTGCGGAAGAAGGACAGCCAGTTGGTGGTCTTCAGCTCGAACAGATCGACTAAATCTTCATCAGGAAATACCGAATTCCCCACAACGTTGACGTGCTTGATAGCGGCAACCGAGCCTTCGTTGATCTTGATCTTCAGCGCCACCCGATTACGCGGCTGCGCAATGACTTCGGTCTCGATGGTGGCGGAGTAGCGACCTTGAGCAACGTACTGACGCTGCAGTTCGTTACGCACGCCTTCGAGTGTGGCTTGCTGGAAAATTTCCCCTTCTGCCAGGCCAGACTGTTGCAGGCCCGATAGCAGGTCCTCGGTCTTGATCGCCTTGTTGCCTTCGATTTCGATACCGGAAATGGACGGACGTTCGACCACGCTGATGACCAGCACATCGCCATCACGCCCAAGCTGGATATCTTGGAAAAAACCGGTTCGGAAGAGCGCGCGCGTGGCATCGACCAGACGAGTGTCATCGGCGGGCTCGCCCACGTTCAGAGGTAGCGCGCCGAATACGCTGCCAGCAGAAACCCGCTGCAGGCCGTTGACCCGGATATCGGAGATAGTGAAGGACTCAGCGTGAACTTCGGCAATCATCAATGCGGAAATAACCGCAGGTAGCAGCAGACGTTTCATGAAGTCCTTTCTTATTCAAACCTGATAAATGAACCGGCGATTCGGCACGGCGACACTACGGATTCGGCGTTACAGACGGCCAATGTCATTGACCAGCGCAAGCAGCATCACCCCTACCATCAGGCTGATGCCGATCTGTACTCCCCACCCCTGCACCCGTTCCGACAAAGGACGACCGCGGACCCACTCGACGAGATAGAAGAGCAGATGTCCACCATCGAGCACCGGGATAGGCAATAGATTGAGAACCCCCAGACTTATGCTCAGGTAGGCGAGGAAATTGAGGAAATCCCCCAGGCCGGACTGGGCAGAAGCGCCCGCCACTTTAGCAATGGTTATCGGGCCGCTCAAGTTTTTTACCGAGAGCTCCCCGAAGAGCATTTTCTTTAACGAGTCGAGGGTCAGCAGACTCATGGTCCAGGTGCGCTTCGCCCCTTCTACCACCGCCTCGACTGGCCCGAAGCTGACCTCACGCAACATCTCCGCCGGCCACGCGCCGGCTTCAACGCCCGCCCCGAGATATCCGCGCCGCGCATCACCCTCACCGCGCGCAGCGAGGGTAAGAGGAACGTCCAGGCGCTGACCGTCCCGCTCGACCTGCAAGTTTACGCGCTCGCCAGGCAGAATCTTGACCGCATCGATCACCTGCTGCCAATCGCCGAGCGGCTGCTGATCAAGGCCGAGCAGG
The DNA here is from genome assembly GCF_040310405.1 of Pseudomonas sp. E45-MNA-CIBAN-0222. Classification (NCBI taxonomy): domain Bacteria; kingdom Pseudomonadati; phylum Pseudomonadota; class Gammaproteobacteria; order Pseudomonadales; family Pseudomonadaceae; genus Pseudomonas; species Pseudomonas sp. E45-MNA-CIBAN-0222. Next base: position 135,147 of record NZ_JBEOPU010000005.1, read on the forward strand.
CGGTCACCGAGCTGTATACCTGCCGCTTGTGCAGGCCCTTCTGGATCCAGCTGAGCGATAACAGGCGCTATCTGCGGGCGCCACGGCCTGATGCCGAGTGATGTGATTGGGTCTGGTTCTTCCACCCCTTTGAGCCAGCTCTGCAAGGGAATCTGCAGATGCCTTTCGCCCGAACTGCCGATGTCGCGCACCGTCAGATCCAACTGTCCGCTTTCGCCCAGGCGGCGTACCAGCTGGAGATTGACTTCGGACCAGCCGCTGACCGGTTTGCCGTTGACCGCGACGATTTCCTGATCGACCGCCAATCCTGCCTGTGCGGCAAGACTTCCCGGCTCGACCGCGCCAACCACGGGACGAATCTGCTCACTGCCCAGCATCGCCAGCAGCCAGAAGAACACCAGCGCCAGCAGGAAATTGGCCGCAGGACCGGCGGAAACAATCGCGAAACGCTGGCGAACCGTCTTCCGATTGAACGCACTTTCGAGCAATGCAGGCGGAACATCGCCCTCACGCTCGTCGAGCATCTTGACGTAACCGCCTAGCGGTATCGCAGCGATGACGAACTCGGTCCCCTGGCGGTCATGCCAACGCACCAGCGGAGTGCCAAAACCGACCGAGAAACGCAGGACCTTCACGCCACAACGCCGCGCAACCCAGAAATGACCGAATTCATGAAAGGTAACCAGTACCCCGAGCGCAACGAGGGTGCCGATGATCATGTAGAGCGCGCTCATAATTTCCTCCGGGGGTGGGTCTGTTGACGTTTCGCTGCAAGCCTCGCGACCGGCAAACCCTATCGCCCGTTACGGTTAAGCCAGGACACGGCAACTTCACGCGCCTGCCTGTCTGCCGCCAATACATCTTCGAGGCAATCGGTTGGAACCGATGCCTCACGATTCAATACGTCGTCGATGATACTCGCGATCTCGGTGAAGCGGATGCGCCGATTGAGAAACGCATCGACCGCAACTTCGTTCGCGGCGTTCAGCATCGCCGGTGCCGTGCCGCCGCTCTGCGCAGCGAGCCGGGCAAGCTGCAGGCAAGGGAAACGCAGGTCATCAGGGGCCTGAAAATCCAATCGCCCGATTTGCAGCAGATCCAGCGCTGAAACACCGGAGTCGATGCGCTCCGGCCACGCCAGCGCATGGGCGATCGGCGTGCGCATGTCAGGATTGCCTAGCTGAGCGAGCACTGAACCATCTACATAATCCACCATGGAGTGGATAACACTCTGCGGATGAATTACCACCTCCACCTGATGCGGCCGCGCATCGAACAACCAACAGGCCTCGATCAGCTCAAGCCCCTTGTTCATCATGCTCGCCGAGTCCACGGAAATCTTGCGGCCCATAGACCAGTTTGGGTGCGCACAGGCCTGCTCAGGCGTGACATCCGCTAGCAACTCGGGCGCCAGGTCACGAAATGGGCCGCCGGAGGCAGTGAGCAGCACTCGGCGCACGCCGACCGCCCCCAGCCCCTGCGAATAGTTGGCGGGCAGACACTGAAAAATCGCGTTATGCTCGCTGTCGATGGGTAGCAGCACTGCCGCGCTGTCACGCAGGGCCTGCATGAACAGGGCGCCTGACATGACCAACGCTTCCTTGTTCGCCAGTAGCACACGCTTGTCAGACCGCACTGCAGCAAGCGTGGGCTTCAGCCCGGCCGCGCCGACGATGGCCGCCATCACCACATCAACCTCAGGGTGAGCCGCCACTTCACTGAGCCCACCCTCGCCACTCAGTACCCGAGTGGTCAGGCCGTCACGCTGCAGCTGGTCCTGCAGCATTATCGATTGCGCCTCATCACTGACAACGGCGTAGCGCGGACGGTGCTGGACACAAAGTGCGCGCAGCTCGGCAATCCGACTAAAGCCAGTCAAGGCGAAAACACGATAGCGATCCGGATGACGGGAAACGACATCAAGAGTGCTCAAACCAATCGAGCCGGTCGCTCCCAACACCGTTATCTGCAAGGGTCGGGTCACAACGCGCCCCAACCGGCAAGCCACAACAGCACTGCAAAGACAGGAATGGCCGCGGTCAGGCTATCAATGCGATCCATGACGCCACCGTGCCCAGGCAGCAACTGGCTGCTGTCTTTAATGCCAGAACTGCGCTTGAACATGCTTTCGGTCAGATCGCCGATCACCGAGATCAAAACCACGACAGCCGCCCCCAACAGCGCAAGAATCAGCTCTCGAGCCGACCAGCCGCGATAGATACCCACAGCCAAGGTGATCGCCAAACTGGTAAGAAGGCCACCGACTAGCCCTTCCCAGCTCTTGCCTGGGCTTACCTGTGGCGCGAGCTTGCGCTTACCAAAGGTCTTGCCCGAGAAGTACGCGCCGATATCCGCAGCCCAGACCAGAATCATCACTGCCAGGATCAACCAATTACCCAACTCCCACTGCTTGAGCATGATCAGTGCTTGCCACGAAGGAAGCAGGATCAGCAAGCCGATCACCAGACTGCCAACCGAACCACCCCAGAGCCGACTGCTCTGGGGATACGTCAATACAAGGTAGGTTGCAGCGAGCCACCAGAGCACAGCAAGCGCCAATAGCCACGGCGCCAAGACCGGCAGCTGATAGAGCACGCCCAGCAGCACCACGACCAGCACGGCGTAACCAACTCGCACCGGCTGACTGGCAAAACCGGCCAATCGCGCCCACTCCCACGCACCGAGCGATACGACCAGCCCGATAAAAATTGCGAAGGCAAGCCCGTGAAGGAGGAAGAAACCAATGATCGCGACAGGTAAGAGGATTGCTGCGGTGATGATTCTCTGCTTCAGCATTCGGCCTTTACCTCGCTTTCGACCTGCTCGCCAGTCTTGCCGAACCGCCGCTGCCTCGTCGCGAAGTCCGCTAGCGCCTTGCGCATGGCGACGTGCTTGAAATCCGGCCAGTACAGGTCAGAGAAATATAGTTCTGCGTAGGCAAGCTGCCAGAGCAGAAAATTGCTAATACGCCGCTCACCGCCGGTGCGGATGCACAGGTCCGGCAACGGCATGTCGCCGGTCGCCAGATAGCTCTGGAACAGGGCGGGCGTAATCTCGGCAGGATTGAGACGCCCCGCCTGGGCTTCAGATGCCAGATGCTGGGCCGCCTGAAGAATGTCCCACTGGCCGCCGTAATTCGCCGCAACCTGGAGTACGAAGCGATGATTGGTAGCGGTCATCTCCTCGACGTCCAGCATCGCTGCCTGCAATTCGGGATGAAAACGTGAGCGGTCGCCAATGATACGCAACCGAATACCGTTTTCGTCGAGCTTGCGCGCCTCGCGCCGTAGCGCGGAGAGAAACAGCTCCATCAGCGCTCCGACCTCATCGGCGGGACGCTGCCAGTTCTCGCTGGAGAACGCAAAGAGCGTCAACACCTCGACACCGGAATCGGCGCAGACCTCAATCACGGCACGAACCGCGTCGACCCCGGCCTTGTGCCCGGCCACGCCGGGCAGCAATCGCCTCTTCGCCCAGCGGTTGTTGCCATCCATGATGATCGCCACGTGACGGGGTACGTTCCGCCCGGCGAACTGCCTGACCTTTTCCATGAACAACTCTACTTGCGCTAAAACACGCTGCGAACCAAAAGAAAAAGCTGCAAGCAACAGCTCGATGGCATCTCGTGCGGCCGCGCCAAGGGACAGCCTTCACCGATCCAAGGGCGCGACCACCACGATCTGATGCCGCCTTATACGGCCATCAGGTCGCCTTCTTTGGCTTCGAGAGCCTTGTCGATCTCGGCAACGTGCTTGTCGGTAAGCTTCTGGACATCATCCTGGCCACGACGCTCCTCGTCCTCGCTGATTTCCTTTTCCTTGACCAGATCCTTCAGCTGCGCAATGGCGTCGCGACGAATGTTACGAACCGCGACACGGGCATTCTCGGCCTCAGCACGAGCCTGCTTGGTGTAGCCCTTGCGGGTCTCCTCGGTCAAAGCCGGCATTGGCACACGAATGGTGGTACCCGCGGTGGCTGGATTCAACCCGAGATCCGAAGTCATGATCGCCTTCTCTACCGCCTGGATCATGCCCTTGTCGAAGACGGTCAGAGCCAGCGTGCGGGAGTCTTCGGCAATCACGTTGGCCACCTGACGCAGCGGCGTATCAACACCGTAGTACGAGACCATCACGCTATCGAGAATGCTGGGATGGGCACGGCCAGTACGAATCTTGGCGAAGGCATGGTCCAGAGATTCCAGAGTTTTCTTCATGCGCTCCTGCGCGTCTTGCTTGATCTCGTTGATCATTCGTTCGATTCCTCGATCAGTGTTCCTTCGGCGCCGCCCAGCACGATATTGAGCAGGGCGCCGGGCTTGTTCATGTTGAAAACCCGCAGCGGCATATTGTGATCGCGGCACAGGCAAATGGCTGTCAGATCCATCACACCAAGCTTGCGATCGAGCACTTCGTCGTAGGTCAGCTCGGCGAACTTCTCAGCGTTGGGGTCCTTGAACGGATCCGCGGTATAGACGCCGTCGACCTTGGTGGCCTTGAGCACGACATCGGCCTGAATCTCGATTGCTCGCAGGCAGGCAGCGGAGTCGGTGGTAAAGAACGGGTTGCCGGTACCCGCCGAGAAGATGACTACTTCACCGGTCTTGAGATGGCGCATCGCCTTGCGGCGATCGTAGTGATCCGTGACACCCACCATGGAGATCGCCGACATCACCAGTGCCGGGATATTCGAGCGCTCAAGCGCATCGCGCATCGCCAGCGAGTTCATCACCGTGGCCAGCATGCCCATATGGTCGCCGGTCACCCGATCCATACCCGCCGCCGAAAGCGCAGCACCACGGAACAGGTTGCCACCACCGATAACCAGCCCGACTTCGACGCCGATGCCAACCAGTTGGCCGACTTCCAGAGCCATACGGTCGAGAACCTTGGGATCGATGCCGAAATCTTCGGAGCCCATCAGGGCTTCGCCGCTTAATTTGAGCAGAATGCGTTTATAGCGAGGATTGCGTGCACTCATCTGCTGAGCCATTGGCGTGTTATCTCCTGCGGCGTACTGTGACTGGAGCCTGAGCGAATCAGACTAAAAATATCTGCGCTATGACAGCGCAAGCACGGCTTTGTGCCGGGCGATGACTATATCGTGACAAAAAAAACAATTCCGCTGCCCAATTCGACAAAGAGGCCGCACGCGTGAGCGGGCAGCCTCTTGTCAAAACCATCGAAATGGAATTACTTCTTGGTCGCAGCTACCTGAGCGGCAACTTCAGCAGCAAAGTCGACCTCGGCCTTCTCGATACCCTCGCCCACTTCGTAACGAACGAAGGATAGGATCTCAGCACCGGCTTTCTTGGCCAGCTCGCCAACCTTGACTTCAGGGTTCTTGACGAACGCCTGCTCAACCAGGCTAGCCTCGGCGAGGAACTTGTTGATGCGGCCTTTTACCATGTTCTCAACAATGTTCTCCGGCTTGCCGGCGATCTTGTCAGCGTTGAGCTGCAGGAAAATTTCCTTTTCCTTGGCGATCAGCTCTTCGGAAACATCGGTCGGGCTCAGAACGGCCGGATTGCTGGCTGCCACGTGCATGGCGATATCCTTGGCCAGCTCGGCATCACCACCCTTGAGGGTGACCAGGACGCCAATGCGATGACCGTGCAGATATGCACCGACAACCTCGCCTTCCACAGCGGTCAGGCGACGGATGTTCACGTTCTCGCCGCACTTGGCGACCAACGCCTCGCGAGCGGATTCGCGAGAAGCGACCAGCGGAGCGACGTCATTCAGCTTCTGCTCGAAAGCTTCGTCCAGGCTTTCCTTGACGAATGCTTTGAAATCGTCCTGCAGGGCAAGGAAGTCGGTCTGCGAGTTAACTTCGATAATCAGACCACGACCACCTTCGACGCGAACAGCGATCGATCCTTCGGCAGCGATGTTGCCCGACTTCTTGGCGGCCTTGATGGCGCCGGAAGCACGCATATCGTCGATGGCCTTCTCGATGTCGCCTTCAGCGGCAACCAGAGCCTTCTTGCACTCCATCATGCCCTGACCGGTGCGCTCGCGCAGTTCTTTGACCAAGGCTGCAGTGATTTCTGCCATGTTGGGAATCCTCTCGATTTGGTTTCTAAACCACTCGCCCAAGACTCGGGCGATCAATTCGCAAGAGACAAAAAGGGGGCCTAGCCCCCTTTTTGTTCATCGGGTATCACGCTGCAGTGCGCCGGACTCAGCCCTGAGCCGCGTCGGCAGCGACTTCTTCGACGAACTCGTCAGCGCCACCGGCACCATTCTGGCGACCGCGCAGAACAGCATCAGCCATGGAGCCGAGGTAGAGTTGCACGGCACGGATGGCGTCATCATTACCAGGAATGATGTAGTCGACACCTTCCGGGCTGCTGTTGGTATCGACAATGCCGATAACCGGGATACCCAGCTTGTTGGCTTCGGAGATGGCGATGCGCTCGTGATCGACGTCGACTACGAACATGGCGTCCGGCAGGCCGCCCATATCCTTGATACCACCCAGGCTGCGATCAAGCTTTTCCAGATCGCGGGTGCGCATCAGGGCTTCTTTCTTGGTCAGCTTGTCGAAAGTGCCGTCCTGGGACTGCACTTCCAGCTCACGCAGACGCTTGATGGAAGCGCGGATGGTCTTGTAGTTGGTCAGCATGCCGCCCAACCAGCGATGATCGACGTACGGCGAGCCGCAACGAGCAGCTTCTTCGCGAACGATCTTGCCAGCGGAACGCTTGGTGCCGACGAACAGAATCTTGTTCTTGCCTGCAGCCAGCTTTTCAACGAAACGCAGCGCGTCGTTGAACATCGGCAGGGTTTTTTCCAGGTTGATGATGTGGATCTTGTTGCGCGCGCCGAAAATGTACTTATCCATTTTCGGGTTCCAGTAACGGGTCTGGTGGCCGAAGTGCACACCGGCCTTCAGCATATCGCGCATAGTGACTTGAGACATGTTAAGTCCTCGAATAAGTCGGGTTAGGCCTCCACGCGTCCCGATATCCAACTCTTGCGAGCACCCAGGATACCGTGTCGACACGTGTGTGGGGTTAGGCGCAACGGGTCTCCCCGCTGAGCGGCGCGTTTTATAGCATAACGAGGATCGAGAGGCTACTGATTTGAGCACCCACTGCGACTCGCTCCGGCCCTGACCTGTAGGCAGTAGGTGCTTTGGTTTATCATCGGCGCTTTCCGTTCTTGCCTTCGCCTGTGGGCGTATTAAAGAGGTTTGCATGACAGTTACCATCAAGACGCCCGAAGATATCGAAAAGATGCGCATCGCCGGGCGCCTCGCCGCCGAGGTACTCGAGATGATCGGCGAGCACGTCAAACCGGGCGTCACCACCGAGGAGCTCAACAGCCTCTGCCACGACCATATTGTCAATGTTCAGCAGGCCATTCCCGCACCACTGAATTACAAGGGCTTCCCCAAGTCCATCTGTACCTCGATCAATCACGTCGTCTGCCACGGCATCCCCAACGACAAGCCACTGAAGGATGGAGATATCCTCAACATCGACATCACCGTGATCAAGGACGGTTATCACGGTGACACGAGCAAAATGTTCATGGTGGGTAAAGCGCCGGAGTGGGCCGAGCGACTCTGCCAGGTCACCCAGGAATGCCTATATAAAGGCATAGAGCTGGTTCGCCCCGGAACACGCCTCGGGGATATCGGTGAAGTGATCCAGAAGCACGCAGAAAAAAATGGTTTTTCCGTCGTGCGTGAATACTGCGGCCACGGCATCGGCAAGGTCTTCCACGAAGAGCCGCAAGTTCTGCATTACGGACGCGCCGGCACCGGCCTGGAGCTCAAGGAAGGCATGACCTTTACCATCGAACCGATGATCAACCAAGGCCGCTCGGAAACTCGCCTGCTGGGTGACGGCTGGACTGCAATAACCAAGGACCGCAAGCTTTCTGCCCAGTGGGAGCACACCATTCTGGTTACCGCAGATGGTTACGAGATATTCACGCTGCGTAGCGACGACACCATCGCCCGCACTTCTGCCTGAGATTCCCCAGCCGCAGTACCATGGGAGGACGTTCGCATGCCCCAGGTTGATCCGGAGCTGTTTGATCGCAGCCAGTTTCAAGCGGAGCTGGCACTCAAGGCCAGCCCCATCGCCGCATACAAGAAGGCCATACGCCAGGCGCGGCAGGTGCTGGACGAGCGTTTCAAAAGTGGCCGCAATATTCGGCAACTGATCCAGGACAGAGCTTGGTTCGTCGATCAGATACTGCGCTCGGCCTGGGATCGCTTCGACTGGGACAAAGGTGCCGATATTGCCCTAGTTGCGGTAGGCGGCTATGGCCGGGGTGAATTGCACCCCTACTCCGACATCGATCTTCTGATCCTGCTCGATGACAACGACCAGGAAATCTTCCGCAACGCCATCGAAGGCTTTCTCACCCTGCTCTGGGATATCGGACTGGAAGTCGGCCAGGCGGTGCGGTCGGTGGCGGAATGCGCCGAAGAAGCGCGCGCCGATCTGACGGTCATTACCAACCTCATGGAAAGCAGGACCATTGCCGGTCCTGAACGACTACGCCAAGCCATGTTGCGGGTCACCAGCGCGCAGGAAATGTGGCCTAGCAAAGAGTTTTTCCTGGCTAAGCGCAACGAACAGCGCGCTAGGCACGCCAAGTACAACAACACCGAGTACAACCTGGAGCCTAACGTGAAGGGCTCTCCTGGGGGACTGCGCGACATCCAGACCATTCTGTGGATTGCACGGCGGGAGTTCGGCACGCTGAACCTGCAAGCGATGGTCGATCAGGGTTTCCTCACCGAAGGGGAACACAGCCTGCTGACAGCTTCGCAGGAGTTCATCTGGAAGGTGCGCTATGGCCTGCATATGCTCGCCGGTCGCGCTGAGGACCGCCTGCTGTTCGACCATCAACGAAGTCTGGCTGCAATGCTGGGCTACGAAGACAACGACGCCAAACTGGCCATCGAACGCTTCATGCAGAAATACTACCGGGTGGTCATGAGCATTGCCGAACTCAGCGACCTCGTCGGCCAGCATTTCGCTGAAGTCATCCTGTGGGAAGGCGAATCTGGGCCTACTGTGCCGCTCAACAGCCGATTCCAGGTACGTGACGGCTATCTGGAGGTCACCAGCCCGGCGATATTCAAGCGCACTCCGTTCGCCATCCTGGAAACCTTCGTACTGCTTGCCCAGCACCCCGACATCCAGGGTGTGCGATCCGACACGATCCGCCTGCTACGCGACCATCGCTATCTGATCGACGACGCCTTCCGCCAGGACCTGCGCAACACCAGCCTGTTTATCGAGCTGTTCAAGTGCAAGGAAGGCATCCACCGCAACCTGCGGCGAATGAACCGCTACGGCATCCTCGGTCGCTATCTTCCTGAGTTCGGCCATATCGTGGGCCAGATGCAGCATGACCTCTTTCATATATATACGGTCGATGCGCACACCCTGAACGTCATCAAATACTTGCGCAAACTGACCAAACCGGGTGTTGCCGAGAAGTACCCGCTGGCCAGCAAGCTGGTGGAAAAGCTGCCCAAGCCCGAGCTGATTTACATCGCCGGGCTCTACCACGACATCGCCAAAGGGCGTGGTGGCGACCATTCAGAGCTGGGCGCGGTCGATGCCGAGCAATTCTGTAGCCGACACAAGTTGCCGGCCTGGGACACTCGACTGGTGGTCTGGCTTGTGGAAAACCATTTGGTCATGTCCACCACAGCCCAGCGCAAGGATTTATCCGACCCACAAGTGATAAACGATTTCGCCCAACTGGTTGGCGACGAAACTCATCTGGACTACCTCTACGTACTCACGGTCGCAGACATCAACGCCACCAACCCGACACTGTGGAATTCCTGGCGCGCGAGCCTGTTGCGGCAGCTATACACCGAAACCAAGCGGGCGTTGAAACGCGGACTGGAAAACCCCCTGGGACGCGAGGAGCAGATCCGCCAGACCCAACGCGCCGCGCTCGATGATCTGGTCCGCCACGGCACCGATCCGGACGACGCCGAGCAGCTCTGGGCGCAACTGGGCGACGACTATTTTCTGCGGCATACCGCGACCGATGTCGCCTGGCATACCGACGCGATCATCGAGCATCCGGCCAATGGCGGACCGCTGGTACTGATCAAGGAAACCACGCAGCGGGAGTTCGAGGGCGGTACCCAGATATTCATCTACGCACCAGACCAGCACGATTTCTTTGCGGTAACGGTGGCCGCCATGGATCAGCTGAATCTAAACATTCATGACGCGCGCATTCTTACATCCAGCAGCCAGTTCACCTTGGACACCTACATCGTGCTGGACGTCGATGGTAGCCCTATCGGCAATAACCCCGAACGTATAGAGGAAATTCGCAGAGGCCTAATTACTGCACTGCGCAATCCGGACGACTACTTGAATATCATCCAGCGCCGTGTGCCTCGGCAGCTCAAACACTTTGCGTTCCCGCCACAGGTCACGATTCACAACGATACCCAGCGACCACAAACCATTCTGGAGATCATTGCACCGGATCGGCCTGGGCTACTGGCCCGCGTAGGTCAGCTTTTTCTGGACTTCGACCTATCGGTACAGAACGCGAAGATCGCGACGCTCGGCGAGCGAGTAGAAGACGTCTTCTTCGTGACCGATGCTCACAACCAGCCGCTCTCCGATCCGCAATTCTGCCTGCGCCTGCAACAGGCGCTGGTCAAGGAACTGCAACAGGAGAATGAGCAGCTGCCCTCACCGAGCAGCATCCTCATCTGACGCCTGGTCCTGCCCGTTGCGCGCCAACGCAGCGGGCAGGGGCTCAATCCCAGGGCTTGCCCTGGGTCTGCTCGACAGCTGGCAGCTTTTGTTGCATGGCGGCCTTGGCGAGTATGTGCGCACTGACCGGCGCCGTGAGGAAGAGGAATAGCGTGATCAGCAGCTCGTGCAGGCTCAGACCGCCGTTTCGGGTACTGAAGAAGATCATCGAAGCAATGACGATGCCGCCTACACCGAGCGTCGTCGCCTTGGTCGGGCCGTGCAGACGCGTGTAGAAATCCGGCAGCCGGTAGAGTCCGATCGCTCCAATCAGGGCGAACAGACTACCGATGATCAGGAACACGCTTACAAGCACTTCAATCCAAAATGGCATGTTAGCCCCTCAATCGATGATGTCACCATGCAGAAGGTGCTTGCCCACTGCCACGGTACTGACGAAGCCCATAACGGCAATCAGCAATGCAGCCTCGAAAAACAAATCCGAGGCGAGCCATATGCCGAACAACACGATGAGGGCGAGCGCATTGATGTACAGCGTATCGAGCGCGAGCACTCGATCAGGCATGTCCGGCCCCTGGACCAGGCGCACGACGTTCAACACAGCCGCCACCCCGAGCACGGCCATGCAGAGCGGAATCACGTAGGCGAGCATTCGAAGATCTCCAACAGCGGCGCTTCATAATTACGTTTGACGTCAGCGATCAGCGCATCAACATCTGGCGCATCCAGCGCATGCACCATCAGCATTCGGCGATCCTGACTCAGGCAGGCTGACACCGTGCCAGGCGTCAGCGAGATGATGCTTGTGAGAGTCGCCAGGGCGAACTCGTTCTCGATCGCCATGGGCACCTCGATGAATGCTGGCCGCAGGCTCTTCTTAGGCCCAAGCACCAGCTTGGCGACCTGCATATTGGCCACGACGATGTCATAGATCACTTTGAGCGTGAACAGGCAGAGCTTAAGCGGCTTACGTATGCGCGGTACCTCGATGAGGAAGCCGCGAACAAGAAGCGGAATGCCCCAGCCAAGGAAAAGCCCGAGCAGAACCTGTCCGAAACTGAGCGTGTTATGAAGCAACAGCCAAAGCAGCGCCAGGAACACTGTCAGCGCAGGACTCGGTAACCAACGCGCCCTCATGCCGCACCTCCGTGAATAATCTGCAGATAGGGTGCGATATCCAGCAACTGCGCAGCAGTAGCCTGCATGAATGCCTGCAAAGGACCGGCGGCAGCCACCAGCACGACACTCCCGAGCAGCAGGCCGACCGTCGCGAGGACACGAATCGGGTCGGCTGTCTGCCCTGTCGCTTCCGAAGCGGAACGCCAGAACACCAGGCTGCCAGCGCGGCTCAGCGCAATCAGCATGCCTAATCCACCTACTAATACTACAGCCCACAGCGCTATCGCCTCAGGACCCAGCTCGATGGCACGCAACAGCATTACCTTGCCGAGAAAACCGGAGAACGGGGGTAAGCCGGCAACTGAAATTGCCCCAACAAAGAACAGCGTTCCGAGCAGCAGCGGCTGCCGCAACGCGGGTGCGGAAATCAGGTCGGTACCGAGATCGCCACGCTGACGAGCAATCAGATCTGCCAGCAGGAAAAGCCCCCCCGCAACCAACGTGCTATGCACTAGGTAATACAGCGCCGCGGCAAGTCCTACTTCGGTGCCTAGCGCTATGCCAGCCAGCAGCGTACCCACTGATACCACGACCAGATAGGCCAGCAGCACCTGCAGGTTACGCGCAGCCAGCGCACCCAGCACAGCGGCGCCCAGGGTCAGCAAAGCCAGTGGCCAGAGCCAGAACTCGACCATGTTGCTTAGCTCTCCCGCTTCACTGCCAAATACCAGCGTAAATACCCGGACGATTGCATATAGCCCGACCTTGGTCATGATGGCGAACAGCGCGGCAACCGGTGCCGTGGCCGATGCGTAGGCCCGGGGCAGCCAGAAGTAGAGTGGCAGAATCGCCCCCTTAAGAGCGAAGACAACCAGCAGCAGGTAACCAGCGGCAGCGAGCAGCGGCGCGTCAGCCGGGTCGGCAGCACTCACCCGAGCAGCCATATCAGCAATGTTCAACGTGCCCAATAGGCCGTAGAGCATGCTGACACCGATCAGGAATAACGATGAGCCGAGCAGGTTCAACACGACGTAGTGCATACCCGAACGCACCCTTCTCTGCCCATGTCCATGCAGCAGCAGGGCGTATGAGGAGATCAGCAGGATCTCGAAGAAAACGAACAGGTTGAACAGATCGCCGGTAAGAAAAGCGCCGTTGATGCCAAGCAACTGAAACTGATACAGCGCGTGGAAGTTAGGGCCACGCTCGTCATCGCCTCGACAGGCGTACAGCGCCGCGAAACCTGCCAGGACGGCCGTCACTAGGAGCATCAGTGCACTCAACCGATCGAGCATGAGGATAATGCCGAAAGGTGGCTGCCAACTGCCCAAAGCATAGATACGCAGCTGGCCATCATTGGCGAGCAGCAATAGCCAGATCGCAATAGGAACCAGTGCCCAGGTAGCCGCTAACGAAAGTATGCGCTTGGTGGGTTTGCCCATACGGTGCCCAAGCAACAACAGCGCACCCACGAACAAGGGCACCAAAAGTGGGAGGATCAACGCATGGTTCATTCGCGCGGCTCCTGCCCATCGACATGGTCGGTGCGCAACTCACCAATGCTGCGCAGCGCCAATACCACCACAAACGCCGTCATGGCGAAGCCGATGACAATCGCGGTCAGCACCAGAGCTTGGGGCAGCGGATCTCCATACTCGGCACTCTTGCCAATTACCGCCGGCGCACCCGTAGCCAGTCGTCCCATGGAAAAGATAAACAAGTTGACCGCATAGGAGATCAGCGTGAGGCCCATCACCACCGGAAAAATCCGAGCGCGCAACAGTAGATAGACGCCGCTCGCCGTCATGATCCCGAGCGTAATTGCAAACACCGCCTCCATTACAGCACCTCCATGTTGGAATCGTCCTGCCGGACCTGGCCTATATTGGAAAGGATCAGCAATGTCGCCCCTACCACCACCAGATAAACCCCCAGATCGAACAGCATTGCAGTGGCCAACTCGAACTCACCAATGAGCGGCAAATGGAAATGGTCGAATGCGGACGTCAGGAACGAGTGACCGAACAGCAAACTACCCAGCCCGGTCGCGCCCGCAATAAGCAGGCCGGCACCGCACAATGAGTGATAGCTGAGAGGCTGCCGCGCCTGTGCCCAGCTAACGCCGTGAGCGATGTATTGCAGAATCAGCGCAACGGCGGTAATGAGGCCAGCGATGAAGCCACCGCCTGGCAGGTTGTGCCCACGAAGGAAAATGAATGCAGATATCAGCAACGCCATCGGCAGCAATGCGCGCGCTAGCGCATCCAACACCATCGGATGCTTGTCTACGGACCAGAGCCGGCCACCAGGGTCGCGAATCGGGTGAGGCAGTCGCAGGCCGTTGAGCAGGCCGTAGATGCCTACGCCAGCAATGGCCAGCACCGCGATTTCACCCAGAGTGTCGAAGCCGCGGAAGTCCACCAGGATCACGTTCACGACGTTAGTGCCACCACCGCCGGAGACACTGTTCTCAAGGAAGTACGTTGCAATGCTGTCATACGGGCGAGTAAGTACCGTATAGGCGAGCAGAGCAACCATGGTGCCGCACCCTCCTGCGAGCAGGAAATCGCGGAACCCCCGCAAACTACTCGACTCGGCCGGCGTTCGGTCCGGCATGAAGAACAGCGCAAGGATCAGCAGAATGATCGTCACGACCTCTACCGATAGCTGTGTCAGCGCGAGATCAGGAGCCGAATAGCGAGCAAATGCCAGTGCGACCATTAGCCCGACTACGCTAAGCACGATGAGCGCCACCAGACGCCGACGATGGAACAGCACGGTAAGCAGCGACGTGAGCGCGAGAATCACCATACCAGCAACAGTGATGCCATCCAGCGGCGTCAACGCAACCGGGCCGTGCAGCGTTTCCAGCGGCGTCAGCGCAAAGACCACCAGCACTAGCGTGCTGATGAGCATCAACGCGATGTAGCGTTGCAGCGAGCCGTTCTCCAGCAGGCCGGTAATGAACCGCGCGCCAAGGGTAAGGCCACCCATGATCCGCTCGAATACCTCCAGCGAGTCGACCGAAGGCAAGCCCTCGTACCAGCGGAACGCCCATTTGCGCATCGAGTAAATCAGGATGCCACCGACCAGCGCGACCAAACTCATGGCCAATGGCAGATTGAACCCATGCCAGATGGCCAGACTGTACTCAGGCACGTTGCCATTCAGCGTTCCTGATACCGCCGCAGCAAGCAACGGGCCTACGGTAAGCGCTGGCAGCATGCCCACAAGCAGGCACAGCAACACGAGGATCTCCACCGGGATCTTCATGTAGCGCGCCGGCTCGTGCGGTGGGTACTTCGGTAGATCGATCGGTTCGCCGTTGAAGAACACGTCATGGACGAAGCGGAGCGAATAAGCCACCGAAAACGCGCCGGCCAGCGTCGCCGCTGCGGGAATCGTCCAGTAGAAACTGCCAAGCAGATGCTGGTCGAGCGTCTCGGCGAAGAACATCTCCTTGCTCAGGAAACCGTTGAGCAGGGGCACACCAGCCATTGCCAAGGACGCCACCATGGCCAGCGCCGCGGTGTGCGGCATGTACTTCCACATGCCATTTATCCGTCGCATATCGCGGGTGCCGGTCTCGTGGTCGATGATCCCGGCGGCCATAAATAGCGAGGCTTTGAAGGTCGCGTGATTGATGATGTGGAAGATTGCCGCCACGGCCGCCAGACGCGAGTCCAGCCCGAACAGCAGGGTGATCAAACCCAGGTGACTGATCGTTGAATAGGCAAGCAGACCCTTGAGGTCGTGTTGGAACAACGCCATCACGGCGCCCAGCAGCAACGTGGTCAAGCCAGTGATGCTGACCAGATAGAACCACCACTCCGAATCCGCCAACGCCGGATAAAGACGGGCGAGTAGGAATACCCCGGCCTTGACCATCGTTGCCGAATGCAGGAAAGCCGACACAGGCGTCGGCGCAGCCATCGCTTGTGGCAACCAGAAGTGGAACGGAAACTGCGCAGACTTGGTGAACACGCCAAGCAGCACGAGAATCAGGGTCAACGGGTATAGGGCGTTTGCACGAATCAGATCGCCTGACGCAAGCACCGTAGTGAGTTCGAAGCTGCCGACGATATGCCCGATCAGCAAGATTCCGGCGAGCAGCGCCAGACCGCCGCCACCGGTAATGGCCAGCGCCATGCGCGCACCTTGGCGGGCATCGGCTCGGTGATTCCAATAACCGATTAGCAGGAACGACGACAGACTCGTCAGCTCCCAGAACATGAGCATGAGCAGCAGGTTTTCGGATAGCACTACGCCGAGCATGGCGCCCATGAACAACAGGAAAAAACCGAAGAAGCGCCCCATCGGGTCTTTCTTCGACAGGTAATAGCGCGCGTAGAGAATGACCAACAGGCCAATACCGAGTATCAACAGAGCGAACAGGAAACCCAATCCATCGAGCCGCAGGCTGATATTCAGCCCCAGTTCCGGCAACCAACTGTAATGAATGATCTCTGTCTCGCCGGCGAACACTTCGGCTCGCTTGGAGAGCAGCAGTACCAGCGCCGTCAGTGGCGCCACACCGGCGCCAAATGCGCAGGCCGAACGACCGAAGCGCTCGAGCAACAAAGGCAGGAATATGCCCAGAAATGGCAAAGCGATGATCAGCGCGAGCGCCATGAACGAGACCCCTTAAGCCACCTGTTCGGAGGCATTCTTATCCTTGCAGGCACAGCAACTGCCTGAAACAGCACAAAAATGTGCGGCCCGATTATCCATATGGATGATGCCGGCGTCATGAATTCATGTATTTCAAAAACAAAAAAGGCGCTGCCTCCGCTCCCTTTAGGAACGGATAGCAGCGCCTTGACTTCAGTGCGCGATAGCTGGGGCGATGATCAAGGCGCCACGCGACTGGTGCCACTAACCGTCATGATACGAACCCTCTGCCCGACCCGGAAGACTTGGTTAGGCTCGACCGCCTGCACATAAGCGCGCATGTTCCCATCATCCTCACGCACCGTGATTTCGACGCCCTGAGTGCGGGTAATCCCCTCCTCGGCCGCTGCACCCAGCATACCACCGGCTACTGCACCGATAACTGCGGCAACCGCACTGCCGCGTCCTCCGCCGACACCACTGCCGGCCACACCACCAACGACCGCACCTGCCCCGGTCCCGATCGGGGTCTTGGTTCCCTCGATCTTAACGGGGCGAAGTGACTCGATGGTGCCGTAACGCACGGTCTGAACGGCGCGCGCTTCATCTCTGGAGTAGGTATCTCCAGTCAGACTCGAGGCGCAGCCGCCCATGGTCAGCGCCAAGGCAGTAAATGATGCGACAAATATGGACTTACGCATTGGAATTCTCCTGGAGACAACTGTTTCATTCCGGTGGATGGTGCTGGCCCCTCGCGACGAAATAGCGCTTGGCAACTTCGCTGTCCTGACTCAGCATTTACCATCTCCGAAGCATACATATGCGAGTCGAACCTGGCGTCCCGGGTTCCTTCTAGCGAGGCTAACCATGGATTACTTCATCATAGTCGTCACCACAGTGGCAGGTCTTGCTTTTCACGCCTGGCTGATCATCCGCATCCGCCGCTGGGGCGATCGGGATCTGGCTTTGTCCATTGCCGGCAGCGACCCAGATAGGCGCAGCTGGATGTTACAACGTCTCACTGAAGCGAAAACGCAGAGAATAAAGCGCCGAGACCTGCAGGACTGGCTGGAACAACAGGCTCAGCGCTACCCGGGCGCTTGATAGGAAGATCCGCGATGGGGTGGACTGAAAATCCTAGCTGGCCCTGGACATCGGACCACTCAAACGGACATTTTCCGCGCCGCTGTTCCCGGCTGGTGGTTACAGGAGATTGCCGAGTTACATCGGCCGCATTAGCGACACTGGGGCGCCGGGGGACGATACCTCAAACGAGGCGCGCCAGCCCCGGCCACAGATGGACTGATTCAGGGTGCCAGCCGCTCTCGCTGCCAGCTGTTTGCGACCAGGCGATAATCGAGCCGATCATGCAGACGGCTTGCTCGACCCTGCCAGAACTCGATCCGCTCCGGAAGCAGGCGATAGCCTCCCCAGTGCGATGGACAATGAGGGGCCTTATCGAGGAAGCGTTGCTCGGTTTCCGCAAGTAAACGCTCCAACTCTGCCCTATCGCGGATCACCTGGCTTTGTGGCGATGCCCAGGCGCCAAGCCGGCTCCCCAACGGGCGCACCTGAAAATAGGCATCCGATTCATCCTCAGTAACCCTCTCCACACGCCCCTCGATGCGCACTTGCCGCTCAAGGGTAGGCCAGAAAAATGTCATGGCCGCGTAGGGTGTCACTTCAAGTTGCTCACCCTTGGCACTGTCGTAATTGGTGAAAAAGGTAAAGCCACGCTCATCCAGCGCTTTGAGCAGAAGGATCCGACAATGGGGACGACCCTCAGCGTCAACCGTCGCCAGGGACATCGCATTGGGCTCTACGGGTGCCTGTTCTGTTTTCGTTGCCTCAGTGAACCATTGATGGAACAGACCGAACGGCTCAGCAGGCGCATTGGCCTCACTGAGGCCATCACGGGTGTAATCACGGCGCATATCGGCCAGGGTCTGGATCATCGCGTGGCTCCTCGTCATGAAATAAGCAGGCTTCAGCGTACCAGGCAGTTCGTAGCCGGGCGACGAGCTGCGGACCTAGCAGGCCTGCGGAGGCAAAGCGTATCTGCGTTAACGCACATTACGCTTGATTCAAGGCAACCATGCTCAACGAAAACAGGCCCGCATGCGGGCCTGTCTCTATGGCGCTTGGCAGAACTACTTCGCGACTTCGGCTTGCGCCACCTGAGTTGCGCGGGGCGCAGGCTGCTCATACTGGGCGATCAGCGCCAACATCGTCGTCTGAGGTGCAAGGACCATTTCGACACGGCGATTGAGCGCCCGACCTTCCTTGCTGTCATTGGCTGCACGCGGCATGTCAGAACCCAGACCACGAATGCGCAGACGGTCATGCTTGAGACCGCTCAGACGGAAAATAGCTGCAACCGCGCCGGCACGCTCGCGGCTGATGGTGCGATTGATGTCATCAGAACCCGTACTGTCGGCATGCCCGAGCACCACCACTGCAGTTTTGTCGTCCTTTTCAACCAACTTCGCCACTCGGGTGATCGGCCCCAAGGTCACTGGCAGCAACATGCCAGGACGATCCGGGTTGAAAGAAGAATCTACCGGGGCCGTCACGATAAGCACACTGTCGCGCCGCTCCACCTCGAAACGACTGCCCACGAGTGCGTCCCGCAGTTGGGGCTCGTACTCATCGAGCCAAGCGTAATCCACCTTCACCGCAGCAGGGGCCGCGGCCTCGCTCGGTTTTTCGCTCTTCGAGCTACAGCCGGCAACGACAATCATGCAGAGAATCAGGGAGGCGCTCTTCAGCAGGTTCATGAGCAGGGTTCCGTCAACCAGAAGCGTTCTAGGAGGGGGCGACCAATCGAGGTGAGGCCACTATTGAGTTCGAGTTGAAATTGTGGACGCAAGTCTTTCTTTTGAAAAGCCTGTCGGGCCAGAAGTGACGAGTGGTTCAACGCAGACATCCTGCGACGCAACTGGCCAATGTCTGAGCGCGCGGATCCATCAACACGTAGGGACCCAGGGTATTGGTCACGAAACCGAATGCCAGCTCTCGATCCGGATCAGCAAAACCGATGCTCCCACCTGCACCGGGATGGCCGAACGCCCGTGCGCCCATACCAAAGGTGGCGTTGGTCACGCCCGGTTGATCCAGCCAGCATCCCAATCCGAAACGAGTGGAGGCCAACAACGTACGATCCTCACCAACACTTTGCTCACGCGTCATTTCGCCCATCAGCGCCTGATCTAGCAGCTTGCCTTGCAACAGGCCGGTATAGAAACCCGCCAGTGAGCGGGCATTGCCATGGCCGTTGGCAGCCGGCTGCGCCATGCGCCGCCATTCGGGCTTATTGCCGCTGCTCATTATGGACGGCGGATTGTTGAATGCCCTGGCACTGACGGAGTCCGGCTCGCTCATCAGCGCTTTGAACAGACGCTGCGCCGCTGCATCACCAAAGTCATTCTTGGTCCGAGTGAGATATGCGACGCGGTGGGCCTCGCTATCGTCCAGACCGATATGAAAGTCGAGCCCGAGCGGCGCTGCCGTGCGCCGCACGATCGACTCTCCAGGGCCGCAGCCATCGAGGCGCCGCAGTAGCTCCCCGACCAACCAGCCGTAGGTCATCGCGGCATAGCCTTGATCTGTCCCAGGCTCCCACCAGGGCTGCTCGGCCGCGAGCGCAGCGGTCATGCTCGCCCAGTCATACAGCGCCTCCGCATCCAATGGCTGACGTATCGCGGGCAACCCGGCGCGATGGCAGAGCAAATGTCGCAGGGTGATTGCCCCTTTGCCATTGACAGCAAACTCCGGCCATATCCGTGCAATGGGCTCGTCCAGCTCCAACAACCCTTGCTGAATCAGTTGAAGTGCCGCTACCGCGGTAAACGTCTTGGTACAGGAGAACAGATTGACCAACGTGTCGCTTTGCCACACCTGTTCGCCTTGATTGTCCGCAACTCCCGCCCAGAGATCGACTACGGTCTCGCCGCCGATTTGCACGCACAGTGCCGCACCGCGCTGTTGAGTTCCATCGAACAGCGTACTGAACGCGTCGCGGACGGCCTCGAAGCGAAGATCGAAATACCCCTGAATCTGCACGCTGTTACCTCTCGAATCCAATGCTGGCCATTCTCGCAATCGGCGCCAGCCAAAAACACTGTTCCGCGATGCGGTGATGAATGCTGATAGCACACGATGATGCCAAGCCCAATCAACCGATCTCACGCCGAAACGGCGGTAGCGCGTTAAGAATCGCCTTGCCATAGCGCTGGGTCACTACCCGACGATCAAGCAATGTGATGGTGCCTCGATCTTCTTCGGTGCGCAGCAACCGTCCGCAAGCCTGCACCAACCGAAGCGAAGCATCTGGGACAGAGATTTCCATGAAAGGGTTGCCGCCGCGTGCCTCGATCCATTCCGCCAACGCAGCTTCGACCGGATCGTCGGGAACGGCAAATGGAATCTTGGCGATCACCACATGCTCGCAGTACGCACCCGGCAGGTCGACGCCCTCGGCGAAGCTGGCCAACCCGAACAGTACGCTGGACTCACCATCATCAACCCTCGCCTTGTGCTTGTTCAGGGTTTCCTGCTTGGAGAGATTGCCCTGAATGAGCACTCTGCGCCGCCAGTCACGCTCGAGTCCGTCGAATACGTCCTGCATCTGTTTGCGTGATGAAAACAACACCAGCGTTCCCCGCGAACCCTCGACCAGGGCCGGCAACTCCCGGATGATGGCCGCCGTATGTGCGGCGGCATCGCGCGGATCAGCCTTCAAATCCGGAACCCTGAGCACACCGGCATCAGCATGGTGAAACGGGCTCGGTACCACGGCGGTGACCGCAGCCTTGGGCAAGCCGGCGCGCATCCGGTAACGGTCGAAGCTGTTCAGTGCAGTAAGCGTCGCCGAGGTTACCAGCGCCCCGAAAGCAACGTTCCAAAGGTTGCGCCGCAGTGTTTCCGCCGCAAGGATAGGGCTGGCATTGACCTCGATATCGAACAGCGCGCCACCCTCTGCCAACGTCAGCCAACGTGCCATTGGTGGACTGTCTTCCGGATCCTCAACAGTAAACGCGGTCCACAAGTCCCAGTTGCCCTGCGAGCGAGTCAGCAGATTACCAAACAGTGGGTACCACTCTTCAGCCTGATGGCTGGCGATCCCGCCGCCAGTTTCCCCATCCATCGCTTCCTTGAGCAGCTCGGCGATACGGCTGAACAGGTCGGTCAGCTTGGAAAAGCCCCTCTTCAGCTCGGTGCCCAACTCGATCAGGTGCTCGGGCACCACACCGCCCACGAAGCGATGGCGCGGCCGCTCACGACCCTCCATGTCTTCGCCTGCTTTGAAGTCAGCCAACTGCTCGCAAGCGCTGAACATGAATTGCTGCTGGGTACGCAGATCGCGTGCGAGCTCGGGAATGCCTTCGACCAGGCGGCCGAGCTCGCCAGGTAATGGGTGCTGGGCAAGCAGCTTGGTCAGGTTCTTTTCGACCTGCCCGAGCCAGTCCGCCGTGGAACGCAGCCGCGTGAAATGCGCGAAATGCCCGATGGCCTTGTCCGGCAGATGATGGCCTTCGTCGAAAACGTAAATCGTGTCACGCGGATCGGGCAGTACGGCTCCCCCGCCGAGCGCAAGGTCGGCCAGCACCATGTCATGGTTGGTGACGATAACGTCGACCTTGGTCATGCCCTCACGCGCCTTATAGAATGCGCACTGCTGAAAATTGGGGCAGTGCCGGCCGGTGCACTGACTATGATCGGTGGTCAGCTGGGACCAGTCGGTGTCTCCCAATTCCTCTGGCCAGCTGTCGCGATCACCATCCCAGCGATTACCAGCCAACTTCTCGATCATGCTGGTGAACAGCTTCTGGCTGCGTTCATCGACCTCGATGCGAAAACCTTCTTCCTCGAACAACTGTGCGGTGGCGCTTTGCGCCTGGCCTTCCTGCAACAACAGGTCCAGCTTGGACAAACACAGGTAACGCCCGCGCCCTTTGGCCAGGGCGAAACTGAAGTTCAGCCCACTGTTGCGCATCAGGTCCGGCAAGTCCTTGTAGACGATCTGCTCCTGCAAGGCGACGGTCGCCGTGGCGATGACCAGCCGCTTGTCGGCAGCCTTGGCCGTAGGTATTGCGGCAAGGCTATAGGCAACGGTCTTGCCGGTCCCTGTTCCGGCCTCGACCGCAACCACGGCTGGCTCACTATCGCGGCGCCCTTCATCGTCGGTCTTGATAGTGCCCAACACCTTCGCCACCTCGGCAATCATCAGGCGCTGGCCATAACGAGCCTTGAGCCCCTTGGCTTCGAGAAAACGAGTGTAGGCGCCCTGAATCTGGGACTTGAGTTCGGTGCTAAGCATGGGCGCGGAGCTGTATATATTTTCAGTATTTCAATGGGGCGGCTATGATAGCGCGCGTTCGCTCAACCGCCACCGGAGATTTGCCCATGACGCCATTCGCCTTGCTTTACGCGCTGCACGTACTCGCCGCGACAGTATGGGTGGGGGGTATGTTCTTCGCCTGGATGGTGTTACGCCCAGCCGCGGTAGCGGTACTGCCACCACCGGAGCGTCTGAAGCTCTGGGCAGATGTGTTCGGCCGCTTTTTCGTCTGGGTCTGGGTCGCAGTATTGGTGCTGCCACTGAGCGGGATCGGCATGTGGCATATGAGGTTCGGCCCGCTGGAAAGCGCACCTCGCTACGTCCACATCATGACTGGCCTGTATTTGGTGATGCTTGCGCTATTCCTGCGCATTCAGCTGCTGCAACTGCCCGCGCTCAAGCGCGCAATCGCAGCCGAGCAATGGCCGGATGGCGGTGCAGTGCTAGGGCAAATCCGCCGCTTAGTGGGAATCAACCTGATACTGGGCCTGGCGGTGATCGCGCTGGCGAGCGCTCGGCCAATATTCTGACTGCGAAGGAATGAAACAGCCGGGCACAAGGCCCGGCTGGAGTGCTACCTGCCGTTGCTCAGGGGCGAGCTTCGACTTCAGCCTCTACACGACGGTTGATAGCGCGGCCTTCTTCTGTGGCGTTATCGGCCACCGGACGCGACTCGCCATAGCCAACCGCATTCACACGACCGCCCTCGACACCGTACTGGTCGACCAGCACATTGCGGACTGCGTTAGCGCGACGCTCGGATAGACGCTGGTTATAAGCATCGGTGCCCACCGAGTCAGTGTGACCTTCGAGCACTGTGGTGGTTTGGCCGTATTCCTTCATGAAGTCAGCCAGGTTCTGGATGTCACCGTAGCTGTCCTGCTTGACTACGTCGCGGTCAAAGTCGAATTTAACATCCAGCTCGACGCGTACCGGCTCAGCAGCAGGCTCGGGTTCCGATTGAGACTGAGGCATAGGCTCGACGGTCTCAACCATCGCAACGGTTTCCTCCTCCGTCCCATTGGCCCAACAATAAGCGGCAGCCACACCACCGCCAATCAGCGCGCCCCAGCCAGCATAGGAGCTGCTTTCGATGGCGCCAAGCGCGGCACCAGTGACGCCGCCCACCGCCGCACATGTCGGCCAGTCCTGCTTCTGCACGCCTGCACAACCTGCCAGGAACGTGGTCATGACAATAACGGGTACTGCTGTCCGTAAGGTACTCATCGATCAAAACCTCCAGTGTGAAATTCAGCCAAAGCGCCACGCATGGGAATCGGGACCGCTCCGGTTACTCTCAGACTAGGCCGACAAACGGCACCGCGCTAGTCTTCCCCTTTGAAACGAGGATTCTCGATTGACTGAAAACCCTGTACCGCACACGCCACAGCAAGCGCTAGCGGCGATGCTTGATCACTATGCCCCGCGCCACATTCTGCACGTGGGGCGCAGTGACCAACCTGCTCTGGCTGCATACGCCGAAACTCATCCGGAGTATCAGCTCGATCGCGCAGAAACAGCGCCGCTGCCGGAAAAGCTAGCTTTGCAGCGCTACGATTTAGCCCTGTTCGTTGACTGCCTCGAGCACCTACCCAAACGCAACGGCCTGGAACTGCTTGGCAGCGTTCGAAATCTGAATGCCAGCCGCATGGCGGTACTCGTAGATCTCGACGCAAGCGGATGGAAGACCACCGACTTTTACGCCTTGGCGTTGCAAGTCAGCGAGCGCTTTCAGCGCGACGGACAGACCTTGACGCTCTTCACTTACGACCTGCTCCAATACAAGCAGGTTCCGGACTGGCTGAATGCCAGGTTCTGGGCGAACCCCGAAATGTTTGGCAAGTACTGGTGGTGACATGAGCGAACAACAACCACTCGACCTCAATTGCCCCTGCGGCAGTGGCAATGCGCTCGGTCAATGCTGCGGTCGGTATCATGCGGGCACGCCCGCTCCCAGCGCCGAGCTGCTGATGCGCTCGCGCTACTGCGCGTATGTCCTGGGTCTAGTCGATTATCTGCAGGCAACCACACTGCCATCGCAACAGGCGGCACTGGACGTGGAAGGGATGCGTCGCTGGAGCCTGGAAAGCACCTGGCTAGGACTGGAAGTGAACGAAAGCGCGGTACTTGGCGGCAAGCCTGAACATGCTCTGGTGACGTTCACCGCCCGTTGGCACGACCAGACAGGCGAGCACGCACACCAGGAGCGCTCCGCCTTCGTTCAATGTGAGGGCCGTTGGTATTTCATCGACCCGACAGTACCGCTCAAAGCCGGACGTAACGATCCCTGCCCATGCGGAAGCGGTTCGAAATTCAAGAAATGCTGCGCTGCGTACGTCTGACGCGCGCGACGCTGCACTGAGATAGCCGCGGCGGGAACCGCGGCAGCGCCATCCGCGATGCTACTTCTCGACGAAAGCACGCTCGATCAGGTAATGCCCCGGGTCACCCATGCGAGGTGAAACACTGAGACCAAAGCTGTCCAGCACCTGGCTCGTTTCATCCAGCATGCTCGGACTGCCACAAATCATTGCGCGGTCATCCTGAGGATTGAGTGGCGGCAGACCGATGTCGCGAAACAGCTTGCCGCTGCGCATCAGCTCAGTCAGACGCCCCTGATTCTCGAATGGCTCGCGGGTCACTGTCGGGTAGTAAACCAACTTTTCCTTCACGGCCTCGCCGAAAAACTCGTTCTGAGGGAGATGTTCGGTGATGAACTCCCGATAGGCGACCTCGTTGACGTAACGAACACCATGCACCAGTACGATCTTCTCAAAACGCTCGTACGTTTCGGGGTCCTGAATGACACTCATGAACGGCGCCAGACCAGTCCCGGTGCTCAACAGATAGAGATGCTTGCCCGGCAAGAGATCGTCGAGCACCAGTGTTCCAGTAGGCTTACGGCTGACCATGATCTGATCGCCTTCCTGCAGGTGCTGCAACCGAGATGTCAGCGGGCCGTTCTGCACTTTGATGCTGAAGAATTCCAGGTACTCTTCGTAGTTCGGGCTGGCGATGCTGTAGGCGCGCATGAGCGGACGGCCCTCGACCTCCAGACCTATCATGACGAACTGACCATTCTCGAATCGCAGCCCAGCATTGCGGGTGGTCTTGAAGCTGAACAGCGTGTCGTTCCAATGGTGCACACTGAGAACGCGCTCTACGTTCAGGTTGCTCATGCTACGAATTCCTCATGATTTCGCGACGGATGTCGTTTCGTTTCGGCAGTCTAGCGATAGCTGCTTTATTCGTTAACTGGATAATAAAGATATAGGTTATCGGTTATATAGATATGCATTTCACTCTCCGCCAGATCGAAGTATTCGCCGCCGTCGCGCGCCAAGAAAGCGTGTCTCGCGCCGCCGAAAGCCTATCGCTGTCGCAATCGGCTACAAGCACGTCGCTCGCTGAACTGGAGCGCCAGTCTGGATGCCAGCTCTTCGACCGAGCGGGCAAACGGCTCAGCCTGAACTCACTCGGGCAGCAACTGCTGCCACAAGCCGTCGCCCTGCTTGATCAAGCGAGGGCTATAGAGGACCTGCTCAACGGCAAAAGCGGCTTTGGTTCGCTGGCGGTGGGCGCAACGCTGACGATAGGCAACTACCTCGCCACCCTGCTGATCGGCAGCTTCATGCAGCGCCACCCGGAGTGCCGGGTGAAGCTGCACGTACAAAACACTGCGCATATCGTGCATCAAATCGCACAGCACGAACTTGATTTGGGTTTGATCGAGGGTGATTGCCAACATCCTGACCTGGAAGTCCAGCCATGGATCGAGGACGAGCTAGTAGTGTTCTGCGCGCCGCAGCATCCGCTCGCCGGGCGCGGAATGGTGGATCTGGAGGAGCTGGCCAACGAGGCGTGGATTCTTCGTGAGCAGGGCTCCGGTACGCGCATGACATTCGAACAGGCCGTACGGCATAGGCCAGGCAAGCTGAATGTGCGACTGGAACTGGAACACACCGAAGCCATCAAGCGCGCGGTGGAATCAGGACTTGGGATTGGCTGCATTTCCCGCTTGGCCCTGCGCGATGCATTTCGCCGCGGTAGCCTGGTGCCGGTAGCAACACCGGAACTGGATCTGCGCCGCCAGTTCTACTTCATCTGGCACTCACACAAGTATCAGACCGCCGCCATGCTCGAGTTTGTCGAGCAATGCCGGGCGCTGACCTCAGGCGTGCGCCGCAGCGATGAGATTCAGCTGCCGCCAATCGCCTGAAAGCCGCACCTCACGACGCGGCCTGAATTCAACTGGTCGGAATGGATCCCATCTGCTGCAGCAGCAACGCAGCCTGGGTTCGCGTGCGCACACCCAACTTGCGAAAGATGGCTGTCACGTGTGCCTTGATGGTCGCCTCCGACACGCTGAGCTCGTAGGCGATCTGCTTGTTCAACAGCCCGTCACACACCATTGTCAATACGCGAAATTGTTGCGGCGTCAGGCTGGCCAAACCGGCACTGGCAGCCTTGGCTTCATCGCTGACGTTAGCTACGTCCTGGATGTTGGTCGGCCACCAGACGTCACCATCGAGCACCGCACGCACCGCTTCCTGAATGGTTTCCAGAGAGCTGGACTTGGGAATGAAACCGCTGGCGCCGAACTCACGCGACCGCGCGACGACCGCTGCGTCTTCCTGCGCCGAGATCATTACCACCGGTAGGTGCGGGTACTGCCCCCTTAGCAGTACCAGACCCGAGAAGCCGTAGGCTCCTGGCATGTTCAGATCCAGCAGCACAAGGTCCCAATCGGCACCCTGATTCAGAAAGCTATCCAGCTCGGCGATACTTGCCGCCTCCACCAGACGCACATTGTCCCCAAGCCCCATGGTGAGCGCTTGCTGAAGCGCACTGCGAAAAAGCGGGTGATCATCGGCAATGATTATTTCGTAAGCAGCCATTGGCAGACCTGTAGTTTTTATTGGCGCTTTTCATCGGCTTGAGCAGCCGATGCCGACAAGATGACGGCAGAAATCCCCAAGAAACTGCCCTGAGGATGGTCCGATGTGGAAATTTCGGCCGGCCAGACCGAATATCGGTCGCCCGCCACAACAAATCAAGCGGCGCAAGCATGCCCACCGATGAATAAGTGGTCAAGCACGGCGCTTTGTAGCAAAGTTTGCGACTTTTCCTCAATGAGCTGAAACATGCGTAGCCAAGCCCTCCGCGCAGACTTCCTGATGCTGATCACCGCAATGATCTGGGGCACGGCCCTCGTCGCTCAGCGCATTGGCATGGACAATATCGGCCCGTTTCTTTTCACCGGGCTGCGCTTCGCCCTCGGTGCTATGGCCCTGCTGCCTCTGGTGATCTATCAGGGGCGCACCAAAGCCCGCCACGAACCATTCATGCAGCGCGGTCTGTTGCTGGGCGGCCTAAGCATGGGGCTCGCGCTGACTCTGGGGATCAACCTTCAGCAGGTTGGCCTGCTATTTACCAGCGTGACCAATTCCGGATTCATCACCGGCCTCTATGTGATCGTGGTACCGCTGCTGGGGCTGATCATTGGCCACAAGACCGGGCTTGGGACTTGGGTCGGTGCCTTTCTCGCCGTTGCCGGCATGGCGCTGCTAAGCATCGGCGAAAATTTCACGGTGGCGTCCGGCGATTGGATTCAACTGGCCGGCGCATTCGTCTGGGGCGTGCATGTGCTACTGGTGAGCTTCTTCGTCAGCCGACACGATGCTATTCGCCTGGCCTTTCTGCAGTTCGCAACCTGCGCCGTCGTCAGCCTGCTGCTTGCGCTGTTCTTCGAGGAGATAAATCCCGCAAGCATCTGGCTCGCAGGCCCTGCTCTTATCTATGGCGGGCTCTTCGCGGTTGCGGTCGGTTATACGCTGCAGGTCGTTGCGCAGAAGCATGCGATCGCGTCCCATGCGGCGATCATTCTTTCGCTGGAAGCCGTATTCGCGGCCATCGCGGGCGCACTGTTTCTCGACGAAAGCTTATCCGTACGTGGCTATATGGGTTGCGTACTGATGTTCATCGGCATGCTGGCCGCGCAACTGTGGCCGCGCAAACCGGAACCGCTGGTTGCCGATGCCCCAAGCAAGGCCTGACACGACGCTCCATCAGGACGTGGAATGTGGCTGCAGTAACAGGTGCGCGGAGTTTTGCAGATCTGGCTGACGGTGATATTTGGCCCCCAGATAGTGTTCGGTGAATACATCGAGCCAGGCATCCAGCGCATTCGCTGCAACCGAGTCGCCGGCCAGCTCCAGGCACAACGCAGCGACTTCGGCGGTGCAGAGGTGATCACTACGGGTCGAGCGGCGCAGCCGGTAACGTGAAAGCGCCTCGGGCTGCAGACTCAGCACCGGCAAGCTATCCAGATAGGGGCTTTTGCGAAACATCTTGCGCGCCTCAGTCCAGGTCGCATCAAGCAAAATGAACAGCGGACGCTTGCCGGGCAGTCGCTCGACTTGCTCGGTCACCCGCTGCGGCGCGGCATATTCGCCAGGAAATATCACCAGCGGCTGCCACTGCGGATCGGCCAGCAGCGCCAGTAAGCGTGGATCGACGCCAGTACGCTGCCAGGTGAAGGCGAAGGTGTTGGGCACCACATCGGCGATCAACCACCCTGTATTGCTCGGCTTCAGCGGTTCGATATCGTGCATCAACAGGCAAACGCCACATTCGCTGTCGATCTTTGGTTGCCATGGGCAAAGGCAGTGACTGAACGGCACCCTGCAGCGAACGCACCGGGGCGCGCGCGAGCCACGGGCGACGAAGGGTTTCAGGCTTTTCGCCAGGCGCTCATTGCGCAGACGTGCAACCGCGTGGGGCATGGATCGACTCGAGGATGACGACGAAGCGCGGCAGTCTACCAGCGCGTACCTGAGTGCGGCGAAGCCATGGCAAATGAACCGTGCCCCAGCCTGCCGGTCGAAACAGCGCAGCCATAAGGAGACCGCCATGTATCGTCTGACTACCCTGCTCGCTTTGAGCCTCGCCCTACCCCTTGCCCACGCAGCCTCGCTACAGGAGCAGCAGCTGAGCCAGCTGCTCGATCAGGTTGCCCGTGAAAGCAGCGTCGGCACTCCCCGTGCGATCAACGAAGACATCCTTGATCAGGGCTACACCGTAGAGAACAACCAGCTGATCAACCATCTCAGCGTGCAGCCCCGCCATGCCGCACAGATGCGCGACAATCCTGGCGACGTACGCAGCCAACTTACGGTCAGTGTTTGCGGCAATGAAGGTCTGCGCAAGCTGATGAGTCAAGGCGCCGTCCTGCGCTACGACTTCAGCGAATATCAGAGCAACAAGCCCATTGCCAGCGAGCGCTACAAGGCCTCGGACTGCGGTCTTTAAGCCATAAAACAGGGCGGGGCCGGACGATTATCCGGACTCCCGCCGGGCTCACCTCTCTAGTCGTTTCCTCGCAAGATCTGCGGATCGCCCTTACCCGCCACCGCGGCCGCCTCGTCCCGAGTCAGCAGGGCCGTACGCGGCACGTTGCGCAAGCGCGCGCAGGCTGCAAGCACATTGGCCCAGCTAGCGCGATTGGCGAACTGCATGCCGAACTCATCCAGCGTCCCGCCACGGTTGCGATAACCGAGTGCCGAGCATTTGCGGGCATCCGGCAGGATCGGCCAGAGATGGCCACGAGCAACTTCCGGCCGCATATGCGTGAGCAGCACGCGCATGTCCATCGAGTCCGGGAATAACCTCTCCGCGACGCCCTCGCTGGCACGCGCCTCGACTTCCCAATGATCGCGCGGCCCGCGGAAACACCCCGGCTCCTGAAGATAGACCAAGCGATAGGCGCACTCGGCCTCCCTGAGTCGCTTGGCTGCGCGGAGCATCTCGCCCATCTGATAGCTCCCATTGGCGATCAACAGCAATGGCTCGTTACCTGGGTGCTCGTCGACCACGATGGCGCCGTCACGCGCCAGCTGCTCGGCCTGAGCTCGATCGAAATAACACGGCCGATCACGCTTGGGCATGACCAGGCACGCCAGCTCGCCGCGCGCCTGATAGATCGTTGGCAGCAGCGCCAGTGTGCTGTTGTGATCAGCCGGAAATAGCACCCGAACCATGTCGTTCATTTCACCGAGCAGCGCCTCGCAGAACGTAGTGTCCTGGTGGGACTGCTGGTTCTTGCCGTTCTCCCAGGTGTGCGATGTGGCGATCAGCGGCCAGCCGAGCCAGCCGGCAGGCCTGCCAATCTCCTTTTGCTGCCGGGAAAAGATGATGCTCTGGCGCACCACGCCGAGCATCTTCACGCAGAAAGCCTCGTAACTGGCCACCAGGTTCAGCCCGCCCTGATTGGCGAGGCAAGCGGAAACCACAGCCTCTTCATTGAGGGCGGTAATGATCGCGCCGTCCACTGCCTCCAGTTCGCTTTCCGGCTCGATCACGCGATGTTTGAGCGCCTTGAGCACACCGCCCAGGCGATTGCTAGCCAGCTCGTCGGGGTTACCCACCCGGGGCCGCAGCGAGGGATTGGCCTCGGTAAGCTCAACGAAGAAACGGTCGACTGCCGCCATCGGCGAGCAGACGTCGTCGCGGTAATTGAGCTTCGGCATGGTCGGTGCCGGAGGCCGGCGCAGTGCCAGCGGATTGTCACGTTCCAGCAGTCGCCCCTGACGGCTACGGGCGAACAGGTCCAGCGAAGCGCTTAGCTCCTGCTGAGGTACGAACAGACGCGCCGCGTGCTCATTGAACAAGTCGCGTGACACTTCATCCACGCTCGGATTCCCCGGCAGGGGCAGGTTATGCGCAGCGTTGCTACCTGCTCCGTAGAAGCCGAAGCCCTTGACTGTCTCGGCGATACCGTAAGGCATCGGCAGTGGGTAGTTGAGAATACCGCGCGCCTTCTCCTCCACTCGCCGCTCAAGACGCAGCTCCATTTCCCATAGCGTGGTGACGAATGCAGCAGGATCGCGGCCATCGAACGGCATCGGATCGAAACCGCACTGACTTAAATGCTGACGAAAATCCTCCAGCCCCTGCTCGGTGCCAAGGGCGGTGCGCTGTTCAATTCGCCGCCCGTTGGCGATCATCACCGGCAGCGCTACGCCGCAATCTTCGGCACGCCACCAGCGCGGTATCCAATCACTGCCGCGCTGCTCCTCCGCAGCGCCATCGGAAAGAAAGGCAACCAGCGTCTCCCCCGGTAGCGGCATATGAGCATATTGCAGCTCGGCGAACCCCAGATAACCACCTTCGGCGATGCCACCAGCAGTGTGCGGATTGACATGACTGCCCAACGGCGCGAGCGGACTGCCATCAGCCGCCTGTTGGTAGCCGTAAAAGTCCTGCAGCAAGCGATTCATACCCGCCTCGCCACCACCATAGGCCTGCGCTTGCTCCGGGTGCAGATTGCCGGTCAGCAGATTTAGCGCGTCGACAGCGGCCACGCAGTGGCCCTGCCCCATCAGCCAGGCCCGAGTGCGGCCGGTAAGAGCGTTGAGAGCCATATAGCCGGCATAGGCCGGCACCATGTTCAGGGCTCCACCGGTATGTCCTTCGGGGTTGCGCTTGAAGTCGTCCGCCGCCAGCGGCGCACCATCCAAATGCACCTGCCGCGCATACGTCATATGAACAACCAGCCAGAGGCCGGCGCTGGCGACACGGTCGACCGCTTGCAGTAGCCGGTACACGCTAGCCAGATCTGGCTGATGACCTGCTTGCACCAGCTGATGAGCCAGACGGAATACCGCCGCCTGGGTCTCCAGCGCATGCTCGAATGGCCCGTAACCACCACGCCAGGTGGCAAATTCCGGTTCGGCTTGCGCGTGTTGATCCAGCTCGACAAGGCTGGGCAATAGCTGACTCATGGGATCACTCCGTAGGTAAGCGGGTTGTGCGGTAGTCTAGGCAGGGCTCGGGTTGCTATCTCTGATATGTATCAAGTCGTCATGGCAGCCGAGCGGGCAATGTGGACATCATCGTACAGACAGGAAGGCAATATGGCTTTGCTCAGTTTTCTCGGCGCCATTCAACAGGTAACAGGTTCTTGCTACCTCATAGAGACCCATGACGGCGTAAGGGTTCTGCTTGAATGCGGTATGCACCAGGGTCGTCGAGAGGAGGAAAGCGGAAATCGCGGCACATTCCCCTTTGATCCCAAAACGCTGGATGCGGTGGTCCTGTCCCATGCGCATATCGACCACAGCGGTCTGCTGCCGCGTCTGGTCGCGCAGGGCTACCGCGGCAAGGTGCACTGCACCGAAGCGACGGCCGAGTTGCTTGAACTCATGTTGCTGGACTCGGCGAACATCCAGGAAAAGGATGCTGAATGGGAGAACAAGTGGCGCGCGCGTATCGGCAAACCGATGATCCAGCCACTCTATACGCGCGTCGACGCCGAACGCATGTTGAGCCAGCGTGCACCTCACCCCTACAGCGAGACGTTCGAAGTCGCTCCGGGTGTAGCGGTGAGCTTCCACGACGCAGGCCACATCCTCGGCTCGTCCATCGTGCAACTGGACGTGCAAGACCATGGCAGAACACGCCGCGTGGTTTTCTCAGGCGATCTCGGTAACGACTGCTCGCCGTTGATGCACCCGCCAACGGTGCTCAAAGAAGCCGACGTGGTGCTAATGGAGTCCACCTACGGTGACCGCGACCACCGCAGCCACGAAGACACCATCGAAGAGCTGGCCGGCATCCTGCAACAGGCCCACCGCGACGGTGGGAACGTACTGATGCCCTCCTTCGCCGTCGGCCGTACTCAGGACCTGATCTACTACCTCGGACGCTTCTATCGTGAAGGCCGTCTCCCGCAACAGGCGGTCTTCCTCGACAGCCCAATGGCCATCCGCGCCAACGCCGTCTATTCGCACTACAAAGACCAGCTGGATCTCGACGGCATCGATCCGGCACTGAGCGCGACCAGCGGGAAGCTGTATGCCGAACGCTGGCTGCCGATCCTCAAATCCACGCCGACACCTGAAGAGTCAATGGCGATCAACCGTTTCAAAAGCGGCGTGATCATCATCGCCGGCAGTGGCATGTGCACTGGCGGGCGAATTCTGCACCACTTCAAGCACAACCTCTGGCGCGAGGAGTGCCACCTGGTAATCCCCGGCTTCCAGGCCCGCGGCACACTTGGCCGCGTCATCGTCGACGGCGCCGACAGCGTCAAGCTGCTGCACCAGCGTATTGCCGTGAATGCAAAAGTGCATACCCTGGGCGGCTTCTCCGCGCACGCCGGACAATCCCAGTTGATCGACTGGGTGAGCAACTTCGAAAATCGCCCCGAGCTTTACCTGGTTCACGGTGAGGTTGAAAAGATGCGAGTGCTGCAACAAGCGCTGCGCGACCGCCTCAACTGGGAAGCCCATATACCCGAGGCGGGTGATCGAATCGCCCTGTGAATATGCGCAACCGAAGCCCTTCAGGGCTTCGGCTGTCACCCTCGTCCTTGATCCGGCTTGAGCGCACTGGCCTCAGCCTATAGCCTGAACGCGACGCCCATACATGGAGATGTTGTATGTCCTTTGATTCGGATGACTACCTGTCGCGACACTTCAAGACCAGCGGCGCCGAGCTGGAAAGCAAGATCGACGAACTGGCCGCCATGGTTGTCCCCGAGACCAGCCCCAACCTGCCGCTGTACCGCGAAATGCTGGTAACCGTTTTACGTATGGCCCAGGCCGATCGCAGTCGCTGGGATGCAAAAATCCTGCTTCAGACCATGCGTGAGATGGAGCATGCGTTCAGTCGTCTTGACCAGTTCAAGCGTCGCCGCAAGGTTACGGTATTCGGCTCCGCACGCACGCCGGTCGAACATCCGCTGTATGCACTGGCCCGCCAGCTCGGTACCACGCTCGCGCAATACAACTTCATGGTTATCACCGGTGCTGGCGGCGGCATCATGGCGGCCGCTCACGAAGGTGCCGGGCGCGACAACAGCCTAGGGCTGAACATCACCCTCCCCTTCGAGCAACACCCCAACCCAACGGTCGGAGGTACCGACAACCTGCTGTCATTCCACTTCTTCTTCGTTCGCAAGCTGTTCTTCATCAAGGAGGCGGATGCGCTGGTGCTATGCCCTGGCGGCTTCGGCACCCTGGATGAGGCACTGGAAGTACTGACCTTGATCCAGACAGGCAAGAGCCCGCTGGTTCCGGTAGTGCTGCTCGACGAACCTGGAGGCAGCTACTGGAAAGATGCACTGCAGTTCATGCGTGGGCAGTTGGAAGAGAATCGCTACATCCTGCCCAGCGATATGCGACTGATGCGCCTGGTAGATAACGCCGATGAGGCCGCGAAGGAGATTGCCAACTTCTATCGCAATTTCCACTCCAGCCGCTGGCTAAAAGATCGTTTCGTCCTGCGCATGAACCATGCACTGAACGCCCAGGCGATGGAGTATCTAAACGAGGAATTCACCGATCTGTGCCTGAAAGGCCTGTTCGAGCAACAAAACTGCTGCGAGTCGGAGCTTGATGAACCCGAGCTTCAGCGCCTGCCGCGGCTGAGTTTCGTGTTCAATGGTCGTGACCACGGTCGTCTGAGGGAGCTCACCGACTATGTCAACGAGCCGGCAAACTGGGCAAGACCGCTGGCAAATGAGGATTGACCACGCTGACTACATCAGGCCGTTGCGCAGCACCGGCCGCTGTTCTCACCCACAGGCAACAGCAGCACTGTAGCCGGCGATGAACTCAGTCGTCTGAGCCACCACCGCGTAACAACCGGCTGATCATTTCCAGCGAATAACCCCGATAACTGAGAAAACGCCCCTGCTTCGCCCGTTCCCGAGCATCTGCCGGTATCTGGCCAGCGAACTTGCGTTGCCAGAGATCACGCAACTGCTCCGCCCAATCGAACCCGCTGTCACGCAGCGCCTGCTCGATATCCGCCTTCGGCAACCCACGCTGGCTAAGTTCTTCGCGGATGCGCAAAGGCCCGTAGCCAGCGTTGGCGCGGCTTCTGACATAGCTCTCGAGATAGCGGGATTCGGACAACAGACCCTGCTCGCAGAGGCGATCCAGGGCCGGTTCGATAAGGTCAGGCGGAGCGCCACGCTGGCGCAACTTGCGAGTCAGCTCGACGCGACCATGTTCGCGTCGGGCTAGCAGGTCCATGGCTACCCGTCGCACCGCGACGGGGTTATCGAGCACGGCAGCCATATGGATCAGAGGTCGGCGTCAGCCAGGTCTTCAGTGACCACGTTCGCCTTGCTACCGCCAGAAACCACGAGCAGCTTGTCGCGAATCTGCTGCTCGATCTCGCGGCCAATTTCCGGATTGTCTTCCAGATACTTGGCGGCATTGGCCTTGCCCTGACCGATCTTGTTGCCCTTGTAGGCATACCAGGCGCCAGATTTCTCGACCAGGCCCTGCTGCACGCCGAGATCGATGACCTCGCCATTGCGGTAGATGCCCTTGCCATAGAGGATCTGGAACTCAGCCTGACGGAACGGCGGCGCCACCTTGTTTTTCACAACTTTGACGCGGGTTTCGCTGCCGACCACTTCGTCGCCTTCCTTCACCGCGCCGGTACGGCGGATGTCTAGACGAACCGATGCGTAGAACTTCAGCGCATTACCGCCGGTGGTGGTTTCAGGGCTGCCGAACATCACACCGATCTTCATGCGGATCTGGTTGATGAATATGACCAGGCAGTTGGCGTTCTTGATGTTACCGGTGATCTTGCGCAGCGCCTGGGACATCAGACGCGCCTGCAGGCCGACGTGCGTATCGCCCATCTCGCCTTCGATTTCGGCCTTGGGCACCAGCGCGGCCACGGAGTCGACGATGATCACATCCACCGCATTGGAGCGCACCAGCATATCGGTGATTTCCAGCGCCTGCTCACCGGTATCCGGTTGTGAAACCAGCAGATCATCGACATTCACGCCCAGCTTGCCGGCGTAATCCGGGTCCAACGCGTGCTCGGCATCGACGAAGGCACAGGTGGCACCCATTTTCTGCGCTTCAGCGATTACCGACAGGGTCAGCGTGGTCTTACCGGACGACTCGGGACCATAGATCTCGACGATACGGCCCTTCGGCAAGCCGCCGATGCCAAGCGCGATATCCAGGCCCAGCGAGCCGGTGGAGATGGCCGGAATGGCCTGGCGATCATGATCGCCCATGCGCATCACTGCACCCTTGCCGAACTGCTTTTCGATCTGGCCCAGGGCTGCAGCCAAGGCGCGCTTCTTGTTCTCGTCCATCAAATCCTCACTTGATCAAGAGGGCCGGAGGCCACAACAACTGTATAAGTAGCCAGTATTAGAACATAGGCAAATTTGCTCGCCTAGCCCCGAACCGGTTTTTCTCCGACCGCCAGTGCGATCAGGCCTTGCAACGCAGCCGCTATCGTCTGCTCGCGCACGGCGTGGCGATCACCGGCAAATAAATAGCGCTCGGCATGCACCTGAACGCCATCGGCCCAGGCGATCCATACCGTACCGACCGGCTTTTCCTCAGATCCTCCACCGGGCCCCGCAACGCCGCTGACCGCCACGGCGAAACGCGCCCCACTGTTCTGCTGTGCGCCGCGGGCCATTGCTTGTACAACCTCGATGCTGACGGCGCCAACTTGCTCGAACAACTCGGCGGGCACACCTAGCTGACGGGTCTTCTGCGCATTGGAATAGGTGATATATCCCGCCTCGAACCACGCCGAGCTACCGGCGATACGGGTAATCGCCTCGGCGATACCACCACCGGTACAGGATTCGGCAGTGCAGACCTGCGCGCCATGCCGTTGCAACGCTTTGCCTAGCTGCGCAGCCAGTTCAGTGAGATTCATCTGCGCTCCGTACAATCTGAAAGAAAGCCCCGTACCCTACACCAGCGAGTCGAGTAGTTCAGCCCACCTCAGCCGTGACTGCCGAGCGGCATTTACCCCAGCCCGCTCAGGCATCCTGACGGATCGGCACGACGGCACGCTCACCAACACGCCGTCCGCGACGGCTAACCACGGCGTCGCCATAGCGCTGGATGGGGTCGGCCAGGGTGCGCTTCACGAAGAAGCCGAACAGCGTCAGCACTATCAGCATTGCCGCGATGTAAAGCGGCCCCGGGATAACCAGATCACCTGCACCGAAGCCCAGCCACTCGGCGATCGCGAATACCGAAGGATGAGAAAGGAAAACGATATAGCCAATCCCACCAAGCGGTGCGATCCAGCGGAGCTTCTCGCCAGTGATGCGCGTGGCGGCGAGAAAAACGGCGACGCCGACGGCATAACTCACAAAGTAGCGGTACCAGGTTTCGCCGAACCCCGTGTCACGTGAGTAGGCGAGCACGCAAATCGGCAGCAGGAACAGATAGAACAGGCCAACCGCGAAGTGCGCGTAACGCCCTGTATCGGGTGCCCGACCATTGTCTGTCGACTTCCACAGCGCGCCGAGAAAACATACGCTCAGCATCAACGGCAAGGCCACCGGCAGTTTGATCTCCAGCTTGTAGCGCATAAAGGCCAATGACAGCGTAAACAGATACTGCACCAGCAGAAACAGCAGATCCCTTTTTGCCGAACCACCGAGACGCAGCGCGAAGATCAGGATGCAGAGAACGTAGAAAGTGATCTCGATCTGCAGTGTCCAGTAAAGCCCAATCACGTTTTCAACGAACACGAAGCCTTGCAGCATCGTCGCATTGATGGCGATGACGGTCGGGGTGAAGACCTTTCCCGGATCGTCCCAGGGGAACAGCACCCCGAGAAACAGCGACAGCCAGTACAAGGGAAACAGCCTGAAAAAGCGCTGATAGACGAAGGCCGCGATAGGCCGTTCATACCTGCCACGGCTTTTGTATAACGCTGCTACGACGAAGTAGCCGCTGAGCGCGAACAGCACCAGCACGCTGGTCTTGCCGACATCCAATACCGCCTTGCTGACAAGAAACAGATCGCCAGTCAGACCATCGAAATGGCCGTCACGCTTCATTTTTGCGATCAAATGGGAATATGCGACGCACAATGCCGCTACGCCGCGCAGGGCATCGAGTCCGAATAGTCGGGACATGGCTGCTGCTCACTTTGGCCAAAAGGGAAAGGTCGCCAGAGTTACTGCAGGGGAACTGACGCGAGGGGGTTAAACACTAGCGCTCGCTGTTCATCGGCCGCCGGTGTGGTGGCCAGAACCATGGCGAGACAAGAGCGACGATCAGGCAAGCTACCGCGACAGATGCCGAATGGCCCTGGGTACTTGAGAGATCGGAGGAATCGAGAGGCAGATCGCAGGTCACGCGCATGGCGTGCCGGCAGCCCGTCGACAGGCCAGAGTTATCGACAGCACCGGTTCGCTTGTCAACGCATTCCTTCGCTGGGCCGACAGATGACACGCGCCCCGCCACCACAAGGTGGCTGCGGCCTGCTGATCGCTACAGCCCCGTGTTAACCTTACCGGCTTTTAGCGGGAATCCTCGCGTCGTCAGACGGCCTCCCAACGCCGGCAACCTGAACGCACCGTGGGGGTTCTTTCGCCCATCAACGAGCCGCACGCAAGCCGATGACCAAGCCCAACGCCGACCTTTCCGCACATACGCCCATGATGCAGCAATACTGGAGACTCAAGCGCGAGCATCCAGACCAGCTGATGTTCTATCGCATGGGCGACTTCTACGAGCTGTTCTACGACGACGCCAAGAAGGCCGCCGCGCTGCTCGACATTACCCTGACTGCGCGCGGACAGTCGGCGGGCACGGCAATCCCCATGGCCGGGATTCCTTTCCATTCTGCCGAAGGCTATCTGGCACGACTGGTCAAGCTGGGCGAATCGGTGGTGATCTGCGAGCAGATCGGCGACCCGGCCACCAGCAAGGGGCCGGTGGAACGCCAGGTGGTGCGCATCATCACCCCCGGTACGGTGAGCGACGAAGCGCTACTCGATGAGCGCCGCGACAACCTGCTGGCCGCAGTAGTCGGCGATGAGCGCCTGTTCGGTCTGTCGGTGCTGGACATCGCCAGCGGACGCTTCAGCGTGCAGGAACTCAAGGGCTGGGAAACCCTGCTCGCCGAACTGGAGCGCCTGAGCCCGGCGGAATTGTTGATTCCCGACGACTGGCCGCAGGGCCTGCCGCTGGAAAAGCGCCGCGGAGTGCGCCGTCGCGCGCCCTGGGATTTCGATCGCGATTCGGCATTCAAGAGCCTCTGCCAGCAGTTCTCCACCCAGGACCTCAAGGGCTTCGGCTGCGAGAGCCTGACGCTGGCCATCGGCGCCGCCGGCTGCCTGCTCGCCTATGCCAAGGAAACCCAGCGCACCGCCCTGCCCCACCTGCGCAGCCTGCGCCACGAGCGGCTCGACGACACGGTGATCCTCGACGGCGCCAGTCGGCGCAATCTGGAGCTGGACGTCAACCTTTCTGGTGGCCGCGACAACACGCTGCAATCGGTCATGGATCGCTGCCAGACCGCCATGGGCTCGCGGCTCCTGACCCGCTGGCTGAACCGCCCGCTGCGCAACCGCGAGATTCTCGAAGCGCGCCAAGACTCGATCACCTGCCTGCTCGAACACTACCGTTTCGAGCAGCTGCAGCCGCAGCTCAAGGACATCGGCGACCTGGAACGCATCCTCGCCCGGATCGGTCTGCGCAACGCCCGCCCGCGCGATCTGGCGCGCCTGCGCGACGCCCTCGCCGCGTTACCGCAGCTGCAGGCCGGCATGCAGGATCTGGTGGCGCCGCATCTGCTGGAACTGGCGACAAGCATCAGCACCTACCCGGAGTTGGCCGAACTGCTGGCCCGCGCCATCATCGACAACCCGCCGGCGGTGATCCGCGACGGCGGCGTACTGAAGACCGGCTACGACCCCGAGCTGGACGAGCTGCAGTCCCTCTCGGAGAACGCCGGCCAGTACCTGATGGACCTGGAAACCCGCGAGAAGGCCCGCACCGGCCTGGCCAACCTCAAGGTCGGCTACAACCGTGTGCACGGCTACTTCATCGAACTACCGAGCAGACAGGCAGAATCCGCGCCGGCCGACTACATCCGCCGGCAGACGCTCAAGGGCGCCGAGCGCTTCATTACCCCTGAGCTGAAGGAGTTCGAGGACAAGGCATTGTCGGCCAAGAGCCGCGCCCTCGCCCGCGAGAAGCTGCTCTACGACGAGCTGCTGGAAATGCTCATCGGCCACCTGGCACCGCTGCAGGAGAGTGCCGCCGCCCTGGCCGAGCTGGACGTGCTGAGCAACCTCGCCGAGCGCGCGCTCAATCTCGACCTGAATCGCCCGCGTTTCGTCGAGCAACCGTGCATGCGCATCGAGCAGGGTCGCCATCCAGTCGTCGAGCAGGTATTGGAGACACCTTTCGTGGCCAACGATCTGGGTCTCGACGACGCAACCCGCATGCTGGTGATCACCGGGCCGAACATGGGCGGTAAATCGACCTATATGCGCCAGACCGCGCTGATCGTGCTGCTGGCACAGATCGGCAGCTTCGTCCCGGCTGCGGCTTGCGAGCTGTCGTTGGTGGATCGCATCTTCACCCGTATTGGCTCCTCGGACGATCTGGCCGGCGGTCGCTCCACGTTCATGGTGGAAATGAGCGAAACTGCCAACATCCTGCACAACGCCAGCGATCGCAGCCTGGTGCTGATGGACGAAGTGGGCCGCGGCACCAGTACCTTCGATGGCCTTTCGCTGGCCTGGGCTGCCGCCGAGCACCTCGCCAAACTGCGTGCGTTTACCCTGTTCGCCACTCATTACTTCGAGCTGACCGTATTGCCAGAAAGCGAGCCAGTGGTGGCCAACGTCCACCTTTCTGCTACTGAGCACAACGAGCGCATCGTCTTCCTGCACCACGTACTGCCGGGGCCGGCGAGCCAGAGCTACGGCCTGGCGGTGGCACAGCTGGCCGGCGTGCCGGGCGAAGTCATCCAGCGCGCGCGCGACCATCTGTCGCGCCTGGAAACCACCAGCCTGTCCCACGAAGCACCGAGAATAACGCCCGGCCAGCCTGCA
Source organism: Pseudomonas sp. E45-MNA-CIBAN-0222 (assembly GCF_040310405.1). Taxonomy (NCBI): domain Bacteria; kingdom Pseudomonadati; phylum Pseudomonadota; class Gammaproteobacteria; order Pseudomonadales; family Pseudomonadaceae; genus Pseudomonas; species Pseudomonas sp. E45-MNA-CIBAN-0222. Next base: position 176,805 of record NZ_JBEOPU010000005.1, read on the forward strand.
CCACCCATGCAGAGCGACATGTTCGCCAGCCTGCCACATCCGGTGCTAGAGGAATTGGGGCGGATCAATCCCGATGATGTAACGCCGCGTCAAGCGCTGGAACTGCTATACAGCTTGAAAACTCGCATTTGATACGCCGCGAAAGCTGCTAGAATCGCGCGCATTTTTTTGATAAGCGGCATTTGCCTGTGCCGCCTACTCACAGGGGCGTCACCGTAACGCCTACCTGACACGCCTGAGGAGATAGCTAGACATGACCTTCGTCGTCACCGACAACTGCATCAAGTGCAAATACACCGATTGCGTGGAAGTCTGCCCGGTGGACTGCTTCTACGAAGGCCCGAACTTTCTGGTGATTCACCCGGACGAGTGCATCGACTGCGCACTGTGCGAGCCGGAGTGCCCGGCTCAGGCGATCTTCTCCGAAGATGAGGTACCGGAGGATCAGCAGGAGTTCATCGAGCTCAACGCTGATCTGGCGGAAGTCTGGCCGAACATCACCGAGAAGAAAGATGCCCTGGCCGATGCCGAGGAGTGGGATGGCGTCAAGGACAAGCTGCAGTACCTGGAGCGCTAGTTCTTAGCCGAATCCAGACAAAAAAATGCCCGCATCGCTGCGGGCATTTTTATTCGTACTGCCGTTAGGCGGTGACAGATCAGGCCTTGTCGATGCCTTTTTTCAGGGTGTCTTTCACATCACCCTTGACCTGTTGGGCTTCGCCCTTGATCTCTTGACGCTGACCTTCGCCTTTCATGCGCTCGTTGTCAGTCGCTTCGCCCACGCCTTGCTTGATCTTGCCAACGGCTTCGTTAGTGTTGCCCTTGATCTTGTCTTCAGTACTGCTCATGGCGGACTCCTAGCTTATTCATTGGTGACGTAGAGTGGACCGCCCAATCGAAACGATAGTTTCCCCCGGCCATCGGCCCAGGGATGGTTTAGACGTGACGCGATGGCATCAATCGGCGCAGCAGCGGCCGCCCCGCCAGGTGCATAAACACTGGCGCGCCGGCGATGAGGTAGAAGTAATAGGTCACGAAGCGCCAGATCAGAATCGCCGCTGCAGTTGTCGACTTGCCCACCATCGGCGTCAGCAGCGCCGCCGAGGCCAACTCTGCACTGCCCGCTCCACCCGGCAACAGGCTGAGCTGGCCGGCAGTCAGCGCCAACAGCTGCACGAGGAACGTCCACGCCCACGCCAGTTCGCTGCCCAGCCCCTGCAGCGTCAGGTACAGCACGCTGAAACGCAGTAGCCAGTGCAGCGTGGTGAGACCGAATACCGCCAGCAAGATCCGGCGCGGCAGGCGAAAGCAATCGATCAGCGCGTTGCGGAAACCCAGCACCTTGCGAGCCCATCGGCGCTTGCGCGGCTGCTTCATACCCAGGCGGCTGACCAGCCAACCGTTGAGCAGAAACACCTGGCGATGAAAGCGCCCGAGCAGTGCTAGCAGCACCAGTACCCCGATGAGCAGCGCCACACTGAAACCTAGCAGGCTGGCGATATGCGCGTTCAGCTTGTGGGTCAACGCATAGAACAGCACACCTATTAATGCGCAGGCGAAAAACAGCAGATCACTCAGCTGCTCGACGGCATAGGTTGCTGTGCCCTTGGCCGGCGCCACGCCCTGGCGCATCAGCAGTGCCATAAGCGTCAGCGGCCCACCCGCGCCGCCAGGCGTCGCGCAAATGGCAAACTCGGTTGCGACGACGATGCCGAATGCGCGGCGTTGGCCCAGTAGTCGACGCCCCAGAAGCAAGCGCAAGCGCAGCGCATTGAGGTTCCACCCTACGACTATCATGCCGAGCATCATCGCCAGCAGGCTGCCGGGAAAACTGCGCAGACGCTCGAACAGGCCGGTGCCGCCAAGCAACAGCGGCACCATGGCCGCGCCGAGCAACGCGCCGCCCATAATCCACCAACGGCGGTTCATGCCACGGCGCTCTTCGACCGATACTGGCGCAGCCAATCAATCTTGGTCATCGGTTGCCTACCTTCCTGCAGCAAGCGTTCGAGTACACCGAGCCAGTATCGACGGGAAAACTCATGGCGCATATCCACCGGGTGCAAGCCCAGGCGCAGCAATGGCGCGCTGCGACTCTGCCGTAGCTGGCGTTCACTGACCAGCCAGGACACGCCACGACGCCAAGGGCTGCGAGCACTCCAGACAAGCCCAGGAGCGGTGATCGCGGAGAAATCGGGCAGCAGATAAAGATGGCCCGGATCGCTGGTATAGACCAAATCGCTGCTGGCCAATGCTCGCCGCGTTCCTTCGCTCATCAGCCAGGCGGGCGCGACGAAGCCGTGCAGCGGCCATTGCTGGCGCCGGAACAACTCCAGGCCATGCGCAAGGCGCTCACCCGCCGCCTGTTCGTCCAGGCCGTAGAACTCGCCTTCATGGGTGTACACCCGGCGCATGAACCAGTCCCGCGGTGTCTTCGGCGCGGGCTCGAGATCGGCGTGATAGCAGCCGTGCAACACCAGTTCATCACCGCGTTGCACGCGTTGATCCAGCAGATTGCAGAAATCCGGTTGCTGCTCCAGCGAATTGCGCTGATGAAAATCCGGGACCACCAACCAGGTGATCGGCACGCCGCCGATGGCGTCCACCGCCTCTACGAAGGGCTGGTAATCCGGCCAGGTTTCCGCAGCCACGTCGTGCAGCACCACCGTCAGAGCAGCCTCAACCATGTACGGCTACCGGTACGTCCGCCGTTCCCAGTACAGCGTGGTAGTGCGCGAGCAGTCCTGCCACCACCGCATCCCAGGCATGATGAGCTTCGACATGTTGGCGCGCCTGCACGCCCAGCAACCTGGGGTCGTCCTCGAACAATTCACGCACGGTATGCGCCATGGCCCTCGGGTCAAGCGGCCGGCATAGGCGCCCACTGTAGAACGGCACCAACTCAGGCAGCGCTCCGGCACGCGCGGCCACCACTGGAATGCCGCTGGCCATGGCCTCCAGCGCCACCAGACCAAAGGTTTCCTGATTGCCTGCGTGCAACAGCACATCACAGCTAGCCATGTAGCGCGCCACTTCGCTGGCGGAACAGAAGCGGTCAATCACAGTGACATTGTCCGGCACCCGTTGCGGCATACTCGAACCCACCAGCAACAAGTGGTAGGGCCTGCCGAGCTGGCGCGCGGTTTCTAGCAAGATATGCAGGTTCTTCTCCCGCGAACCGCGGCCGGCAAAAATCATCAACCGGGTGTCGTCGGCCAGCCCCAGTTCGCGGCGCAGGTTTGGATCACGACGCTCGGGGCAGAAGGTATCCAGATCGACCCCCAACTGCTGCACGAATACATTCTTGACGCCTAGGTGAATCAGCTTGTCAGCCATTACTTCGCTGGGGGCAAGCACCCGGTCGAAGCTGCCGTACAGCCGCGAGACGTACCCATTGAAATTGGGCCCTAGCCAGCCGCCGATGCGGTTGCTGACCAACAGCGGCAGATCGGAATGATAGAAACCGATCACCGGAATATTCAGTTGACGCCCGGCGTCCAGCGCCGCCCAGGCCGTCATGTAAGGGTCACCCACCTCGATAAGATCAGGTCGCAAAGACCGCAACAGGTTGCGCCAAGGCGCACGTCTGATCGGAAAGCGATAGCCCTTGCCGAACGGCAGAATGGGCGCCGGCACCTGATAGATGCCATCGTTATGGTGGTAGTCATCGCCCGGTACCAGAATGCTATGGCGCACGCCCGAATAGAGCTGCAACCTGCGATGCTTGGCCTCGAGGTACGTGCGCACGCCACCACTAGCGGGCGCGTAAAACATGGTCACATCCGCGATATGCAAGGTACTTCTCCGGTCCGTTCCGTTGCAGAACCCGGTCTACCGCCGGCCACGCCGCCCAATGGCGGCCTGCTCCGCATCCTTGCGGAATAATTCTGTAATGAAATAGATGACCGTTACGTACAAGGGTTGTTCGCCGCGGAGCGCCAGACGGCGCCTCAGCTGTCGAGCTGCTTGTCGCCCTCGTCCTTGCCCTCGACCGAGGCGTGCTCAATGACCGCGTTCAACTCGGCACCGAACAGCAATACAGCAGCGGAGATATACAGATAGAGCAGCAGCACGATGATGGCGCCGATGCTGCCGTAGGTGGCGTTGTAATCCGCAAAGTTTTGCACGTAAATGCCGAAGCCGATCGACGCGATGATCCACACCAGCACGGCCATCACCGAACCGGGAGTGATGAAGCGAAAGTCCTGCTCCACGTCAGGCGTAACGTAGTACAGCAGTGCCACCACCAGCATCAGCATCAGCACGATCACCGGCCAACGCAGCCAGGTCCAAAGCACCACTACCACATCACGCATGCCGACTTGCCCAGCCAGCCACTCCATGGCCTGCGGACCGATAATCATCAGTCCGGCGGTGAACAGCAGCAGTATTGCCACGCCCACGGTGTAAGCCAGTGACAGCAGGATCAGCTTCCAGCTCGGTCGCCCCTCCTCAACGTCGTAGGCCTTGTTCATAGCGATCATCAGCGAGCGGAAACCGATGGAGGCGGTCCACAATGCCACCAGAATACCGAAGGACAACAACCCGGCCTGTTGCTCCTGCAGTTGCTCAATCACCGGATTAATCTGCTCCATGGCCATCGGAGGCAGTGCCAGCTCGGCCTGCAAGCGCAACCAATCGAAGAAATTCTGCAGGTCGAGAAATCCCAGCAGGGCAATCAAAAACACCATGAACGGAAACATTGCGAACAAGGCGCGATACGCCAGCGCCGAGGCATAGGTCGACATGTCGTCGTCGCCGAATTCCTTGACGGTTCGCTTTAACAAGGTGAAGGCCCCGATGCCGCGGGTGTCCAGCATGGCCATTAGTATTTCCCCAGTCGGTGAATGTGCGGTCTAGAAAATGGGACGACCGCTCTGCTGGAGAGTTCGCTGCTAGTCGCTCGCAAGCGGCTCTACGCGGATCGAACCTTCGTGCAGCACCGCTCGCCATCCCCTCCCGGCGGGATCGCGCAACAGGGCTTCCGCCAATGCTGGCTCGAGGCGCGCGCGCACCCTCCGGCTGAGGTCGCGCGCGCCGAAGCGCGAGTCGTGCACGCGGCAGATGGCGCGTTTTACGGCGTCATCGACTTGTAGCTGTACGCCCTGTCGGGCCAGGCGCTGTGCCAGTTTGCCCAGCTCGACATCAAGCACCGCCAGCAGTCGGTCGCCCTGGATGCTCTCGAACTGCAGCGTGCGGTCGAGGCGATTGAGGAACTCCGGATCGAAATGCCGATGCAGCGCCTGCCCGAAGCTGCGGCTTCGCAACGCGGCACGGCCCATGGGCGGTATCGGCCAGCGCTCCCACCGTGCAGCCTGCCGTGAGCCGATATTGCTGGTCATGAACACCAGCGCGTTGCGGAAATCCAGTGTCCGGTTGCCAGCAGCCAAGGTCAGTCGTCCGCTATCCAGCACATTGAGCAGGCTGCGCACGACTTCCCTACTGGCCTTCTCCAGCTCATCGAACAGCACGATACCGGGCCGGCTGAAGCTTCCGGCGATGGCCTCGGCGTCGAACAGGGTCGTACCTTCCTTGCTACCCACGTAACCGGGCGGAGCTCCGGTTAGCGCGGCGGCGTAGTGCTCCTGGGCCAGGGTATTCATGTCGATGCGGCAGAAGGCGTCCGGCTTGCCATGAATGGCCTGGGCCAGCAGACGGACGATCTCGGTCTTGCCAACGCCGGTCGGGCCGAGGAAGAGATTGACCGTCAGCGGACGTTCGGGATCGCCGATTCCGGCCTTGATCACGCGAAGCATCGCCTCGATTTCGCCCAGCACCGCATCCTGACCAACGATACGACTGCGCAGCAGTGTCATGACGGTCTCGACGTCGAACAGGAAGCGCGACGCCGGCATCGGCCCGTGGCCCGCCCGATCACTGGCTTGCGCGATCTGGGTACGGTTGTGATCGATCAGGTCATTCACGAACGGCATGGGCCCCCGGTGCAGAGTATTGAACGTGCGCCCCTCAACCCAGCGTCCGCTCCCGCCCAGCGTGCGGCAGTTCGTACACGGGGCAGTCGGCGACGCCGACAGTGGTGCGGGTCATGGCCTCGACGTTTTCCTGCGCCTTTTGCGCATCCAGCACCCAGGTGCGGTAGAACTCGAACGGACAGTCAGCCACCCCCTTGTCACCGTCACCGGAGTTGTAGACGCCGGTGTAGCCGCGGTGCAGCAGCTTGAACAGGTGGTTCTGCGACTGATCGTTGGCACGGGCGTCGCGGATCTGCGAGATCGACAGCTGGGCGTACTGGATGCCCATCTCTTCCTCACCACACTCGCCCAGGGTGCGCCCGTCGAAGCCGACGATCGCGGAATGGCCGAAGTAGCTGTAGACGCCATCGAAGCCTGCAGCGTTGGCCACCGCTACATAGCAGTTGTTGGCCCAGGCCATGGTCTTGGACATCAGCACCTGCTGCTCCTTGGCCGGGTACATGTAGCCCTGGCAGCGCACGATCAGCTCGGCGCCCTTCATCGCGCAGTCGCGCCAGATCTCGGGATAGTTGCCGTCGTCGCAGATGATCAGGCTGATCTTCATGCCCTTGGGGCCATCGCTGACGTAGGTGCGGTCACCCGGATACCAGCCCTCGATCGGGCACCAGGGAATGCACTTGCGGTACTTCTGCACGATCTCGCCTTGATCGTCGATCAGCACCAGCGTGTTGTAAGGCGCCTTGCCCGGGTCTTCGTTGCGCTCTCCAGTGAGCGAGAAGATGCCCCAGGTCCGAGCCTCGCGACAGGCAGCCGAGAAGATCGCGGTTTCCTCACCGGGAATGGTCGCGGCGGTGGCCATCATCTCGCCAGGGTCATACATGATCCCCATGGTGCTGTACTCGGGGAATACCACCAGGTCCATGCCCGGCAAGCCGAGCTTCATGCCCTTGATCATCTCGGCGATCTTGCGCGCGTTGTCGAGCACCTCGGCGCGGGTGTGCAGGCGCGGCATCTTGTAGTTGACGACGGCTACGCCGACGGTATCGGGACTGCTGGAAATATCACCGTGACGCATGGGTGCCTCCCCTTGATTATCGAATCAGTGCTTCGTTAACGGCTTTTGCCGCATTGCCCGGCGCTGCAGCCGAGGCCCTAAACGAGGTTAAGTGACGCCTCAGTGGCTGATCATCCACGGCCGGTTCGACGGGCTGGCCTTGAGCGCATGGGGATTGGCCTTGGTCGGTACCACCGGCTTGCTCGGGCCGCAGCAGCTGCAGCCAGCCGGGTGGCGCTTGCTGTCGGCATACTCGGCGACTGTCTTGGGCGCGTGGCTGGCGCGCTCATTGGTCTCGTGCGCCGCGCGGGTGCTGCCGGCCATGGTTGCCAACCCTGGAGAGGTGCGAATCACCCGCGGGCTGGGTGTGCCACAGGCCGGGCAATCGCAGGGTTCGCTACGCACGCTCATCGGGCGCAGGGCGGTGAAATCACCGCAGGCGTCGCAGTCGTATTCATAGATCGGCATCGCGTCATCCTCCGTGTCCCTCCATCCGGGCGGGCCAGGCCGCCGTCCAGAGCACCTGCCCCGCCCGGATGAACGAACTCATTTGTCGTAGGCGATCGGCAGGTCGATGCTGCCGTCGAGGAACCGGGTCGGCCCGGACGCGTTCGGGTGGATGTCGAATTCGAAGATCTCGGTCGGCAGCCAGAGCGTGGCGCAGGCGTTGGGTATGTCCACCACACCGCTGATATGCCCCTGCACTGGCGCCGAACCGAGCAGCGAGTAGCCCTGCGCCGGCGAGTAGCCGAATTTGGTCAGGTAGTTGATGGCGTTCAGACAGGCCTGCTTGTAGGCGATGTTGACGTCCAGATAGTGCTGCTTGCCGCTCTCGTCGACCGAGATGCCTTCGAAGATCAGGTAGTCCTTGTAGGTCGGCACGATGGGGCTGGGCTTGAAGATCGGGTTCTTGATGCCGTACTTGGCCATGCCGCCCTTGATCAGCTCGACCTTCATGTGCACCCAGCCGGCCATCTCGATGGCGCCGCAGAAGGTAATCTCGCCGTCGCCCTGGCTGAAGTGCAGGTCGCCGACCGAGAGCCCGGCGCCATCGACATAGACCGGGAAGAAGATCTTCGAGCCGCGCGAAAGGTCCTTGATGTCGCAGTTGCCGCCATGCTCGCGGGGCGGCACGGTACGCGCGCCCTGGGCCGCGGCCTTGTCACGCGCCTCGCCGGTGAGCTTGCCCATGTGTGCGGTAGCGGCGAATGTCGGATTGGCCAGCGGCGGGACGCGGTTGGGATTGGTGTCGATCAGGCCCTGCTCGCGCTCGTTCCAGGTCGCCAGCATCTTGTGGTCCGGCAGGCAGCCGATCAGGCCGGGATGGATCTGCCCGGCGAAACGCACGCCTGGGATGTGCCTGGAGCTGGTGAACAGGCCCTGGAAATCCCAGATGGATTTTTGCGCGTGAGGGAAGTGGTCGGTCAGGAAGCCGCCGCCGTTCTGCTGCGAGAAGAAGCCATTGAAGCCCCACAGCGAGTCCTGCTTGGCACCGATGTCGAGCAGGTCCACCACCAGCAGGTCGCCCGGCTCGGCGCCCTCGACCCCGACCGGGCCGGACAGGTAGTGCACCGTGGTCAGGTCGACGTCGCGCACGTCGGATGCATCATCGTCGTTCTTGATCGCGCCTGCGGTCCAGTCATAGGTTTCGAGAATGAAGTCGTCACCCGGCTTGACCCAGCAGGCCATCGGAATGTCCGGATGCCAGCGGTTGTGGATCTGCTCGTTCTCGGTGGCAGGCTGATTCAAGTCGACCTTGATCAGGGTATCGGTCATGACGAAGCTCCTTTGCGTTGGAAGGACATCAGCGTTGCGCTGAACACGGAGCTAGTCTTTTCCGTCGCCAGCTTTTCTGAAATACGTTGGATGACGTATGCCCGGAGCCAGCAAATGCGCGGTCTTCAGGTCTATTGGACAGGCAGGCGAAAGCCGGTGCGCATGAAACACACACCGGCCTGGCGATCAGGAAAAGTGAGAAATCACACTGCTCTATCGCCACATGAACGGGCCTGGGCCGCGAAACCAGCCTGCGCAGTTCGCAACCATGCCGCGCCCAGGGACAGCGCGCCCTTACACCGACAGGTAACGACTGATGGTCGCCTCGTCGGCATTGGCTGCGCTTTCCTCCAGCACGAAGCGGCCCTTCTCGATGACCAGGAAGCGGTCGGCGATTTCCATGGTGAATGACAGCACCTGCTCAGAAACCACGATGGTCAGATCGCGAAGCGAGCGGATCTCCTTCAGCGTGCGCGCGATGTCCTTGATGATCGACGGCTGGATGCCCTCCGTCGGCTCATCCAGTAGCAGTACCTTGGGATTGGTCGCCAGTGCCCGGGCAATCGCCAGCTGCTGTTGCTGGCCGCCGGACAGGTTGCCGCCCTTGCGCTTGCGCATGTCGTGCAGTACCGGGAACAGCGCGTAGAGATCATCCGGCACCTTGCCGCCTGCGGCTGCCGGCAAACCCGTTTGAATGTTCTCCAGCACCGTCATGCTGGGAAAGATCATCCGCCCCTGAGGCACGTAGGCCACACCGCTGGCGACCCGTTGATGAGTCTCCAGCCCGGCGACTTCCTGCCCATCCACCTGCACGCTGCCTGCCGTCTGCGGGACGATACCCATCAGTGTCTTGAACAGGGTGGTCTTGCCCATGCCGTTGCGGCCCATGACCGCGACGATTTCCTGCTTTTCGACCTTGAGATTGAGGTCATGAAGGATCTGACTCTGGCCGTAGCCCGAAGCGAGGCTGCTGATCTGGAACATGCTGAACTCCTGTTTGTACCTGTCGGGTGCGACACGCGTGGACATGCCTGCGGCGATGCCCACCCTAGGGTGCGCGGGCCAGCCGTCGGCGTAGCGTCGATAACCGCAAAGCGTTATCCACGCGTGCCAGGGCCCGCACCGCCTCAATGCCCCAGATAAACCTCAATGACCTTGGGATTGCTCTGCACCGCCTCCATGCTGCCCTCGGCCAGCACCTTGCCCTGGTGCAGCACTGTGACTTTGTGGGCGATGCTCTTGACGAACTCCATGTCGTGCTCGATCACCAGCACCGACCGGCCCTGGCTGATGCGCTTGAGCAGCTCGGCGGTCTGAGCCCGCTCGCTGACGCTCATGCCCGCCACCGGCTCGTCGAGCATCAGCAACTCCGGGTCCTGCATCAGCAGCATGCCGATCTCCAGCCACTGTTTCTGGCCGTGGGAGAGCAGCCCTGCCTCGCTGTACAACTGCCCGGTCAGGCCGATTTCCGCCGCGATTTCCTCCACCCGGGCGACGACGTCGGCACTGCGCTTGAAGAACAGCGCGCCGAACACCTTGCGCCCGGCCGGATAGGACATTTCCAGGTTCTCGAACACGCTGAGGTTTTCGTAGATCGACGGGTTCTGGAACTTGCGCCCTACCCCGGCGCGAACGATGTCGAACTCCTTCATCTTCGTCAGCTCGCGCCCGTCGAACTGGATCGAGCCGCCGGTGGCGCGGGTCTTCCCGCAGATCAGGTCGAGCACCGTGGTCTTGCCGGCACCGTTGGGGCCGATCACCACGCGTACCTCGTTGCGGTCCAGATAGAGGTTCAGGTCATCGACAGCCTTGAAACCATCGAAGGAAACGGTCAGGCCCTCGATGGCCAGCACCGGTTTGGGCATCTGAAATCCACTCATGGCGTGCTCTCCAGTTGCTTGGCGGGAACCGCTTCAATCGTCGCGCCGCCCGCACCCGGCTGCTCTGCCGGCGGCTTGGGCTTCATCAATGGCTGGCGCCGATCCGGCAGCCGCACACGCGCCAGCCAGGGGCGGGCATGGCTCTGCCAGAGGCCTGCCAGACCGTTGGGGAAATACATGACCACCGCGATGAACAGGCCACCCATGAAGTACAGCCAGAGTTCGGGGAAGCTCTCGGAGAACACGGTCTTACCGTAGTTGACCAGCAGCGCGCCGTACACCGCACCGAGCAGCGACATGCGCCCGCCCACGGCGGCGAAGATGACCATCTCGATCGACGGCACGATGCCGACGAAGCTCGGCGACATGAAGCCCACCTGCAGGGTGAACATCGCCCCGCCGATGGCCGAGAAGCTCGCTGCCACGCAGAACACGAAGATCTTGAAGCTGGCCACGTCGTAACCGGAGAAGCGCACTCGCTCCTCCTTGTCACGCATGGCCATCAGCAGGCGCCCGAGCTTCGAGGCGAGGATGAAGCGCCCGATCAGGATGCAGCCGATGAGCAGCGCCGCGTTGACGAAGTAGAGGATGCTCTTCGCCTCGTCAGTGCGAATGTCCCAGCCGAGCAGCGTCTTCAGGTCGGTGATGCCGTTCACCCCGCCGGTCAGGCCCTGCTGGCCGATGATCAGGATGGTCAGGATCGCCGCGATGGCCTGGGTGACGATGGAGAAGTACACGTCACCCACCCGGCGCTTGAACATCGCCACACCGATGATCAGTGCAAGAATCGCCGGCACCGCGACCACGGCGAGCAGGGTGAAGCCGAAACTCTGGAAGGGCTGCCAGAACAACGGCAGTTCGGTGATCTGGTTCCAGTCCATGAAGTCAGGGATGCCGGGCGTGGACTGGATCCTGGTGCTTTCCGGATCGGATGCCTCGAGCTTGAGGAACATCGCCATGCAGTAGCCGCCGAGGCCGAAGAAGATCCCCTGCCCCAGGCTGAGAATGCCGCCGTAGCCCCAGCAGAGCACCAGGCCCACGGCAACGAAGGCGTAGGTCAGGTACTTGCCCACCATGTTCAGGCGGAAGCTGTCGAGCAGCAGCGGAAACGCCAGCAGGAGCAGCGCCGCGAGGATCAGCAGACCGATGCCGCCCTGCTTTCCGCCGAAGAATTTATCGAGTGTCGAGTTCATGCCTTGGCCCTCACGTCGTTCGCCATCGCCACCAAAAAACTGTTCATCATTTGCGCACCTTGGCCGTGAACAGCCCCTGCGGACGCAGCATGAGGATCAGGATCACCGCAGAAAGGGTCAGCACCTTGGCCATCGAGCCGCTGATGAAGAACTCGGCCATCGATTGCGCCTGGGCGATGGAGAACGCCGAGGCGATGGTGCCGAACAGACTGGCCGCGCCGCCGAAGACCACCACCAGAAAGGTGTCGACGATGTACAGCGAACCGGAGGTCGGGCCCGTCGAACCGATGGTGGTGAACGCCGCGCCGGCGACCCCTGCCACGCCGCAGCCCAGGGCGAAGGTCATGCGGTCGACCTTCTTGGTGTTGATCCCCACCGAACGCGCCATCACCCGGTTCTGCACCGTGGCGCGCACCTGCAGGCCCCAGCGCGAGCGGTACATAAGGACGAAGATCGCCGTGGTGAGCAGCAGTGTCAGCGCCATCACGAACAGCCCGTTGAGCGGAATGTCGATGGTGTCAGTGGGCATCCAGGACCCCATCAGCCAATCCGGCAGCGTGGCGCTGACCTCGCGCGCACCGAAGATCGAACGGAACGCCTGCTGCATCACCAGCGACAGCCCCCAGGTCGCCAGCAGCGTGTCTAACGGGCGGTGATAGAGCTTGCTGATCAGCGCCCATTCGGCGAGCCAGCCAAGCGCACCGGCAATCACGAATGACAGCGCGATGGCGACGAAGAAATAGTAGGGCTGCAGCTCAGGCAGGTACTTGAGCGTCAGCACCGAAACCAGATAGGTGGTGTAGGCACCCACGGTGAGGAACTCGCCATGGGCCATGTTGATCACGCCCATCTGGCCAAAGATGATCGCCAGACCCAGAGCCATCAGCAGCAGCACGCAGAACACCGACAAGCCGTTGAAACCCTGCATGGCCGCGATGGCACCAAACTCCGATAGCCATTCCATGATGATGTCTCCTGATGGCAAAAGAGATCGCCGCGGGCCTGCCGGCACGCGGCGCTTAGAGGGTTACTGGTAGCCTTTCGGGAAGGGATTCGGCTCGATCAGGTCAGACTCGAAGACCACCTGGAACTGGCCGTCGGCCTGCACCTGGCCGATGCGCGTCTTGCTCCACAGGTGCTGGTTTTCGTGCACCTTCACGTAGCCTTCGGGCGCGGTGTTCAGCTCCAGCCCGGCGGAGGCGGCGACCACCTTGTCGACGTCGAAGCTGCCGGCCTTCTCGACCGCGGCCTTCCACAGCCATGGGCCGAGATAGGCGGCCTGGGTGACATCGCCGATCACCGCGTCCTGGCCGTACTTGGCCTTGAAGGCCTTGACGAATTCGGCGTTGTTCGGGTTGTCGAGGCTCTGGAAGTACTTCATCGAGGCGTAGAAGCCGGCCATGTTCTCGCCACCGATGCCGAGCAGTTCGTCCTCGGTGACCGAGAGGGTCAGCAGGGTCTGCTTGTCCGCGGTGATGCCGGCGGCCTTGAGCTGCTTGTAGAAGGCGACGTTGGAACCACCGACCACGGCGGCGAAGATCACGTCAGGCTTCTTCAGCTTGATCTTGTTGGTCAGCGAGCCGAACTGGGTATTGCCCAGCGGGTAGTACTCCTCGCCCACCACTTTGCCGCCGAGCACGTTCTCGATGTGCTTGCGGGCGATCTTCATCGAGGTGCGCGGCCAGATGTAGTCCGAGCCGAGCAGGTAGAAGGTCTTGGCGCCCTTCTCCTTGGCGACCCAGTCGAGGCCGGCGAGGATCTGCTGGGTGGCCTCCTGGCCGGTGTAGACGACGTTCTTCGACTGCTCCAGGCCTTCATAGAAGGTCGGGTAGTAGAGCAGCCCGTTCTCCCGCTCGAAGATCGGCAGCACTGCCTTGCGCGAGGCCGAGGTCCAGCAGCCGAATACCGCGGCGACCTTGTCGCGCTCCAGCAGCTTCTTGGCCTTTTCGGCGAAGGTCGGCCAGTCGGACGCGCCGTCTTCCTGCACCACCTTGATCTGCCGGCCAAGGATGCCGCCTGCCGCGTTGATCTGCTCGATGGCCAGTCGCTCGGCCTGGATAGAACCGGTCTCGGAGATGGCCATGGTGCCCGTCGCCGAATGCAGCTGCCCGACCACCACTTCCGTATCGGTGACCGCCAAGCCGGTGGTGTTGACCTCGGCGCTGGCGCTCGAGGCGAAGATGCTCATTGCCAGCATCGAGAGTGCCGCAGCCCCCTGCGCAAGCCGGCGGGGAAGGCGGCGTGACGAACCCGTCAGTTTTGATTCCATGATGATTGCTCCTGTCTCGGTGGGCCGTGCTTGGCTTGCCGCAACACTGCTGCTGCGTGCCGGCATCGGGTCGGGAGCAAGAATGGGCTCGGCTGTCTGGCCGGGGTATACGCAGGATGACGTAAGCGGGTACGTCATCTGACGTATCCGTAGCAGGTGCATTGCTGGTGCATCCTTGCGCCGGTATGGAGCACGGCAGCAGCGGCAACCCTCGCCCCTGCCGATCACGGCAGCGCTGCGCGGGCATGCGTTCTGGTGCTTCGCCGCGGGTCATCAGCAGTGCCGAACGGGGGCACGGAAGTTGCTCAAACCAGGGAAACGACAACCAGCCGGGGCCGCCAGCGTGCAGATCACAGGCACACAGCGCATCGTCAAGATTCGCCGCGACTACAACAGCTGGGTCGCCGACGAGACGCTGGAAGACTACGCCCTGCGTTTTACCCCCAAGTCGTTTCGCAAGTGGTCGGAATTTCGTATCGCCAACACCGCGCTCGGTGCGGTTTCGTTCCTGGCCCTGGAAGCCATCGGCGGCACGCTGGCCCTTTCCTACGGTTTCACCAATACGCTCTGGGCGATCCTTGCGGTGGCGCTGGTGATCTTCCTCACCGGGTTGCCGATCAGTTACTACGCGGCGCGCTACGGCGTGGACATGGACCTGCTGACCCGCGGCGCCGGCTTCGGCTACATCGGCTCGACCATCACCTCGCTGATCTACGCCAGCTTCACGTTCCTGTTCTTCGCCCTCGAAGCGGCGATCATGGCGCTGGCGCTGGAGCTGTATTTCGGCATCCCGCTGGCGCTCGCCTATGTGGTCTGTTCGATCATCATCGTGCCGCTGGTGACCTACGGCATCACCCTGATCAACCGCCTGCAGCTCTGGACGCAACCGGTCTGGCTGATCCTGCTGTTGCTGCCCTACATCTTCGTCATCGCCAAGAACCCCGAGGCGCTGAGCGATCTGACCAGTTTCGCCGGCCGCGAAGGCGACGGTGGCTCGTTCAACCTGCTGTCCTTCGGCGCCGCCTGCACGGTGGCGCTGGCACTGATCACACAGATCGGCGAGCAGGTCGACTACCTGCGATTCCTGCCCGAGAAAACACGGCAGAACCGCGTCCGCTGGTGGCTGGCGATGCTTGCCGCCGGCCCCGGCTGGATCATCCCCGGCGCGCTGAAGATGCTCGCCGGCGCCTTTCTCGCCTTTCTCGCGCTGCAGCACGAAATCCCGGTGGACAAGGCGGCCGAACCGACGCAGATGTATCTGGTGGCCTTCAGCTATGTGTTCGCCTCGCCGGAATGGGCGCTGGGCGCCATGGTGCTGTTCGTCATCGTCTCGCAGGTGAAGATCAACGTAACCAATGCCTATGCCGGCTCCCTGGCCTGGTCGAACTTCTTCGCGCGCGTCACCCACAGCCATCCGGGGCGGGTGGTCTGGCTGGTATTCAACGTGTCGATCGCGCTGATGCTGATGGAGCTGGGCGTGTTCGACGCCATCGAGCAGGTGCTCGGGCTGTATGCCAACGTGGCCATCGCCTGGATCGGCGCGCTGGTCGCCGACCTGGTGATCAACAAGCCGCTGGGCCTGTCGCCGCGGCAGATCGAATTCAAGCGCGCACACCTCTACGACATCAACCCGGTGGGTGTCGGCGCGATGCTGATCGCCTCGCTGCTGTCGATCCTCGCCCACAGCGGCGTGCTCGGTGCACTGGCCCAGGCAGCCTCGCCGATGATCGCGCTGGGCACCGCACTGATCTGCGCGCCGCTGATCGCCTGGCTCACCGGTGGGCGTTTCTATATCGCCCGTAAACGCCAGCCAGAGCTGCTCTACCCCTATACCGAGCGCGGCAAGATCGCCTGCGTGCTATGCAGCAACCCCTTCGAGGAGCCGGACACCGCCTTCTGCCCTGCCTACGGTGCGCCGATCTGCTCGCTGTGCTGCTCGCTCGATGCCCGATGCGACGACCTGTGCAAGCCGCACGCGCGCCTTTCGGCGCAGTGGGACAACTTCGTTCGCTGGGCCTTCCCGCAGGTGTCCATCCCACGCTTGCACACCCGCCTGGCGCACTACCTCGGAGTACTCGGCCTGATCATCGGCCTGCTTTCGCTGGCGCTCTGGCTGATCTACAGCCAGGTCTCGCCGAGCGTCGTGGCCAGCCCGCAGGAGGCGGGAGAAACCCTTTATCAGGCATTTCTCAAGGCGTTCCTAGTGCTCTCGTTGTTCGCCGGCATTCTCGCCTGGTGGGTGGTGCTGACCCGCGAAAGTCGCCACGTCGCCCAGCAGGAATCGGATCGCCAGACCCACCTGCTGATGCAGGAAATCGAAGCCCACCGCAAGACAGACGAACAGCTGCAGAAGGCCAAGGAGGCGTCCGAGGCAGCCAATGCCGCCAAGAGCCGCTATGTGACCGGCCTGTCCCATGAGCTGCGCACGCCGCTCAACAGCATCCTCGGCTACGCGCAGATCCTGTTGCGCGACGGTGAGCTGCCTACGCGACACAAGGAAGCGCTGGGCACCATCCATCGCAGCGGCGCTCACCTGCTCTCGCTGATCGACGGGCTGCTCGACGTGGCCAGGATCGAGGCCGGAAAACTCAATCTGGAGCCCTCCGAGATCGCCTTTCCCGAATTTCTCCTGCAACTACGCCAGATGATCGCGCCACAGGCCGAGGAAAAGGGTCTGCGCTTCCACTTCGAAACCCAGGGCCGCATCCCGGCCGTTGTGCGCGGCGACGAGAAGCGCGTGCGGCAGATTCTCATCAACCTGCTCGGCAACGCGGTTCGTTACACCGACGCTGGCAGCATCACCCTGCGCGCCAGCTACCTGCGTGAAACCGCGACCTTCGAGATCGCCGACACCGGTATCGGCATCGCCCCCGAACAGGTGGAGCGCCTGTTCCAGCCGTTCGAGCGCGGTAATCCGTTGCGTCAGGACAGCGGTCTGGGCCTCGGCCTGACCATCACCCGCATGCTCACCGCATTGATGGGCGGCGAGCTGTCGATGAAAAGCGAGCAAGGTCGCGGCAGCGTTTTTCAGCTGCGCCTGTTCCTCTCCGAAGTGCGCGTGCCGCAGGCGGTGGTCCATGTCGAACACGACATCATCGGCTACCACGGCCCGCGCCGCCGCGTGCTGGTGGTCGACGACCACATCGAACACCGCAAGGTGCTGGCCGGCATGCTCGAGCCGCTGGGCTTCGAGATACTCATGGCCAGCAACGGCCAGGAAGCGCTTAGCCAGGTTTCGCTGCACAACCCCGAGCTGATCCTGATGGACCTTTCCATGCCGCAGCTCGACGGCTGGCAGACCGCCCGGCTGATTCGCCGCTCGGTGGGTTCGACGGCACCGATCATCGTCATTTCCGCCAATGCCTTCGTAGACGGCGCCAGCGTCGCTGCCGATTGCAGCGACTACCTGCCCAAACCGGTGCACGCCCCGGTGCTGCTGGACAAGATTCGTCAGCAGCTGGCGCTGGACTGGGTCAGGCGCGATGCGGACGCCTCCGCGTCGATGGTCGCCGCCCTGCCGCTTGATGCACTGCACGCGCTGCAACAGCAGGCTTCGCTCGGATATGTGCGTGGCGTGCTGGAGCTGCTCGACCGACTCGAACACGACCTGCCCGCCGCCGCCGCGCAACTCCAGGAACTGCGCCAGCTGGCCAGGCGCTTCCAGTTGAACGAACTGGGCCAGCGCCTGGATCAGGCCATGACCAACGAGATTCAGACGACCATGGAGAACACCCATGCATCCAGCTGATCATCCGCAGAACCAGGGCATCGTGATGATCGTCGATGACGTGCCTGACAACCTCGCCCTGCTCTCCGGCGCACTCGACCAGGCCGGCTACATGGTGCTGGTGGCGTTGGACGGCCTCAGCGCGCTGGAGCGAATGCAGCGGCTGAAGCCGGACATCGTTCTGCTCGACGCCATGATGCCCGGGCTCGACGGTTTCGATACCTGCCGCCGGATCAAGGCGCAGGCCGAGCTGGAAGACGTGCCGGTGCTGTTCATGACAGCCCTGACCGAAAGCGAGCATGTGCTCGCCGGCTTCGAGGCCGGCGGCATCGACTACGTGACCAAGCCTATCCACCCGGAACAGGTGTTGGCCCGAGTGGCTGCACACCTACGCACTGCCCGCGCCCTGCAGAACGCTCGCCTTATCTCAACTCAGACGCTCCCCGCAGATAACAGGCAGATTCAGGCCATGCTAACCCAGCGCTATCAATTGACCGGGCGAGAAGTTGAAGTTCTGCACTGGGTCTCCTGCGGCAAGACCAACCGCGATATCGGCGACATCCTCGGGCTTAGCCCGCGGACAGTGAACAAGCATCTGGAACATGTCTACGTGAAACTCGGCGTCGAGACGCGAACGGCCGCCGCCGCCATCGCAATGTCGGCGTCCGCCCGCTGAGCTTGGCATTCCCGGAGTGCGCACCAGTCGGGAACGATTTTAATGTGCGCCATGTCACATAGGGGCAGATTGGCATCAGGCCGTTCTGGGCCGCATTACGCATCGTGCGATGCCGCCATTACCCGCAGAGGATGACAGGATGTTTTCCAGCTATCTCTATGAAGCCGCACTCATTTATGGCCTGGTTTTCACTTCGGTGGGATTCGTGCTGGGCATGTTCTACAACAATCGCAAGGTCTTCCAACTGGAAGACAAGGTGCAGCGCCTCAAGCGCACGATAAGGCACCTGCAGAGCAAGATAGAGCCGCCTAGCGCAAGGCCGAAACCGGCCCAGCGAGCGCGTAGCGTAGGGCTAAGCACCGCCCGCTAAGACACTGCGGGCGGTCTCCAGGCCGACTGGCTGACGGAATTCCATCCGTCGCAGTCGGCCTTTTTATTGGTTCGATGAGCGGCGCCGACGCCATTCAAATTAGCCATGGGGAACTTTACCGACCGACGGGAACAAGCTGCAGGGCGCGCCAGCAAGGGGCTGTTTGCCCTGCGTCAACTGGACGCCCAACGGTACCGCCCGAATCTGAAACTTTTTTTTACATCTTCCAGTCGGAGCCATAGGAGCTCAGAGGATGCCAGTCGAAAGACTGTCACCCGAGCGATGCATCCGCCAAGGGACCGAGGATGCCGCGACACCGGAGCGAGGATGAAATCCCGGTAGCGCGACTGCAGCACACGGACCAGGGAGGATGTCCGCTCCGTCGCATAGACGGCCTGAGCAGCGATGCACGTACGCTGAGCAGGGATAGGGAAGATGCTTTTCAATTCAGTGGATTTCATCGCCGGATTTCTTCCGGTGGTGTTGATTGGATTCTTCGTGCTGACCGGATCGGGCCGACAGCGGCTCGCGGTGATCTGGCTGACCGTCGTCTCGTTGGTGTTCTACGGCTGGTGGAACCCGGTCTATGTACCGCTGCTGGTCGGCAGCATGCTGGTCAACTATCTGCTCGGTGGCTACCTGCGCCGGCACCCCTCACGCCTGGTGCTCGGGTTGGCGGTCGCGGCCAACGTGCTGCTGCTGGTCTACTGCAAGTACACCGGTTTTCTACTCGGCACGCTGGATGCGGCGCTGGATCTCGGTTGGCGGGTGGAAGACATCATCCTGCCGCTGGCGATCTCCTTCTTCACCTTCCAGCAGATCGCCTACCTAGTCGATGCCCATGATGGCGTGGTGGAAGAACACGACTTCGCCAACTATTGCCTGTTCATCAGCTTCTTTCCGCAGCTGATCGCAGGGCCGATCACCCACCACGGTGAGATGCTTGCGCAGTTCAACGACCGCGACAGCTTCCGCGCGCGCATCGACAACCTGTCGCTGGGCGCCACGGTGTTTCTGCTCGGCCTGTTCAAGAAGGTGGTGATCGCCGACACCCTCGCGCTAAAGGCCACGCCGGTCTTCAGCCTGGCTGCCGACGGCACCATCCCGGCGTTCTACGATGCCTGGACCGGCGCGCTGACCTACACACTGCAGATCTACTTCGACTTCTCCGGCTACAGCGACATGGCCATCGGCCTGGCGCTGCTGTTCGGCATCAGCCTGCCGGCCAACTTCAACAGCCCGTTCAAGGCGCGCAACGTCATCGACTACTGGTCGCGCTGGCACATGACGTTGACGCGTTTTCTCACGGCCTACATCTACAACCCTATCGTGCTGCGCGTGACCCGCGCGCGCATGGCGGCCGGCAAGCCGCAGCCGCGACGGGGCAAGATGACTGCCGGCACCTTCTTCGCACTGGTTGCCTACCCCACCGTGTTCACCATGTTCATCTCCGGCATCTGGCACGGCGCCGGCTGGCACTTCGTCGCCTTCGGCCTGCTGCATGGCTTCTATCTGGTGGTCGCCCACGGCTGGCGTGCCTGGAAGGCACGTCAGGGCTGGAAGCTGGACAGCGACATCTGGTGGCACAAGGCGGCGGCCGTCTCCCTGACCTTTGGCTGCGTGGTGGTGGCTATGGTGTTCTTCCGCGCCAGCGACGTGCCGACCGCCATGGCGATCCTCGCCGGCATGCTCGGCCTGAGCCCGATCAGCACGGCGATGGATCGCTCCGACTTCGTCTATATCGCCGCATTGCTGGTGTTCGTCTGGGGCATGCCGAACGTGCAGCAGTGGATGGGCCATTTCCGAACCGCGCTCAACTTCCAGGCCCAGCCGCACTGGACCGAGCGGTTGCTGCCGGTCAGCGCCTGGCGCCCGACGGCAATCCACGGCATGGCGATTGGTGTGCTCGGTTTCTTCGCCCTGGCGATCGCCTTTTCCATGGCGCCGACCGAATTCCTCTACTTCCAGTTCTGACCACGACAAGGAGTCACAGGCATGCAACAACTTTCCTGGCTGCCGCCGCACCCGGATCTCTCCGCCGCGGTCAGCCAAGCCAAACGTATCGATGACCCGCTCCCGCGCCTGCACGAAGCCGCGCGGCTGGCGACCTTTCAACGGGATTTCACCCTGACCGCACGGCTGGACAAGCTGGCCGCCGCCGGCATCGAACAGCATGCCGCGGCGGCACGACTGACGCCGCTGCGGGTGGCACTGCTGTCCTCGCATACGGTCGACCACCTGCTGCCGGCTATCCGCGTGGCCGGGCTGCAGCGACGGCTGGCGCTGTCACTGCACGTTGCTCCCTATGGCATGTACCGCCAGGCACTGTTGGCCGATGACCCGGCGCTAAACGCCTTCGCCCCACAGCTGGTGCTGCTGGCGCTGGACGCCCATGACGCGCCGCTGCAACTGCCCTTGCAGGCAGGCCAAGCGGAGGTGGATGCCGCGGTGGCGGAGCGCGTCGAGGAACTGCGCATGCTCTGGCGTCGGGCTCGCGAGCGATTTGCCGCGCAAGTGGTGCAGCAAACCCTGGTGTCGGTCGCGCCGCCACTGTTCGGCTCTTACGAAGCACTGGTGCCGGCTTCGCCACGGGCAGTCATCGAACGGTTGAATGCGGCCATCCGCGCCGCTGCCCGCGAGGATGGCGTGCTGCTGCTCGATCTGGCCTGGCACGCAGCCGCTTATGGCGACGGCC
This sequence comes from Pseudomonas sp. E45-MNA-CIBAN-0222, assembly GCF_040310405.1. Taxonomy (NCBI): domain Bacteria; kingdom Pseudomonadati; phylum Pseudomonadota; class Gammaproteobacteria; order Pseudomonadales; family Pseudomonadaceae; genus Pseudomonas; species Pseudomonas sp. E45-MNA-CIBAN-0222. The sequence goes on from NZ_JBEOPU010000005.1 coordinate 198,378, forward strand.
TGGCCGAGCCGGTGCGCTGGCATCAGGCCAAGCAGCTGGTCAGCCCGCCCCTGGCACCGCTATATGGCGAACATCTGGCGCGGATCGCAGCGGCAACTGCCGGGCTTTCGCGCAAATGCCTGGTACTCGATCTGGACAACACCCTCTGGGGCGGTGTGATCGGTGATGACGGCATCGACGGTATCCAGCTCGGCCAGGGCAGCCCCAGCGGCGAGGCGTTTCTCGCCTTCCAGCGTTACGCCGCGCAACTGGCGCGCCGCGGGGTGATCCTCGCGGTGTGCAGCAAGAACGACCTGCACGTCGCCGAGGCGGCATTCGCGCATCCGGAAATGGCACTCAAGCGCAGCGATATCGCGGCATTCGTCGCCAACTGGGAAGACAAGGCCGGCAACCTGCGGCGCATCGCGAGCATGCTCGATATCGGTCTGGACAGCCTGGTGTTCGTCGACGACAACCCCGCCGAGCGCGACATCGTGCGCCGCGAGCTGCCGGAAGTCGCCGTACCGGAACTGCCCGACGATGTCGCCGATTACCCCGCGCGCATCGCCGCGGCGGGCTATTTCGAGGCCGTGTCCTTTACCTCCGACGACGCCGAGCGCGGCCGCAGCTATGCGCTGAATGCCGAACGCAAGGCCGCGCTGGGCCAGGCGACTGACATGGAGGGCTACCTGCGCGGGCTGCAGATGGTGCTGCGCGTCAGCCGCATCGGCGCCGCCGAGCTGGCCCGCGCCACCCAGCTGATCAACAAGACCAACCAGTTCAATCTCACCACCCGCCGCTATACCGAAGCCGAAGTCGAGCGCATGGCCAACGATCCGCAAGCCATCGTGCTGGCCCTGCGGCTGGAGGACAAGTTCGGTGACAACGGCCTGATCAGCGTGGTGCTGGCAAGACCCGATGCAGCTCTCGGAGCCGATGAGCTGCTGATCGACAGCTGGCTGATGAGCTGCCGCGTGCTGGGCCGTCAGGTCGAGGCGGCGGTGCTGGAAGTGCTGGCCGAGGCGGCCGCGGCTGCCGGCTGGCGTGCCCTGGTTGGCGAATACCGCCCCACCGAACGCAACGGCATGGTCGCCGAGCACTACCCGCGGTTGGGCTTCGAGCAGCGCCCCAACCCTGCCAACGCCCCTACCGATGCAAGTTTCTGGCGCTACGAGCTGGCCTCGCGCGCTTCCATCAACCACCACATCCAGGTGCAAGCATGAACGAAAGGGAAATTCTCCAGGCGCTGACCCAGGTCTTCCACGACGTGTTCGACGATGACGATATCGTCCTCACGCCCGAAACCACCGCCGACGACATCAATGGCTGGGACAGCCAGACCCATGTCCTGCTGATCGTGGCCGCCGAGCAACGCTTCGGCATCAAGTTCCGCACCGCCGAACTGGAATCGCTGAAGAACGTCGGCCACTTCGCGCAACTGATCCAGACCAAACTCGGAGGGCGTTGAGCCATGGCCAGATCCGTCGATACATGCCCGGGCGGTGATGCCGCCCGGGCCGAGGCAGACCGGCGGCCGTTCCGTGCCGGCTACCTGCTGGGCATGTTCGCCGGGCTGTTCGGGATGCTCGGCGGCTTTGCCGCCCTGCTCGCCTGGCTCAATCACACCGACAACCTGCCGCCACCGGCCTTCTCCAACAGCCTGTGCGTGGATGAAAAGCTGCACTTTCTGCGGCACAACCCCATTGCCGATCCGAACCTGCTGATCGTCGGTTCCTCGGTCGCCTGGCGCCATGTCGATGGTGACGTGCTGATCAAGCAGACCCCGGGCCTGCGCCCGCTCAACGGTGCGTTCTGCGGCCTGCACGCCAACCAGTCGACCTATGTCGCCAACTGGCTGCTGGATCGTGAACCGAGCGTCCGCCAAGTGGTGATGATCGTCGATCCGCTGGACTTCGCCGGCTGCTGGAAAGTGCCGGATGCGGTGTTCGACCGCGAGGATGCCGATCACTACGTTTATCAGCGGGCCTCACGCTGGGGTTACTACATGCGCTACTTCTCGCCGCGTTCGCTGTTGCGCAATGCGCAGACGGTCAAGGCGCAGCGGGCCAACGAGATCGAATGGGACCCGCTGGTATTCACCCGTCACGGCGACGGGCCGCTCGAGCCACGGGGCGACCGTGGTCTGTTCTACGACAAACCGGACGCGTTGGATGACAGCTGCTTTGTCGCGCTGGGAGAGCTATCGAAACGCCTGCAGCAGGAGCAACGCCAGCTTCTCGTAGTGTCGACACCGCTACACCCGCAGTGGAAAGCCAAGGTCGACGGCGACGGTAGTTTTCTTGCCCGTTTCGACGCCAAGCTGAATGCGGCCATTGCCGGCAATGGGGGCGCGCAGTATTGGAACGCCGATCGCGAATGGGTCGCCCCACCGGCGGCGTTCGTCGACGCCATTCACCTGCGCTGGTCCGCCGTGCAGGGGTTTTCCGAGGCGCTGGCCGAGCGGCTGCGCGAAGCGGAGCAGGCCCGGATCGGCAGATCAGTGCTGGCCGGCAACGGCGCCCTCGCTGCACCGTAAACCGCGAGCGGAGGTGCCGTGCGTCCGTTGCTCAGTACGCTCAGCGAATCAGTTGCGCGAAATGCCGTGTTTGCGCAGCTTGCGATAGAGCGTATTGCGACTGATCCCCAGCTGTTCCGCCACCCGACTGACCTGCCAGTGCCGTTCGCGTAGCACCGTGAGCAGCGCCTCGCGCTCGGCCGACTGCAACGGGTCGCGCGGTACCTCGACCTCGCCCATTTCGACCGGCAGCACGGCAAGCACTTCGTCCAGCCCGATGCGACCCTGCTCGCTCAGGGCTACCAACGTGCGCAGCTGATTGCGCATCTGCCGCACGTTGCCCGGCCAGCTGTAGCGCAGCAAGGCCTGCCGTGCAGCCGGCTCGAGGCAGATCACCTCGCCTTGGGCTTCTTCCGCCAACAGATGATCGAGCAACGCCTCCTTGTCGCTGCGCTCGCGCAACGGCGGCAACGCGACCATCAGCCCGCCGAGCCGGTAATACAGGTCTTCACGGAACGCACCGCCGGCCACCAGCGCGCGCAGGTCATGATGGCTGGCGCTGATCAGACGGATGTTCAGCTCGGTCGGCATGGCCGCACCAAGTGGCGTGACCTTGCGCTCCTCCAGCACACGCAGCAAGCGCGTCTGTAGCGCCAGCGGCATGTCGCCGATCTCGTCGAGAAAGAGAATCCCGCCGTTGGCCTGCTCCAGCTTGCCGACCATGCCCTCGCGCCGCGCGCCGGTGAAGCTGCCGCCGCGATAGCCGAACAGTTCGCTTTCGATCAGCGTCTCGGGAATCGCCGCGCAGTTGAGCGCCACGAACGGTCGGCCGGCGCGGCTGCTGGCGCGATGCAGCGCGCTGGCGAACGCCTCCTTGCCGGTGCCGGTTTCACCTTGCAGCAGCACCGGCACGTCTCGCTCGAGAACCTTCAGCGCACGGCCGAAACCCGCGCACATCGACGGATCGAGCAGACAGAAACCACCGACCAGCTCTGCCGCTTCTTTCGGCGGCGCGACCACCACGCGCATCTGCGGTCCGCGCAACTGGCAGTACAACCGCTGACCGGCGTGGGTATGCAGCGGCCAGCAGGTGCCGGGCTGCGGCCTGGCGCGCTGCAGCAATTGCTCCAGACGCACATCCAGAACAGTTTCCAGCGGTTGGCCCACTAGCGCCTCGCGGTTACCGGCGAGCAGGTTCAGCGCGGTTTCGTTGATGGTCGTGATGCGCCCGTCGCCATCGAACGCCAGCAGGCCTTCGCTGAGCAGGCCGATGTATTCGGGCTGGGCATGGAAGCGCAGCAGGTAGTCGCCCTCGCAATGCTGCAGGAAGAAGCAGCTCTCGATGAGTTTGGCCGAGAGATTGGTCAGCGCCATGGTGTGAAAACGCCGCTGGCGCGACAGGTCTTCGCGCGCCGACGACACATTGAGTACGGCAAGCAAACCGCCTTCGGCATCGAACACAGGGCTCGCCGAACAGGTCAGTGCTGCGTGCCGGCCACGGAAGTGCTCGTCACGCCGAATGGTCAGCGCCTGGCGCTCCAGCAGGCACAGGCCGACACCATTGGTGCCCTCGGTCGCCTCGTTCCACACCGCACCGAGCCAGAGCCCGGCGCGCTGGAATTCCGCACGCTCGGCCTGATCGGCCACGCTGTCGATCACCACGCCGCTGGCATCGGTCAGCAATACTGCGTGGCCGCTGCTGCCCAGCTGCTGGTGCAGGCTGTTCATCTGCCAGTGGGCGACAGCGATAACCCGATCGAGCCGCTCGCGGTGCTCGTTCAGTCGCGGACGCTCGATCACGCAGGGCGCACGCGGGCTGGTCGGGTCGAGCTGATGCTGTTCCAGGCAACGGCGCCAGGAGCGCGCTATGGCGGGATCGGCAGCGGGGCCCTGGCTGGCTGCGGCGCCTTCACCGAAGCTGAGGACCTGGTGCGCGTGCTGACTGAGGCGAGAGGTCATTCTTGTTGTTCTCCGCAATGTTTCGAGGCGGTTTCGCGCTCAGCATAGGCCAATCGCCCGGCCGCCGCATGCTGTGCCACGGCTGGTACAGAGTGTCACCCCCGCCGCGCCAGGGATGGCGCAGCGCAGTCCCGACCGGCCAGTCCCGATACGACTCCAGGCCAGCCACGACGCGGTGCGCCGCTTGCTGGCCCGCCGCTTGCTCTGCTGCAAAGCACGGTATCCCCGTGAATAACAACAATGACCAGGAGAACCACCATGCGTCCCAGCAACGACGTTCCCTTCGATCTGAAAACCGATAACGGCAGCGACCTCGGCGGCGACAGCCAGGCCAGCGTCACCCGCACACCTACCGAACAACTGGCCGCCTGGGTCGAACGCCTCGGCCAGCGACTGGCGCAGCGCGACATCGACGGCACACTTGAGCTGTTCGCCGACGACTGCCACTGGCGTGACCTGGTGCTATTCAGCTGGAACCTAGTCACCCTCGAAGGCAAGGCCGACATTCGCGACCTGCTGGAAAGCCGCCTGCAAGCCACCCAGCCGGACAACTGGAAGCTCGAAGGTGACGCGAGCCTGGCCGACGGCGTGCTCGAAGGCTGGATCAGCCTGGAAACCGATGTCGCCCGCGGCAAGGGTTATGTGCGGCTGAAGGACGGCCTGTGCTGGACGCTGCTGACCACCATGCGTGAACTCAAGGGGCACGAGGAACCGCTCGGACGCCGTCGCCCACTGGGCGCCGAACACGGCCACGGCCTGGCCGACAAGCGCAACTGGCTGGAAAAGCGCCGCGACGAGGAAGCCGCGCTTGGCATCACCGAACAGCCCTACTGCCTGGTCATCGGCGGCGGCCAAGGCGGCCTCGGCCTCGGCGCACGGCTCAAGCGCCTCGGCGTGCCGACGCTGATCGTCGACAAGGCCGAGCGCCCCGGTGATCAGTGGCGCGGGCGCTACAAGTCGCTGTGCCTGCACGACCCGGTCTGGTACGACCACATGCCCTACCTGCCCTTCCCCGACCACTGGCCGATCTTCACGCCCAAGGACCAGATCGGTGACTGGCTGGAGATGTACGCCAAGGTCATGGAGCTGAACTACTGGGCGAAAACCGAATGCGTGAAGGCGAGCTTCAACGAAGCCGAAGGCCGCTGGACGGTCGAGGTGCTGCGCGACGGCAAACCAATGACGCTCAAGCCCGCGCAGCTGATCCTCGCCACCGGCATGTCCGGCGTGCCCAACGTGCCGGTCTATCCGGGTGCGGAAACCTTCGCCGGCCAGCAGCACCATTCCAGCCAGCATCCCGGCGGCGACGCCTGGCGTGGCAAGCGCGCGGTGGTCATCGGTGCCAACAATTCGGCTCATGACATTTGCGCAGACCTGGTGGAGAACGGCGCGGACGTCACCATGGTGCAGCGCTCCAGCACCCATATCGTGCGCTCCGACACGCTGATGGAAGTGGTCTTCGGCCCGCTCTATTCGGAGGATGCGGTCGAGAGCGGACTGACCACCGACAAGGCCGACATGCTGTTCGCCTCGATCCCCTACAAGGTGCTGCCGCAGTTCCATCGCCAGGCCTTCGAGCAGGTCAAGGAACGCGACAAGGCCTTCTATGATCGCCTGGCCGCAGCGGGCTTCATGCTCGACTTCGGCGATGACGAATCCGGTCTGTTCCTCAAGTACGTGCGCCGCGGCTCGGGCTACTACATCGACGTCGGCGCCTGCGAGCTGATCGCCGACGGCACCATCAAGCTGAAAAGCGGGCCCGGGCTCGGCGTCGATCACATCGAGGCGGATGCCGTGGTACTCAATGATGGTAGCCGCCTGCAGGCGGACCTGATCGTCTACGCCACCGGCTACGGCTCGATGAATGGGTGGGCGGCGCGGCTGATCTCCCAGGAAGTGGCCGACAAGGTCGGCCGCTGCTGGGGCCTCGGTTCCGGCACCACCAAGGACCCGGGTCCGTACGAAGGTGAGCTGCGCAACATGTGGAAGCCCACCCAGCAGCAGAACCTGTGGTTCCACGGCGGTAACCTGCACCAGTCACGGCACTACTCGCTGTACCTGGCACTGCAGCTGAAGGCACGCTTCGAGGGGCTGGATACCTCGGTCTACAAGCTCGCGCCGAGCTACCACCAGGGCTGAGTTAGCGCAGTCTCACGCACAACACGAACAGGCCCGCATCAGCGGGCCTGTTTCGTCGTCAGGCAACCACTGCCCAGACCAACAGCCACAGCGGAATACCCACGACAGGGAAGACTACGGCGATTCGCGCCTGATAGGGCAACAGCCACGCCAACACCAGCGCCGCCAGCGAGATCGCACCGAACCAACCGACCGGCCCTATCGCCCAACCCCAGGCCCAGACGCAACTGGCGAAACTCGCCAGCAGTAGCCCCCTCCCAGCCATGCGCAAGGCACGACGCAGCAGCGGCGATGGTTCGCACTGCCAGACCAGTTTGAAGTTACGCTCCATGCCCTGACACAACCCGACCATGCCGCCATAGGCGAACAGCAGGCCAGCCGCTAACGGCAGCATCATGAGTGCATCTCCTTGAGCTTCATAGGGGCTCGCCGAGGTGCCGGCTGCGCAACAGCGGCACGCAAAGCTACCTTGCGCGCCAGCCACAGCAGGGCCGCGCCCATCGCCACGCAAGTGAGTTCCAGCCAGAGCCGCACAGGGTCTGTCCATGGCACTTCACTGGTGGTCGCCAGGCTCAGCACAGGCAACCCCAGGCAGAGCAGCGCCAGCAGAACGAGCTGCTCCACCCAACCGCGCAGCGATGGCCGCCATAGGGCGTGGGCCAAGCCCGCCGCCCAGACGATGAAGAACACCCGCACCTCCCAATCGCCACGCTGCGGCAACTGCATCGGCAACAGGCGATTGGCCCATAACAGACCGATGCAAGCCAAGGAAAGGCCGACCACCGCAGCGAGGTTGAGCGACTCGACAAGCCGATGGAAACGCCGCGAAGCCGGGCTCTGCTCGGCGTACTTGCGCCGGCGCTTGATACAGAAGTGCACCAGGCCGGTGGCGATCATGCCGCAGCTGACCATGCCGCACAGCCAATACAGCCAGCGCATCGGGTAACCACCGAACTGGGCGAAATGCAGCCCGGCCATGACCCTCTGCGTGAGCAGGCTCGGCCTACTCTCGTCAGGTGCTCGCAGCACAGCGCCGCTGACGCCATCGAAGGACATGCTGCGGCCCTTGGTCAGCTCAATGCGATTACCAAGCACGGGGCGCACCTCGATACGTGCACCACTCCGCACCGGGTTCTGAATGGAAAGCCCACCAACCGGCCCCATCGCCGCCTCGGCCTGCGTCAGGATCGGCCCGAGCGGCGCAAGCGGAACATCCGCCATCGGGGGATTCACAGCACCGGCTCGTGCGGCCCGTTGCGCCACTGCACCACCGCGAAGATCATCGATGGCTGCCTGGCGGTCGCCAGCGTAAAGCGCATCCACCGCTGCAGGCATATAGAGCAGAAAGAAGATCACTAGCCCGGTATAGGTGATCATCAAGTGGAACGGCAGTAACAGCACACCGCTGGCGTTATGCGCGTCGAGCCAGGAGCGCTGCCCTTTGCCGGGGCGGAAGGTGAAGAAATCCTTGAAGATCTTCTTGTGAATCACGATGCCGCTGATCAACGCCACGAGCATCGCCATGGCTGCCACGCCGACGATCCATATTCCGATGGTACGCGGCATGTTCAACGTGAAATGAAAGCGAAAGAAGAAGCCACCTCCCGCTGTTTCCCGCGCAGTGATCGGCTCGCCGGTAGTCGGATCGAGCAGTTGCCCTCCCCCGCGACGCTGCTCGCCAGTCGACACGCTGAGGTTCGACGAACGCGCTGTCGGTAGATTGATGTTCCAGCTCGGCGCATCGGCATGATGCGCCTGCAGGTAATCGACTGCGCGTTGCAGCGCGTCCTCCTGAGTGCCCATGTAAGCCGGCACTTCCGGGCGCATCCAGCCGTCGATTTCCTTGTCGAACACCGCCAGGGTGCCGGTGAGAAAAATGGCGAACAGCACCCAGCCCAGCAGCAGGCCGCCCCAGGTGTGCAGCCAGGCCATGGACTGCGTAAAACTCTGCGTCTTCATCCGATATGCTCCAGCAGCCGCGGCCAGAAGCCTATCAACGCCAGGGGCAGCGCCGTCACTACACCGCCCCAGGCGTGCCACAGATTACGGGCCGCAAATGCCCAGAGAATCGCGGCGGTATAGACGAGATACGCCGGCAGCGTCGCGACGATCAAGGCATCGACGGCCGCCAGCGGCAACAAGCGGGCGAGCGCGGCAGTGAATGCGTAGCTGAATACGTAGCCGCCGAAAACGGCTGCCAGCAGCCGCGAGGTTACCGGCCACCAGGGCCGCAAATGGGTTTTCATCTTCAACATTTCCATGGCCAGCAAGGAGCCCTGACGAGGCCTGCGTTGCTGGCACCAAACCTCAAAAAGCCCCGCCGGTGAGCCCGGCGAGGCGTTGGGTGGCGAGTTGCCAATCAGAAGGAAGTCGTCACCGACGCATAGAACGACCGGCCCGGCTCGTTATAGGTGTTGGCGCCAGCACTAGTCCCCGCACCTTCGCGGTAGAGACGCTTGTCGAACAGGTTGTTGATGCCTGCACCAAACGACAGCTTTTCGCTCACCGCATATGTGCCGCCCAGGCTCCAGATATGGTACGGATCACGTGTCTGCAGCTGATTCTCATCGGTCACTGCCACAGCGCTCGTGCTGTTGAAACGACGCGGCTCCTGCTTGCCATAAAAAGTACCGGTCAGGCTCAGCGCCAGCTGCTGTGTGGCCTGCCAGTCGAGCATGCTGTTGATGGTGTATTCAGGCACCACTGATAGCGGATTGCCGGAGCTGTCGCTGTTGTCCTGCATGTAGGTGAAGTTGGTGTTCCAGCTCAGCACCTCACCATCGGTACCCAGCAGCGGAATTCCGACATGCCCCTCCCATCCCTTGATCACAGCGTCGGTAGCGTTTTCCCACTGCAGAATGCCGGCGTACTGCGCCGGGTTACTGGGGTTGACCACGGTGCCGGTCACCCGGTTGGATGAGACGATTTTGCTGTCGTAGTCGTTGCGGAAGTAGGTGATACCGGCACGCCAGCCGTCTCGGGCGAAGGCAATACCCAGCTCTTTGTTGATGCTTACTTCCGGGTCGAGATTGTCGTTGCCGAGCACGTAGCAGCCGCCGCCATTCTGGGTTCCGTCAGCGCAACCATTGCCCCGGCTGCGATACAGATAATTAGGGTTGGACTGATACAGGTTCGGCGCCTTGAACGCGCGGGCGACGCCGCCTTTCAGAGTAATGCTGTCGGTCAGCTGATAGGAGCTGTTAAGGCTCGGGCTCCAGTTGAAGCCGAACTGGTCGTGGTGATCCACGCGCAGACCAGGGGTCAGGATCCAACTCGGCGTCAACTCGATGTTGTCTTCTACATAGATTGCCATCAGCGTTGCATCCATCTCGCTGGAGCGTGCATCGGCGGACGAGTTGGGCAATTCATACCAACCGTCATCGCCAATATTGCGATTGAAGGTGGATGGATCGTCCAGCTCTTGGCGATTCCACTCTGCGCCAACCGTCAGCACCTGGTGCCGCAGGATTTCCAACGGTATGTCCAGCTGGCCCTGAACCAGATAGCTCTCATAGACACTGGTCTGCTTGTCGCTGCCCGCGCTGATATCACCATCCACGCCGCCGGTTTGCCCCTCGAGCAGCCGGCGGTTATCGGTGCGCTCGTACTGCGCCATCAGCCGCGACGTACCGAAGTCCCAGTTGCCGTTGTGCGTCACCGAGTAGCTCTGCCGGTACATGGTGTTGGTTTCACGGCCCAACCACGGATTGATGTTGCTGCCAGGATCGAGCGATTCCGTGCCGCCAGTACCGACGTCGCCGGTGTAGATATTGCCCTGGCGGCTGTAGCCAGCCTCGAAATCCAGGGTCTGGTTGGGGTCAAGCGCCCAGCTCAGCAGGCCGTTGATGTCCTTGTTGCGCACACCCTCGCGCCCCGCCGCCAGCGATGCACCGGATGCAGTATCGGTATGCGCCAGATTGATATCGGCGTCATCGGCGTCGGTCTTGCTGAGGTTGCCGAACACCCGGAAAGTCAGAGACTCGGTCAGCGGGCCGGCCAGGCTAAAGTTGGTGCGCTTGGTCACGCCCTCGGCGTCATCCTCGGGGATGTTGGTGTAGGCAGTGATCGAGCCACTCAGTTTGTCGGTCGGCCGCTTGGTGATGATATTCACGACCCCGCCCATGGAACCAGACCCATAGCGCGCCGCCGCCGGACCGCGCAGCACCTCGATCCGTTCGATCTGCTCGGCCGGCACCCAATTGCTATCGCCGCGGGTGTCGCGCTCCCCGGCGCGGGTGTAGCGCACCGAGTTGCGCGAGGTGACGGGTTTGCCGTCGATCAGGATGAGCGTGTTCTCCGGCCCCATGCCACGCAGGTCGATCTGCCGGTTGTTGCCGCGTGAACCGGTGGTGCCGTTGCCGGTAAGGTTGACGCCGGGCATCTTGCGCACGATATCGGAGATGTCGTTTACCGGTGGGCGCTTCTTGAGATCTTCCGAGGTGATTATCGATACGCCAGGCGCCTGCTTCAGCTCCTCCTCCGCCGTACCCAATACCCAGGTATCGCGCAACTCAAGTGTCGCTCCGTCAGCGTTTTCATCCGCCATTGCCAGTGGCGAAGCCGCCAGCAGAACAGCCAGCGCCATGGTGCTCAATCTGAAGTCCGGTTGCATCTTCCTCTCCTGTCGAATGACCGGCCAGCCAGAGTCGAGCGGCGCCACCGAACCAACCGCGACGCCCCGACCAGCCAGCCGGAAGCGACGCAGATGATATTGATTATCAATTGATAGTAAACATCATTTACAAACTATACAGTTGCCAGAGTCAGGTGCATCCGCAGCCCCTCGCCCAGGTTCTCAGCCCATAGCTCGCCGTCTTGCAGGCGCACCATGCGTCGAGCGATCGCCAGTCCCAGCCCATAGCCACCATCTCCGGGTCGAGCCGCATTGAGCCGGGTAAAGGGGCGAAAAATCAGTTCGAGCTTGTCCGGCGGTACTCCTGGCCCAGCGTCTTCAATCCACAGATGCCAGCGCCCCTCCTCCAAGCGGCCTGCCAGACGCACAACGCCTTCGGCCGGCGAATGCCTGATGGCATTGCGCAGGACGTTCTCCAATGCTTGGGCCAGCCCGTTAAGATGCGCGTAGACCCGGCAACCTTCCGGTAAATCACAGGGCAAGCGAGCCGGCGCCCAGCCAGATTCGAAGCAGGCGTTGTCGCGCAACACGTCCCATAGCGCCGCAACATCAACCTCCTCTCGGGGCAGCGAAGGACACTCGGTGTCCAGCCAGACCAGTTCGAGAATGCCGCCTATGAGCTGCTCCATGCCCTGAACTTCCTGAGTCACCCGCCGGCTCAACGCGTCGGCGCCCGGCTCACGCTCGGCAGCGGCACGCAGGCGGCTGAGCGGTGCACGCAACTCATGGGAAAGGTCACGCAGTAGCTGGCGTTGGAAAGACACGGCGCTGTGCAGGCGTTCAGCCATATGGTCGAACGCCTGCGCCAGCTCGCCGAGCTCGTCACGACGATCAATCAGCTCGCCGCCCCGCATGCCGAGCTGGTCTGCACGCAGCGCGTTGGCCTGTGCCTGCAGGCGTTTCAAAGGTTCGATCAGCAGTCGGTAGATCAGCCCGCAGAACAGCAGCGCCAGCACGCCCGGCATCACGATATTGATCAGCACCTGCAACTGGAACATGGATCTGCTGGGCATCAGCCGCTCGGGCAATTGCAGGACCAGCTGGCCGCTATCCGGGTGCGACGGGAACGGCACGCTCATATAAGGAGGTTCGCCACTGCGGCGGCTGATCCGCCAGTCCAGCCCGCGCACCAACTTCAGCCGTACATAGTCATCGGGGCCGAGTGGCTGGGCGCTCAGCGAATGCAGATCCAGGCTGAGTACGGCGGCCCAGCTGCCTTGCGCGTGGCGAAACTCATCCAGCCAACGCTGCAGGCCTTCGCGACCGCCGCGGCGCCAAGCTTGCTCGGCGCCTGCCGCGTAGCGCACCAACTCCTCCCGCGAACCGGCCGGCAGGTGGCTGCTGCGCTCGTATACATATTGCGTCCAGGACTGACTCAACCAGATCAGCGACAGGCAAAAGCCGATCTGTAACAGCGCCAGGCGCCAGAACAGCGAGTGACGCGAGGGCAGGCTCATCGCTCGCCTCGGCTCACCATATAACCCGTACCCCACACCGTCTCCAGCTGCAGCGTGGTGCCAAGCGTCTTCAGCTTGCGCCGCACATGGCTGACATGCATGTCCAGGCTGCGGTCGTGGCTGGAGTAGTTGCGGTGCAAGGCCTGCTGATACAGGTGGGCTTTGCTTAGCGCCATTCCAGCGTTTTGCCACAGCATAGCGAGCACCCGGTATTCGCTAGGTGTCAGTCCTGCCCAACGGCCAGCGAGTGCAACGTCTCGTTGCTGCTCGTCGAACTGCAGCTGGTCGTCGTCGAGTGCCGGCTGTCCATCCGAGCGCTCGTACGCCACGCGACGCAACACTGCCTCGATGCGTACGCTCAACTCACGCAGGCTGAAGGGCTTGGGCAAATAGTCATCGGCGCCCTGGCTGAAACCGGTGATACGGTCCTGCTCGTTACCCAGCGCAGACATCAGGATGACCGGCACACCACGGCGACGGCGCAGCCGCTGCAGCACATCCAGCCCACTGGCGCCGGGCAGCATGATGTCCATCAGAATCAGGTCGAAGTGCTCGGTTTGCGCCCGCGACAGGCCATCTTCGCCATCCTGGCAATGGCTGACCGAATAACCGATCGACTCCAGATGGTCGACCAGATGACGGGCAAAGACAGGATCGTCTTCCACGGCAAGGAGCCGGGTAGCAGGCGCGGTAGTGTCTGGCATGGGGATCGGACGAGAGAAGGAAATGCGAGTGATTATTATCCACGCAGGAGCCCAATACCAGTAAATCGCGGGATTCCGTACATACGCTGACTGCTCACGAGCGGCACACTGCCTGTATCATTCCCGCCCTTTTGGCTTCCGCGCGATACGAAGTCTGACAGCAACCTCCATTGGCGCCAGGCCAAGCATGCATTCGGAGATGGAAGCTTCATGTCCCGGCTGGATCTACAGAAACTCACCCTGCTGCTAGCCCTGCTGGCCGGTCTGCTGACGTTCGGCAACAGCTTCTTCGCCGGTTACAGTTCTCAGCGTGACCAGCTGTTCGAGCAGACACTTGAGGCCAACCGGGCTTACGCACGCAAGCTGGCTGAAACCACCGACCAGTTCTTCCTCAATAGCCACCGCGAACTCGCCTATGCCGCGGAGGTGCTTTCGACTCAGTTCGATGACCCCGATGCGCGTGATAGCGAGACCGAGCGGCTCAAGCTCAAGAGTGACCAGTTCAGCCGGGCCGTGATCGTCAGCGCTGCCGGTGAAATCGTCTCAGCGTCGCCGGAAAGCGCCGCCCTGGTCGGCCTCAAGGTCAACAGCGTAGGGGCGACACGCGCGCTAAAGGAGCGCAAGCCGCTGACCAGCGATCCCTATGTCGCCACAGACGGCACCTACCTGATCGCGGTAACCCACCCCATCTTCGGCCCCGATGGAAGCTATCTCGGCTACATCAGCGCCTCACTGTTCCTGCGCGAGCGCAATGCACTGCACGGCCTGCTCGGCGTGCACTACTACCGCGACGGCTCCTACCTGTACGTGGTCGACACCCAGGGGCATCTGGTCTTTCATGAAGACGGCCAGCGGGTCGGCCAAAAGGTGACGAGCAATGAGGTGGTCCAACAGGTGCTGCTGGGTCGGGAAGGCAGCCAGCGGGTGATCAATACCCGTGGTGTGGACATGCTCGCAGGTTACGCGCCGGTCCAGAGCACTGGCTGGGGCATCGTCGCCCAACGCCCCACGTCGGCAATCACCGCCAAGCTCTCTCAACTGGCACGCTCGACACTGCTCAATGCGGTGCCGTTCACAATCGCTTCACTTGCCGTGTTCTGGTGGCTCTCCAGACTCATATCCGGGCCTATTCGCGCGCTGGCCGATACCGCCGAGCACTGGGGCGCGCCGGAAGCAAGCACCCGTATCTCGACGGTGAACTCCTGGTATTTCGAGGTTTCTCGATTGAAGATCGCGATGCTTGCCGGCGTTTCCCTGCTGCAGCAGAAGATGGGCGCCCTGGAAGCCGCATCCATGACCGACCCGCTGACAGGCCTGCGCAACCGTCGCGGGTTGGACCTAGCGTTCAAGCAGCTCGACCTGCTCGATCAGCGCTACGCGGCGGTGACGTTGGATATCGATCATTTCAAGCAGGTAAACGACCAGCACGGCCACGATGTAGGCGACGACGTGCTGCGCTTTCTGGCAGCGGAAATGAAGGAATGCTCACGCCCCACCGACGTGCTCTGCAGGATGGGAGGCGAAGAGTTTCTGATGCTGCTCCCCGAAACCGACGCGATCGGAGCCAGCATTGCCGCAGAGCGACTACTCGCACGGCTTCGGCAGACCGCAAGTCCGACCGGTGCCCCGGTAACGGCGTCCATCGGCATTGCCTGCAGCGGTAGCTATCCAACCGTTGAAGCAACATTCAAAGCCGCGGACGATGCGCTTTATCAGGCGAAAAGAGCCGGCCGTGATCGCGTCGTCCTCGCCTCCACCTGAGCGCCGAGCAGACGCCGGGGTGACGCCCGAGCCACTTGGCAACCGCAGCCCATGTGAACTGCGCGAAGTACCGTGCGTCTGCCGGCGCGCGCACGATCTGCCTGCCCCCACCATGCCTCACCGCAACCCGCGATAGATCAGAACAGTTGAGATTACCTTCTATTTGATAATCGTTTTCGTTGCGATTAGGGTGCCCGCCCTCGCTCCCTCCGTTCAAGGATCATTCGATGCGGCGCCTTCTCCTCCCGATGCTCGCAATTCCCGCCTTTACCTGCCCTATCGCAGCTTCAGCCAACGACGCACCGCCCGCTGAGCCGCTGGCGCTGGAGGAGATGCAAGTCACCGCCTCCGCCGAGCGCGCCGACGGCCCCGTGCAAGGGTATCGCGCGACTCGCTCGGCCAGCGCCACGCGCACTGACACCGCCATCCATGAAACCCCACAGTCGATTAGTGTCGTGCCGGCGCAGGTCGTCGAAGACATCGGCGCAACGCGTCTGGAAGACGCGCTCGATTACGCCGGCGGGGTGGAACGCGGCAACAACTTCGGTGGCCAGGGCTTGACCGAGTTCCTGGTGCGCGGCTTCAGCACTCAGGAGTTCTATCGCAACGGCTTTGCGGTGAACCGCGGCTATCCCAACATGCCTGACGCCAGCACGCTGGAGCGCATCGAAGTGCTGCGCGGCCCGGCCTCGATGCTGTACGGGCGCGGCGACCCGGGCGGCACCTTCAACATCGTCAGCAAACAGCCGCAGGCGGAGCGGCGCACGGTGCTCGGCAGCCAGGTGAACACCGACGGCCTGCGCCGCGGCACACTGGACACCACCGGAGCCGTGGACGAGAGCGCGGCGTTTACCTATCGCCTCAACCTGGTCGCCGAAGGCAGCGACAGCTTCCGCGACCACGTCGAAAGCGAGCGCTACAACATTGCGCCAGTGCTGCGCTGGCAGCTCAGCGACGACACCGCGCTGATCCTCGAAGGCGATTATCTGCACAACCGCCACCCCATGGACCGCGGTCTGACCCGTTACCCCAACCAGGCCGGCGACCTGTCGCGCGATCGCTTCCTCGGGGAGGAAAGTGCCGGCAAGCTGACCAACAAGAACGCCACGACCCAACTGCGCCTGGAACACCAACTGGATAGCCAATGGATGTTGCGCGGCGGCATCCAGTACCTCGACGGCAGCCTGGACGGCGGCGCAGTGGAGAACAACGGTCTGGCCAGCGATGGTCGAACGGTAGGCCGCAACTACAGCGAGCGCTGGCTGAACTGGAATGACCTGGCAGTGCAGGCCAATCTGGAAGGGCATTTCGACGCCGCAGGTTTGGCGCACACGCTGCTGCTCGGGGTGGAGTTCGATGAATACAACTACGACTCGCTGATCCGTCGCTCCGGCGGCTTGACCAGCGACTTCCCCATCGACCTTTATGAGCCGGTCTATGGCCAGCCGCTGCCGGCGCTGACCCGCACTACCACCTACGATGACGAGAACCTGAAGTCCTACGCATTCTTCGTGCAGGATCAGATCGCCCTCACCGAGCGCCTGAAGGCGCAAGTCGGTGCGCGCTTGGAGCGTTTCGAGCAGCGTTACGACAACAAGCTCACCCCCGCCGGCAGCTGGGATCAGGCGCACAACGCCGTCTCCCCGCGTTTCGGGCTGATCTACGACCTGACCGAGGAGCTGGCCGTCTACGCCAACACCTCGCGCTCGTTCAAGCCCAACCGCGGCGCCGACCGCAGCAGCCAGGCGTTCGACCCGGAAAAAGGCATCGCCCACGAAGTCGGCATCAAGTACGAGCTACCGGAGCACGACCTCAGCATCACTGCGGCGCTGTTCCATATCACCAAGGAAAACGTGCTGACCAGCGACCCGCTCGACAGCAATTACCAGGTCGCCGCCGGCGAAGCACGCAGCCGTGGCTTCGATATCAGCGTGGCGGGCAACATCACCCCGCAGTGGCGCGTGATCGGCGGCTACGCCTATGTCGACGCCGAGGTTACCGAAAGCTCGAGCGCATCGATGCCGGTCGGCACGCGCCTGGCCAACGTGCCACGCCACAGCTTCAACCTGCTGGACACCTACGAATTCGCCGATGGTCCGCTGGCAGGGCTCGGCGTCGGCATGGGCGTCAAGTACGTCGGCGACCGCAAGGGCGGCGCATCCAGTACAGCCTTCGACATGGATGCCTACACCACAGTCGATCTGCTCGCTTACTACCCACTGACCGAACGGGTTCGCCTGAACCTGAACTTGAACAACGTGTTCGACGAAGAGTACGAAGAGCGCGCCTGGGGCAACATCTGGGCCTACCCGGGCGCCCCCCGCACGCTGCAGGCAGGCATCTCGGTCACTCTGTAAAAAAGATCGGGGCGCAGCCAGTGCGGCTGTGCCCCGGTCATGTGTGCCGGTTCCGGCATCCAATCTTCCCTGCATCGCAGGTAACCCAGTAAATCGCAGCGGCGTGCTCGGCGCTCGGATTACTCATAGAACCTGCCAAGCCCCCGTGCGCTTCTTCCATATTGCCAGCAGGTAATCACGCCAGCGGCCGATCGGGCCGTCAACTGTCCGAGCGGACCAGCGCGGCAATGTCGCTCATGACATCCGCCCATTCCTCCTCGCCTATATCCATCAGGCGAAAAAAGCGCAGCGTGAAAATCCCTTCCGTAGCGAAAAAGGCGAGCCGGGCACGGCGACCTTCTTCGGTGGAGGTATCGAGCCCCGCAAGACGTTCCTGATACCACGCCTGAGTCGATACCAGGTGCTCGGGGGTCTGCAGTAACGCAGCCATCAGACTCGCCGCCTTGGCGTGCGATCCGGAGTCAGAAGCACGTGTCGCCTCCACGTGAGCACGCACTGCTGTCAGCGCATCGGGCGCATCCCCGGCGATGCGCTGGAACTGCTCGGTGTAACCCTTGCCCCACCGCTTGAACATGGCGTTGATCAAGTCGTCCTTGCTGCCGAAGCTGTACTGCACGCCGCCTTTGGTAATACCCGCCGCCTTGGCGACAGCATCGATGGTCAAGGCTGCAGCGCCCTGGCGATTGACGATGCCTTCGGCCACATCCAGCAGTGCCTCGCGATCGATCGTTTTCTTTCTACCCACGCGCGCCCCTTTCAATTCAATACGTATGTATTTATATTCTGCCGCAACGTGTTCCTCCCGCCAATCGAGCTTGTAGCACCAAACCGAGGATTGCACCGTGAACTCCCCTCTTCGCTGGCTGGTCCTGGGCATCTTGTCCAGCGCGCTGCTGCTGATCGTCATCGACATGACGGTCATCTACCTGGCCCTCCCCAGCCTGACCTACGAGCTGCAAGCATCAGCCAATGAAAAGCTGTGGATCGTCAACGCCTACGCCCTCACCGTTGCCGGCCTGCTACCCGGGATGGGGGCACTGGGTGACCGCTTCGGCCACAAACGCATGTTCATCGCCGGCCTGGTGGTATTCGGCTGCGCCTCGCTCGGCGCCGCCTTCTCCCCGACGCCCGAGTTGCTGATCGGCGCCCGTGTCGCGCTAGCCGTAGGTGCAGCGATGATGATGCCAGCAACCCTGGCAATCATCCGCCACGTTTTCGAAGACGCCCGCGAGCGCGCCCTGGCCTTCGGAATCTGGGCTGCCATCGCGTCGGGCGGAGCAGCTTTCGGCCCAGTAGTTGGGGGTGTATTGCTGGAGCATTTCTGGTGGGGCTCGGTGTTCATCATCAACGTGCCCATCGTCCTGCTGGCGCTGGTGCTTGCCGTGATCTGGGTGCCGACCCGCCCCGGTAATCCTGGGCGGCCGTTCGACCTGCTCGCCTCCTTGTGGGTCATGGGCGCACTGGTCGGATTGACGCTAGCCATCAAGGAAGCCGGCAAGGCCGACCCTTCCGCACTGCAAGCCAGCGTAGCGGCAATCACCGCTGTCATTTGCGCGCTGGCCTTTCTGCGCCGCCAGCGCCAGACCACCGTGCCGATGATCGATTTCACGCTGTTCCGCGACCGCAGCTTCTCGGCTGGCGTAGTCGCCGCTTCGGTTGCTTCGGCAGCGCTTATGGGCATGGAGCTTGTCGTCAGCCAGCGGCTGCAGCTGGTAGTCGGTCTGTCGCCCCTGCAAGCTGGGCTGACCATACTGCCAATCCCACTCGGCGCCTTCATCGCAGGCCCACTCGCCGGCCTGGCGCTGCCGCGCATCGGTGCCGAACGGATTCTGAGCGCGTCCCTCGCACTGTCCGCCGCCGGCGCCCTGCTCTACCTGCTGGGCTACGGGGCTTCGCAATGGGTGCAGATACTGTCGTTCAGCCTGCTCGGTTTTGGCGTTGGCGCGGCAATGACTGCTGCCTCCAGCGCCATGCTGCTGCATGCCCCGCCCGACCGCGCCGGCATGGCCGCCTCCATCGAAGAGGTGTCGTACGAGCTAGGTGGTGCACTGGGCATCGCCATCCTCGGCAGCGTGATGTCCGCGGTATATACCGCAGCCTTCCTCACTCCCGCCGGCATGCAGACACCAGCCCTGGCCCGCGACAGCCTTGACGGCGCCCTAATTGCCGCCGAAACCCTACCCGACGCCATTGCTGCCCCTCTAATCACCCTGGCAAAAAGCGCTTTCGATGGCGCCTTCGTGACCGTAATGATCGTCGTGGTCGCCCTGCTTGGCATCACATCGGTCGGCATCGCCTTGAGCACCCGCGGAACGCGTTAGCGCGCCTGACCGTCGGAAACAAAAAAGGCCCGCAGCGATGCGGGCCTTTCAATTTCTTTGGTGCCGGAGACAGGAGTCGAACCTGCGACCTTCGCATTACGAATGCGAGGGTGTATGGATACCCACGCATTTATGAAGCTTCACGGACCTATACAGAGCGCGGCTTCAAGCCTATTCTAGGCTTAACGGGGTTACACCGAAATATCCATATTTCGACCAAATATGTAACCCCAGTGTAACCCCAGAGGCGGCGAGGAAGGCATGAGCGGCGCGACCCACATTGCATTCAGCAAAGAAAGGCTGCTGGCGCTACCGCCGCCCGAGGTAGGAAAGCGTGCCACTTATCACGACACCAAGATTCAGGGGCTACAGCTTCGAGTGTCACCGAGCGGCGTAAAGACGTTTTCCATTTATCGACGCATGAAAGGTGGCCAGCCCGAGCGCGTTACCCTTGGCCGATTCCCTGCCATGACTGTCGAGCAGGCGCGCAAACAGGCCACTGCCGTTAATGCCGAAATTGAAGCCGGCGGGAACCCAGCAGCAGCCCGTCGAGCTATCCGAGTGGAGCAAAGTTTCGGCGAGGTATTCGATGACTTTCTCAAGAAAAAGCGCAAGCGCGACGGCACACCACTCGGCGAGCGTACGAAGCGTGATTATTCGGACGTGTTACGCCTGTACCTAGAGCCAATCAAGGCAAGGAAGCTTTCGCAGATTACGCGCGCAGATATCAAGGCAATCCACACCAAGGTCACCAAGAGGAGCGCCGCGCAAGCCGATCGCGCACTTGCTGTCGTTTCTTCGGTTTTCAGCTACGCCGCGGACATGGAGCTATTCGAAGGTACCAGTCCCGCGAGCCGCGTCCAGAAGAACCATGCGCCATCTCGTGACCGCTTCGCCCAAGGGGTAGAACTGCCCTACCTATTTGAAGCAATCGGCGAGTCGAGCTTGAGTGATTTTTTTCTGCTAGCACTGCTAACCGGGGCGCGGCGCTCAAATGTACAGGCGATGGCCTGGCGCGACCTCGACCTAGAGGCTCATGTCTGGCGCATCGGCATGACCAAGAATGGCACTCCGCAGAACGTGACTCTGTCCCCCGAGGCAGTCTCCGTTCTACGCGCCCGCAAACAAACAAGCTCCGCGTCAGCTTTCGTATTTCCAGGCGACGGCAAGACTGGCCACCTGGTCGAACCCAAGAAAGCTTGGGCCGCCATCCTGCGGCGTGCCAGCATGCGTCGTCTGTTCGACCGTATGGAAGAACTGGGCAAACTGACCGCCGAGGAGCGCCAGCAGGCAAACGCGGAAGTCATCGTCGCGGCAGCCGCAGCGGAGAAACGTTATCGAGGCATAGCCGATACGCTAAATATTGACCCGGCGCTTTACGACATGACTGATCTACGCATCCATGATTTGCGGCGCACGCTTGGGAGCTGGCAAGCCAAGACCGGGGCGTCGCTGTCCATTATTGGAAAGTCGCTTAACCACAAGACCCACCAAGCAACGGCCATCTACGCCCGTCTCGATCTGGACCCGGTACGCCAATCGGTTAATACGGCAACACAGGCAATGCTAGCGGCTGCCGGGATGAAGCCATATCATGACGTCTCGTAGACTGCTCTAGCGATATCTAGCACACCAACGCAAGGTTAGTGGTCCTGGCTGAGCAGGTGGGTCACAGCATCGTTACAGAAGAGATGTAATAGCGCGGCCCGGGGGCGATATCGTTGCCTAGCAGGCAGTGCAACGGTCGCTTGACTGCCCCTTGGGCGAATGCGGACCTTGCAGCAAGCCCCGCTTCCGACTAGGCATGCCCGTAACGTGACTAAAGCCCCATTGAGTAAATCATCTCGCTCTCACTAACCGCTTCCGGTGTCACCACCGCGTCCTTGAGCATTAACTTGCCGCGCAGCAGCCGATCCAGATGCACATCGAAAGAATCGAATTGCGGATGCGTTACGGCGGGCAGATGAATAAACACCTCCTTCTGCTGCCCGATGCGATAGACACGGTCAGAGGCCTGCGCCTCTTTTGCTGGGTTCCAGTGCCGTTCCAGGTGAACAACGTGGTTAGCTCCGACAACCGTCAACCCTACACCCGCTGCGACCGGAGACATGATCAAGAGATTGAATCCTGACTTCGCTTCAAATGCTGAAATGAGCTTCTTACGAGTCATTTCTTCCGCTTTGGTAGCTACCGCTTTTGTATCTCCGTTGATAACTGCAATGTCCAGGCCGTAGATCTGATCAAGCCACAGTTTCAAAACCCTTTGCAGGCGCTTGGTCATCATGAACAGGATGACCTTTTCGCCCTTATCCCGAATCTCGTCCAGCAGTTTGAGCATCACGGCTAGCTTGCCGGACTCGGACATCAACTGCCGCGCATGGTGGCCATCCCGACTGTAGAGCGATGGTTCATCATCCAAACGAGGGTGCAACGATACCGAGCGCAACTGCGTAAGCGCCGCTAGAGCCGAACCACGCATGTCATCTGCGCTGGCGCGTCGAGCACGGTATCCATCTAGCACATCGTCATACACCTGCAATTGAATCCCGCGCATTGAGACACCCAACTCAGGCGCGTAACGCTGAATGCCTCGATCGACCTGCTCTACCCCACTACGGATAGTTTTGCTGGGCAGGCCTTTGAGCTGGTCTTCCTTCACGCGACGCAGCATGAACGGCCCGACAGCCTTGCGCAGTTGCTCACCCAGACGAACACGGACCTCGTCGCGCTCCTCCTCGCCGGCCGAGAGAATCGGCTTGATCCAAGTGTCTCGGTAGTTTTCCCAGCTGCCAAACAACCCTGGCTGAGCCGTATCCATCAAACACCAGAAGTCGCCGAGGCTGTTCTCCACGGGCGTGCCTGTGGCCAACAATTTGAAGTCAGCCTTTAACCCCTTTGCCGCACGGGTTTGCAGTGCGTTAGGGTTCTTGATGTTCTGCGCCTCGTCGAAAATGACCATGCCCCAGTCGATCCTGCACAGAGAAAACTGGTAGTCACGCAGCGTCTGGTACGTTGTTAGAACCAAGCGACGGTCCATATCCAGACGTTGAGCACCCGCCTCCGGGCCAATGGTCAACGCATAGCGAATGCTCTGGGCATCCATCATGCCGTCATCATCGGCCAGGGCAGCCAGTTGAACAGACTCTCTCTCGGCGCCCTTGACGCGGTAGCGGTTCAGGTCTCGTCCAGCTTGCAGCACCACGAGATCGCGGAACGGAATGCTTAGAAAGGTCTTTCCAACTTCGTCTTCCCAGTTTTCCAACAGGCTAAGTGGTGCGACTACCAAGACTGGTTTTTGCGGCTTTTCGCTTCGGCGCTGGGCTGCCAGGTATTCACCGATTGCGACCAGCGACATGTATGTTTTGCCCAGCCCCATATCGTCGGCGAGCAGGCTGCCCTGTAGGCGATAGAGGTCATCATGATCGTCAGATAACGCGGCGTTCATCAGCCTGAGCATCCACTCAATACCTTCGACCTGATGCGGGAATGGCTGCCGCGCATAAGCGGACCAGTCTGGTGCTTCCAGTAAGCGAGCGTTGCTGGCTTTTGCCAGTAGTGTCGAGTTGATTTCGCCGGCATCCTTAAGAATGACGGCAACCTTCTCCTTGGGCTCGTCAAAGAGGTCTTCAGCTGCGGCCGGCGGCTCCGACAACTCGGGCTTCTCGAGCGTCTCTTTCACCCGTTCCAATTGACGCGCCACAAGCGGCGCGTCTGAAATGTCGATGACCTCACCAGCAAAACTGAGACTCGTCGCACCCTGCTCTATCGCGGACCGCAGCACCTCCTCAAAACGCTCCAACTCCTCTGGCGTCTGAACCAACTTCGGGATGATCTCTGCTGGCGCGGGGCGCTTATCCAAGGCAAACCAGTCATTCTTAGCCGTATCCAACGCGCCAAAGTCCATATGCTGCAGCTTGCCAATGCCAGCTACGCGGACCGAGAAACCGACCTCGAGATTTACCAGTGCAGCATCCAGAAAGGCCGTAGGCGAGGCGATGAACTCGGCGACCTTATCTGGCGGGATTCGTTTGTTGGCCAGCACATTGCGAATGCCGTCCATCTTGGCCTGATCGAGCAACACCACACGATTGTCGATTCGCAGCACACCCCCGCCAGCGCTCATGTCGAGCTGCGACCAGCGCTTCTCCAGCTGATCGGGCGTCGATCCATCCCCCAGACTCGGGCACAGCATCAGGCTGCCATCTGGCAGTCGGGTCGCAATGACGCCAACATTTTCCGGCACGACAACATCAAGCCGATCGAAATGACTCAGATCGATGCGCATACCGCTTCGGGCAGCTGTCTGTAGCTCGGCCATCAAACGAAGGTTAGCCGCCTCCCCTCGCTGTGCAGGATCGAGAGATTCATGCTTTTCCCAAGCCATCAGCCCCATTAGCTCAGCTGGCGTAAGCCAGTAGCGCTCGGTACTCGTCAGGTATAAATACGGGCCTTTGCGCGAGAAAGGTGTAACGCCTTCAGCCACTTCAACGGCAATCCCAACGCGAAAGCCGCTATTACCTGTGCGCCCGCTGATGGAAGTCTGAAAGCGGCCAGTGAATCGCCGTGGCAGCCGCAGAATATCGGCCTGCTCACTGTCCATACCGGCAATATCTTCAGCGCCGATATGGAAGCCGTTGGCCGTCTGCTCTGCTATGCCCTGCTCAGCGAGCATGTTCAGGACAATCAGCTGAATTTTCTGCAGCGCGTTGCCTTTGCCTTCCTGCAACGCTTTGAACGTCTGGACGGGAAGATAAAAATTGACTCCGTTGGAGTCTGCAGTCGACGCAAACCCCTCCTGACTACCGACCGCCACATCACGTTCGCCAATCAACGACTTCAAAACATCGAAAAGTCTCATTACTGCTCTCTCCCCTCAGCCTCGAACGCTTCCAGCTCCCGTTGAGCCGCGCCCGTCAGCTGCCATCCGTACTTGTCATCCTGCGTACAGATCCCTTTCAATGGCCCGTATAGAGCCTGATTTACCAGCCTCGCGTCGACCTCCAGAACGTTCGCCGCATAACGAACCTTATCGCCTGGATTGGCTGCGAAATAACGCAGTACGGCAAGCGCAAACGGCTCTAGCCTAGCGACCCTCGAGCCTGCGTTTTCGTTTGCGTTCATATTTGCCGCACTCGGCACGCTCTGACCTGCATCCGATGGCTCCGACCTGGCCAGCTCGGCTAACAACTGCTCACCATGGGTCGACAGCAACCAATTCCCCTCTTCGTCCTGCTGGACGTACTGAGAGAGGCTGCTCTCCAACATCGTTTTCACGTTCAACACATTGCCGCCCTGGTTGCTTACTGCTTCCAGCAACGCATAGAAACCGCAACGTGGATGAGTCTCGAGATAACGCAGGGCCGCCATTTGGAGCGAGCTGAAGGGCGGCAGCTTCGTTCGTTGCGGAACCGGGTTGTCCCGCCAGGAGGCAATGGTGCTTGATCTCATCGCACCATTTGCAGCCACTGATTCAACATCGGCTGAACGCCGTGCTGGGGTTGGCACATCGGCGTTGCGTGGCATCGGCGCCGCAGCGCGTTCAGTTCCTTGTTGAGCAGCCGTCGGCGCTCGCGTTCCCGCTTTGGCCCCTTCTTTCGCCGGAGCGGGAACCAGCGTGCGCTTGGCATTTACGGCAGGGATTCCGAATTTACTCAGCTGGCGGCGGTAATCTTCCGGACTTAGAAGCTGCTCAATATCAAGGGCGATGCCGTTTTCAGCTAGAAGGGTGAAAACTTTGTTCTGCCAGACGTGTGGGATGTGCACGAACGAGTTGTAGGGCAGCCCTGGATAGAGTTTCTTATAAGTCCCGGGGACCGTGGTGGTCAGGTCGTAGTGGCTGAAGGTATTGCGCTCATAAGTTCTGAGGGCTTCGCCAGGGGCGGCCAGATAGACCCAAATCTTGAAACTATGTGAGCCCTCAACCAGATGGAAGTCACCGCAGTCCAGATAGATAACGGCCTTGTCATTCATCGGCCCATCCATCCGCGCGAAGCTGGTCTTAACGTCCTTGCCCAGGATTCGCTTGACCGACTGTTGAGCCTTGCCGCCCAGTAGGAGTCGAGTGTTACGAATCAACTTCAGTTTGAAGAGCCCTTCAAGGAATCGCTTGCGGGCGGGGAACATCCGCTGCATTTCCGTATTGGCTGTTTCAAGCCCGTATTGCTCGACTGCCTGCAGGAACAGCCGCAAGTCTTCCTTGGATAACCAGCCCCGTACCTTTTGAATTCGCTCTTCACCGAGCGGGCGCCACCACTCTACAAACCTTTCGTTCGTGCTAGAGATACGAGGATCGCCAGCCAAGTTAAGAATGAAGTTCTGCCAGACTTCGCCGGGTTCCTGGCCAGCACGGTCGATGAGGATCTCAAGCGCAACGTGGCCGATACGCCGCGCGCCTTCGAAGGGCGCCTTGGCCACTGCGGGCTTGAGCAGCTCATCCAGCACCGGATCAGACTCGCCAGGGGGCAAATGTCGCAGCGTTTCGAGATAAAAGTGCGCCCGGCAGATATCGCCATAGCGGCCATCATCAAAGCCGTGCAGACCGAGCTCCATGAACGTCTCGCCAAGCTCACGTCCGCCTTGACGCACTCGTTCAGCGAGATGACGTGGACCATCGAGGCCTAGCAACCAATGCCCCTCGCGCTTGAGCGTAACCAGCGGATCGGCTCGCGATGTCTGGATCTTCGACGGCGGTATCAGGTCAAGCTGCTGTAACAGGCTTCGCTCCAGAAGCTCGCGCACCCCTTCCTTTTCATCCAGCCGATCGAATCGCCGGAAATACAGCTGTGCCAACTGCTGCAGCGTCATACGCGTTAGACGTGGCTGCTGGGCATCCAGCAAGGCAGCTAACAAGCGCGTATTTAGCAGGCGGCTGCCGATCACCTCGTCATTGAGCCACAGCCAGCTCAACGCCCGAGCCGTAATACGCCGCCGCAGCAGCGCCGGCAGGCCATCGAATCGACCCGAGCTGGCCATGCCACGCAGCACTGCGAGCATGCGCTCAAACGCATCATTGTTTCCGGCCTCCGTCTCCATAGTGGCAGCTTTTTTTGCCAGTACAGTCCAGCGCTCGAGCATCTGAGCGCCCCAGCTGGCCGCAGGAAACTCTACTGGAGGCAGCCTCATGGCTTGGCCTCCCCCAGCCGCTCCTTGACTTGCTCGTACTGCGCGCTATCCGGACGACGGATGGTGAAACGAATGTCGATTCGGCGATTACGTTTGAAGTCTTCCTCCGTGACCTGATTGGCCACGGCCGGACGTGTTTCGCCATACCCGCTGACCGAGAACAGCGGTTTTCCGTCCTTGTTGTTCAGGCGCGACAACTGCTCCTCGCGCGCCAAGGCGTCGCCCCAGAACTGCCAGAGCGAAATAGCACGAAAGGTGGAAAGCCCCCAGTTGCCTTTGCCCATGAATCCCTGCAACGGGCGATTATCCGTGTGGCCCTCGATAAAAATCGTGTCCAGAAATTCTACCCGGTCATCACGCGAGATCACCTCATTGATGACCTTGCCGATCTCAAGCGCTCGCGCCTGATAGGCCGAATGGATTTCATAGGCACCGGTATCGAAGCCAAGAAGGTCGTTGGGAATACTCAGCACCGTGTGATTCTCGCTGACCTCCACCTTGATGCCGCGCCTGCGCAGTGCCTCAACTGCCTCATCGAGGATGGTGCGGCGCACTTGCTCCGCCTTTTTCAGCTCTTCGATTTCCTGTTCGAACTGGACCTGCCGCTCCTCCAGCTTCTGCTGAATGTCCATCAACTGCAGGATCAGGATCACCGAGGCCAGAATGAAGATCACCAGCAGCGCCGACATAATGTCCGAGAAGGACATCCAGTAAGGGTTTTCCTCATCGACGGCTACGTCATGCGACTTGCGAAAGCGCATCAGCGGGCCTCCAGCTCATCCAAAATGCCGCTGACGGCCTGGACGTTGCGATGCATCTGATCGGCATAGGCAAGCGAGACCTCGTTCCACTTGTTCATGCGGTCCTCAGTCTGCGTACGCACTTCGGTGGCGTAGCTGCGCAGCCACTCTTCAGCCTGCTTTTCAACTGCCTCCACTTGGGCACGCAGCGTCTCACCCAGCGTTGTAAATTCATGCCTTACGCCGGACAGGAATTCCTGCTGCGTCTGTTTCATGTCGCCAAAGCCAGTGCGTGCTTCGCTCGCGGCCTGTTCGAAGCGCTGCGCGCCCTCGAGAAGTGCTGCCTGCAGCTGTGACAGCGAACTTGCCTGGCCCTGCAGCTGTGCAGCCAACGCGGCATTCTGTGTGCTCGCAGCCTCCACGCTCTGGGTTACTGCCTCCAGGCGCTGGCCCAGCGCATCAGCTGCCTGGCGAAGGTTGGCAGAAAGCAGGCCCAACTGATTGGCGCTGCTATCCATGTGTTTGCTGCTGGTCGCGGCCGCTTCGGTAGCTTGTTGCAGGCGCGTCATCAGCTGCTGATGCTGTTCAGCCATCTGCCTGCTCTGCTGCTGGGTAACCTGAACGGCGGACGCGATACCTGCCAGCAACTCCTGCTGCTGCGCAGCCATGTTTTCCAATTGCTCGTTAAAGCGCTGCTGGCGGCTCTGTTCACGCTGCTCCGCCTGCACGCCGTACCCGCTGACCTGCTCATTGAAACTGCCGAGCAGCTTGCTGAACGTTTCCTCGAGATTGCGCTGTTGCGTCGCCGCGGATTCGGCAATGGCGCCGATCTGCTGTTGGCTGGTCTGGCCCAGATTGCCGATCAGCTGCTGCTGTTGCGCCAGTGCCGCCGCTTGCTGCTCCTCGTGGCGCTGCGCCCTGGCCTGCTCACGCTGCTCGGCGGCCCCCATCTGCGTATCGAGCTGCGTGTTCAGGTTCATCATCAACCGGGAGAACACCTTCTCCAGGTTGTTATGGCGCTCATTGCCCGCCTCGGCCATCACTCGCATCTGGTCCTGAGTGGAACTGGAGAACTTCTCCAGAAGCGCAGCCTGATTGGCACTGGATTCACTCAGCAAACGCTCGAACATCGCCTGCCGCTCTTCATCGCGGCGCTGCGCAGAGCCCAATTGCCCCTGCAACTGGCTCGACAGTCCGGCCATCAGCTCGCTGAAACGCTGCTCCAGCTGTTCCTGCCGCTGATCTGCAGAGCCGGCAATGCGTTGCAATTGAGCTTCGAACTGGGTGCTCTGCTGCTGCGCCGCCTCCATCTGCCGTCCCTGTTGCTCGCTCAAACTGGTGAACAGCTGGTTTAGTCGCTCACTCATGCCGCTTACGGCCGCGTTCACGTCGGCAGCGGCCTGTTGCATCTGGCTGCCCTGCTCCCGGCCAACCGACGTCATGCCGTCCATGAAGCTTCCAACCAGGGTTTCCAGCACCTGGGTAGATTGCTGGCTGGTAGTGCTAACCAAAGTCTGAATAGCGGGAGCCATGATGTTGTTCAGCGCATCGGTCAGCGCTGTCTGCATGGCCTCATTCATGCCATTGAGGGTTTCCTGCAGCCGATCGCCAATGCGCTCGTGCAATTCCTGCAGCGCTTCCTTGCTCTCCTTCCCGTATTCCGCGATATGCACCAGCGATTGCTCGGCGGGAATGCGTGGGTAGAGAAAATCGATATCGTGCTGCAACTTCTGGATATCGATCAGCGCACTACGCTCGAACATCTTCTCGATGATGTTCAGCAGCAGGCTGAAGGCAACGCCCCACACAGATGTCATGAACGCCACAGCAGCGCCGGAGATCAGCTTGTTGATGCCGCCCTTCAGCGCTTCGATCTCGTCGGACGTGCCCACCAGCCCCTCAAGCCCAACGGTCAAACCAACGAAGGTACCCAACACACCGACCGCCACCAGGAAGCTGGGCGCCGCAGCCAGCAGGCGGCTGGCAGTCAGACCGCTCGCCAGCGTGCGCGCATTGAAGAAATGCTCGGCATCCAGAGTGTTGAACAGCTTTTGCTGGTCGGACGACTGCACGAGGCTTTCATCGAATTCGCGCCAGAGCATGCCGACATTGGATGCCTTCAGCTCCTGCGCCTTGTGCAGCGTTTCTCTTCGGCTGGCAGCCAGGGCGTCCTTGCTCTGCCCGTCCAGCAGCGAGCGCAGTGCTCGCATGCGCGCTTTGAAATGCCGGAAATGCAGCATCAGGAAGAACAGCGAAAACCCGAAGATCAGTGCAGTGACCAACCAGAACCAGGCACTGATGCCGTTAGGGTTGGCGCTGAACATATGGGCGAAATCGGGGATCAGGTGTTGCAGCAAATCCATCATGACCAAAGCGTCCGTTTAAAGCAGAGGGATCAAAGCAATTCGCGAATCAGGCTTTCACGCCGAAGCGTTCTTTCAATCGGTCCACCGTCCAGCGCCACTTCGGGGTGGTTGGGCGGCAGATGGTGTTCTGGTTGCCGAACAGGCCGACTTCCTTGATGGCTTCGTTCAGCGGTAGGCTGAACAGCCACTCCACTGAGACGAAGTACTCACAACGCTCCGGGTCATCGGCCAGGTCACGGTGATAATTAGCGCCGTTGAGCAGTTCCAGCGCCGGCACCTCGGTGCCTTGATAGGGAATACGAAACTCGATGGCTGGGGTGGCATGGCCTGTAACCCGCGCAACGCCGACATAGCCGGCGCCGGGGACGTTTACCCAGATGCGGTCGCCAGGGCTGAGTACCTTCAGGCTGTTGCTGTACCAGCTGCCACCACCGCCGCAGATGAAGCCAAACTGCCGTGCCTCGGGCCAGGAGCGGCTGGGGCCGTGGCCGAAGGAGCAGTAGAACTCGCCGTTCCAGGGCTCGCTGGGCGTGCCGGGCTTAGGGACGGCGGTGGGTTGCGGCGCCTCGGCGGGATCGAGCAACCAGGCGCGGCTGATCAGTTGCTGCTCGCCAAGCTGGAACACCTGGAAGCACAGCACATTGATCGCGATATCGCGCTCGCTGAGGTAACTGACGATGCGCTCGCTGCTGGCATCCAGCTCGGCGGCGACGATGACGATCTGATGGCTCTGATTGAGCGACTCGATATCCAATGGCGCGCCGAAACGCGCCTGGAAATCAGCAGCCAGATCGCCCTGCGGCTTGAAGCGCTGATAAATGGCGGCAATCTCGTCCGCCTCAAGATGCTCGACCCAGGCGGCATAATCCAGCGCCTGCGCCACCACTTCGCGCGGAGTGCGATCGCGTTTGAGTTCGATCAGCACCAGCGAGGCATCCGGCGCCAGTGCCAGCAGGTCGATGCGACCACCATAGCCGGTGCTTTCCTGCTGACCGATCAGCAGCCAGTCCTCCGAAACCAATGCCGGTGCTGCGACGATCATATTCTCGAGCAACTGCTCGCTGACTAACCGCGCCGCCTTGAGGGCTACGGGTTGCGCTCCGACGGTCCAGACTTGCGTGCGTATAGGCATCCCTGCACTCCTGCGTTTAGGCCACGGCCTGCTCGACCAATGCGGTAGCCAGCTGTTCATTGAGTTGGCGGGCCTGGGTTAGGCGGGTTTTGAGTTGGTCGCAGAGGGCCATCAGTTGATCAACTTTGGCGACGATGCGGTGTTGTTCTGGGAGCGGCGGTATTCCTATCAGCGTATCCAGAACATCTTCACGCGAAATACCTGGTATGGCGATGCCAATAGACTTGCTATGGAAATGCGCAGACATCGAGAGCAGCATGTTTCTAGCAAACTGGGCATCGACAATGATTGGGCGAATAGCCATAAGTTGGCGGCTTATTGCGAACTCATCCTGATCAACAAAGTTGGTTTTACCGACACCGGCCCCTTTGACTGTCAGCAGAATGTCACCTTTAATCGAAGTCGCGCGGCGCTCATTGGTGAAACGCGTAGGCCGAGGGTACGTTTCTCCAAAATCAGCCGGCCCGGTCAGATATGGAATTGCTCCGTCCCTAATGCTTTCAAAATATTCATCGGGGCCTAAGTGCTGCCCTGAAATTAGTTCAATTACTTGGCCAAATCGGACAGACTCCCAGCCATTAGGCGTAGAGGCTAGCTTGTCGTTATCTGTGATTTCGGGAAGTTGCTTCGTCTTGCGGATCTTTCCTTCCGCGACCAAGCGCGCTTTTTCCTTAGCAATCCGTTTAAGCAGTTCACTGGCTGGCTCCTCGCTGGGATCTTGCGGCACCAGTTTGCCCATCACAGCCAGTTGCAGCAGGGATTGCTTGAGGGCGTCGATGCTGGATTCGGTGGTGAACAGGGTGTGGAAGTGTTCAGCCAGGCGCTGCCAGCTGGCGGCGAAGTCCTCGGCATCGGCGGCTTGAGTCAAGCTATCAAGCAGCGCTTGCACCAGTTGGGCGTGGGCGCTTTCGGCGTCGGCCTGCTGGGCTTCCAGGCGGTCGCACAGGGCCATCAGCTCATCGACTTTGGCGACGATGCGGTGTTGTTCGGCTTCGGGGGGGAAAGGTATTAGAAATTGAGACAGCTTCCCAATGCTGAGTCCTTCACGCGAAACCCCTACCTGCACATCCATAACGGTCTGCTGGACCAGTTGCGAGACCAGCACCACATGAAGGAACGGCTGAGTGTTGCTTGAAACTGGCCGAATAATAGTTACGTGCTGACTAACGTTACCTGTATCAAAGTTAGAAGGAACTGCGGCACAGCGCCCAATGGACGCGCCTGTGATATTGAAAAGCAGGTCACCTGCTTCAACATGTGTTCCTGACATTTTTTGGTGTGTTGCTTCAGGTATGAAAGCAACGTCATTAAGACGAAGTCCTTCATTCCAAACGTTCTGAGATCGAAGGAATTTGACCCCTTTAGCCACGTAAGCCTGCTTCCCGCCTAATGGAGTGCTACCGGCCCCAATTTTTTTGAGCAGAGAATCAAGCCTTACCCACTCCCAATCAGTGGGTATGACGAATGGCTTTTCTTGGTCCTCAATCTTCGCAAGCGGCTTCTGCTTCTTAATCTTGCCCTCGACCACCAACCGCGTCTTTTCCTCGGCAATGCGCTTTAGCAACTCACTGGCCGGCTCATCATTCGGATCTTGCGGCACTAGTTTCCCGCGCACCGCCAGTTCCAGAATCAGTTCGCGCAGTTTCTTGATGCCATTAGGTGCACCGGCCAGCAGCGGCAGGTTGTCGGTCAGCAGAGCGGTCATGGGCGATTTTCCGGGGCAAGCATGTTCATGATCAGGCGGATCAGGGTGTCTTTCTGTGCGGGGGCGGATTCGGCAACCAGCAGGGTTAGGGCTGCCAGACCGGTGTCATTGATCACGGCATTGCCCTCAGCATCGAGCAGGCGGCCGTTGCGGTGCAGGAAGTCGACGAAGAGATAGGCGCCGCTGCGTTTGTTGCCATCGGCGAAGGGATGATTCTTGACCACGAAATACAGCAGGTGCGCCGCTTTGCTCTCCAGGCTCGGGTAGGCCGGCTCGCCGAATACGCTCTGTTCGAGGTTACCGAGCAATGCAGCCAGGCCATCGCCGCGTTCGCGGGCGAACAGGTCGCTGGCTTCGCCACGGGCCATCAGCTGGGCTTTGAGTTCAGCCAGTTGCCGGCGCGCCTGGGCTGCGTCGGGCAACTCACCGCCGGGGCTGCCCGTTGGCTCGGTGAGCAGGCCTTCGTCGTAGCGCTGCAGCCAGAGGAAGGTCTGGGTGTAGCGGCTGACGATTTCCACTAGCCCACGCCCGCCGGCTTCGCCCAGTTCGGGCGTGCGAGCGGCCTTGCGCACCAGTTCCAATGCCGCCTCCAGCTCGCGAGCGTTGGCCTCGAAGCGTTCGCGGTTGAGACTGTAGCCGCGTGTCAGGTGTTGCTTGAGTACCTCATTGGCCCATTGGCGAAAGCGCGTGCCTTCACGGGACTTCACCCGGTAGCCGAGAGAGATGATCACGTCGAGGTTGTAAAAGGTCACCGGCTTGTCAGAGCCAGCAATGTGCAGATTTTGCACATTGCTTTCACGCTCCAGCTCGCCCTCGGCAAAGACGTTGCGGATATGCCGGCCGATCACAGTGCGGTCACGGCCGAACAGCTCGGCCAGCTGCTCCTGGCGTAGCCACACGCTGTCGTGCTCGACGGTGACGGCGATCTGGCCGCTGGCACTTTCATAGATCGCGACGTCGCTCATGGCCGCTCCAGCGCCTCGGCCAGCACGGCCTTGAGCTGGTCGCGCAGCTGGCTGATTTCGCCTTGCAGCTGGGCGTAGTCCCGCAGCAGTTGGTCCGGGTCGTGGCTGATCTGCTCGCCGACATGGGGGTTCTTGCAGTCGAGGTTCCAGTTGCGAGCTTTCAGGTCATCCAGGCTGACCTTCCAGGCGAACTCGTTTTCCACGCGTGCGGCAAAACCATCGGCCTCGCTGCCCCACCACGCCTCTTCTACGGCGAACTCTTCGATACGCATGGGGCGCGTCTTGGAGTAGTTCTTCACGCCGGCTGGGTACTGGTGCTCGTAGAACCACACCTCTTTGGTCGGCGTGCCCTTGGTGAAGAACAGCAGGTTGGTCTTGATGCCGGTGTAGGGGTTGAACACACCGTTGGGCAGGCGAACGATGGTGTGCAGGTTGCACTCGGTGAGCAGCTTTTCCTTGATGCGGCTTTTGATGCCTTCACCAAACAGGAAGCCGTCAGGAAGCACCACGGCGGCGCGGCCGCCGTCTTTGAGCAGGTGCATGATCAGCACCAGGAAGAGATCGGCGGTTTCGCGGGTGCGGAAGGCGGCGGGGAAGTTGGTTTCGATGCCGTCCTCTTCCATGCCACCGAACGGTGGGTTGGCGACGATGCAGTCGACCCGCTCTTTCGGCCCCCAGCTGATCAGCGGACGGGCCAGGGTGTTGTCGTGGCGGATCTGGTTCGGCACTTCAATGCCGTGGAGGATCATGTTGGTGGTGGCCAGCAGGTGCGGCAGCGGTTTCTTCTCTACGCCGTAGATGCTCGCCTGCAGTACCCGTTCATCCTCGGCGGTTTTCACATAGCGGCTGCGCTTGTGCTCGATGGTGCAGGTGAGGAAGCCGCCGGTGCCGCAGGCCGGGTCCATGACCTTCTCCTCCAGCTTGGGATCGACCATGCGCACCATGAACTCGGTGACCGGGCGCGGGGTGTAGAACTCGCCCGCGTTGCCAGCGTTCTGCAGATCGCGCAGCAGCTGCTCGTAGAGGTTGCCGAACTCGTGGCGCTCCTGGGCCTTGTTGAAGTCCACGCCCTGCTGGATCTTGTTGATCACCTGGCGCAGCAGCTGGCCGGACTTCATGTAGTTGTAGGCGTCTTCGAACACGCTGCGCACCACAAAGGCGGATGGCGTGTTGCTGTATTCGTGCAGGTTCTGCAGCTGCGGGAACAGGTTGTTGTCGATGAAGTCCTTCAGCGCATCACCGGTCATGCCTTCCGGGTCGGCAGCCCAGGTGCGCCAGCGGCAGCTTTCGGGGATGGGCGAGCGGTAGTTGTCGTCCATCAGCTCCCATTCCAGCTCGCGGTCATCGAAGATCTTGAGGAACAGCAGCCAGACCAGCTGACCGATGCGCTGGGCGTCGCCGTCGACACCCACGTCTTTGCGCATGATGTCCTGGATGGATTTGATGGTGGAGCTGATGGACATGCTTACTTCCTAAACAGATTGTCACGATGCCAGGCCAGGTATTCACGATGACGCGCATCGATCTGGCGCAGGCGAAGGTCGGAGGTGATATTGAGCGCTCGAGCGCTGTCTGGGTCCAGATCCTCGCCAAGGAGAATCTGCCCGTGGTCGTCGAAGCTGATCAGGCCCTGGTCGAAAGCCAGGTCGAGGTTCGGTGTCAGCAGGAGCCCGTTAAACGGATCGAGCCGCTCTGCCCCACTGGCGACGCGCCAGGGTTTGATGTGTGAGGCGCGCAACAGCATCGGCACGCAGCAGTCGGTGACGGCACAGCCGCCCCAATACCCAAGCAGTTCATCGCGATAGCCGCTTTGACCCACGCGCGCCTTGATCAAGGCGTCGCGTTCGGTGTCTGTCAGCGCGATGTCTTCTGGTAGAACCCGAGCTAAGTCGGCGGAGCGCTCCGAGTTCGAAGCCAGCGGCCGCGGCTCGTCTAGTAACTCGTCCACCAGCACCAGCAAGGCCGCGCTGTTGTGGAACCCTACATCCACACCATAGGCAATGTCGCTTGCCCCTCCGTTGCGCCGCGTTGGAAAGCCGCGCAGATTAGTGTTGTGGTAGTAGCGGGTATGCCCCCTTGCAATACCGGGCTGCAATAACAGGTTTTGTACGACAGCCTCGTATTGTGGATGAAGCACGAGAGGCGCTTGCAGGCGAGCGTGGATACTGCTGCTTTGCTTGACGTACACAGGGGACGCCAAGTCTGGATGATCAAGGCGGACTACTTTCAGGCCTGATTGGGCAGGTTTCGTGAACCCTCGCTGCTTCAAAGTCGTAATGACTTCGTTAATGCTAAGCATGCCGACATCTGAGGTCGGCACTGCTTGCTTTGCTACCGACTGCAGCTCGCTTGACTGCGGTGCTTCGGTGGACGCTTCGCCCGATATCCATCCCATTTGCTGCAGTGCAGCGTTAACCTCTGGGTACATGTAGGCTCTACTTTCCCCTGTTTCGGGATCATCATCAAAGCCAGCAATGGCATAAACCTTCCACTTCGGGCTAGGGATACCAAGCGCTGTAATAAGTCTGCCTCCCAATCTTCCATATTGGATATTCGCTACTTGGAAGCTGGCTTTCCCTACCAGGGCAGCCAGCTGCGTCATTGTGCATGCGTGCCCAGGAAAGCGAGCGTGCGCGATGAGCATGTCACGCTGTAGCGCTGTTATTTCTGGCTCGATGGTGCGTAGCGCACGGATGTATTCGTCCGTGCCTGGAGGGGTAATTCCACGTAGCGTGGACCCCTTGGGCGCTGATGCCATTTGTATTTCCAAAGAAGGCTGCAAGTCGGTTACGTTTTGAGTGGCTGTCGCTTAGCGGACAGCGCGGCTAGCCGAAGGCATCAAGAGCCATACAACTCAGCCTCTAGATCGTGAATGGCTTGCTGATAGCCAGGCTTACCGCCAAACGCCCTCACAAGTTCCACAGGTGCACCTAACTGGCTGAAGGGTTCAAGCTGCAAGATCTTGATGTCTTCAATGTGCTCAATGCCCGTATCGGCGTACTTGTCGAGCAACGCCTCGAGCACCTGACGCGCAGCGCCGGAGTATTTGGCGAAGTAGTTGCGCTTCTTGACCTGGTCGGCACGCTCGCGGCGCGACAAGGGCGGCTGATCGAAGGCAACGTGGCATATCAGGTCAAACGGATCCAACAGCTTGCCCTGCTTCTTTTCCACTTCTTCGGCCAAGGCTTCCCACATCACGCCCTGAGCAGCCAATTCGTCAATGATCGCCCTCTTCTGCTCGGCAACACTCCAGCGACGGAGAAAGTCGTCCAGCGAAGCGAACTGCTTTTTTACGCAGGTGCGGGTGTAGTCGTTCAGCGACTCGGTAATGAGCCGGCCGTCCGGACCGTAGTACTGCACGCGCTCGGCGATGACATAGATCGGAATGCTGTCGATGACGTACTTGATGCGCTTTTTGCCGCCCTCTTCGCCAGTGAACTCCAGCTCACCGGCCTCGGCCTCGCTGCCTGCGGTAATACCGTCGCCTTCCGACAGATCGTCCGGCGGGACCGGAGGCTCATCGCCTGACGGGGCGTAAATCACAACGGGATCACCATCGAAGGCCGGATCGGCAAACAGCTCGGTGGCTTTCTTGAAGTCCATGATGGTGAACCAGTACTTGCCGAAATCCTCGTTGATACGGGTGCCGCGGCCGATGATCTGCTTGAACTCGGTCATGGATTTGATGTGCTGGTCGAGCACTACCAGCTTGCAGGTCTGGGCATCAACACCGGTGGTCATCAGCTTGCTGGTGGTGGCGATGACCGGGTAGCGCGACTCAGGGTCGATGAAGTTGTCCAGCTCGGCCTTGCCTTCCTGATCATCCCCGGTGATACGCATGACGTACTTGCGATTCTCGGCCACGCGCTCAGGATTGAGGTTGACCAGCGCCTGCCGCATACGCTCGGCATGATTGATGTCGTCGCAGAAGACGATGGTCTTCTGGAACGGATCGGTGGCTTTGAGAAACTCGGTGACCTTCTGCGCTACCAGCTGAGTGCGCGCCTCGATGACCAGGGTGCGGTCCATGTCCTTGAGGTTGTAGATACGGTCTTCGATCAGCTCGCCATTCTTGTCGAGCATGCCCTTCGGTGGCCGCCAACCTTGCAGGTCTTTGTCGAAATCGATCCGAACCACCTTGTACGGTGCGAGAAAGCCGTCTTCGATGCCCTGCTTCAAGGTATAGCTGTACACCGGGTCACCGAAGTAGGTGATGCTGGAAACCTCTTTGGTTTCCTTCGGTGTAGCGGTCAGGCCGACGTGGGTGGCACCAGAGAAGTAGTCAAGAATCTCTCGCCAGGCCGAATCCTCAGCTGCGCTGCCGCGGTGGCATTCGTCAATCACGATCAGATCGAAGAAGTCTCGGGAGAATTGCTTGTAGACGTTCTGCTCTTCCTCGGCGCCGGTGACCGCCTGATACAGCGACAGATAGATTTCGTAGGACGTGTCGATCTGCCGTTTTGCGATCTTGGTCATCGCCGCGCCGAAGGGCTTGAAGTCGTTGTTCTTGGTTTGGTCGACGAGGATGTTGCGGTCGGCCAGAAAAAGGATGCGTTTCTTCTGCTTCGACTTCCACAGCCGCCAGATGATCTGAAAGGCGGTGTAGGTCTTGCCGGTGCCGGTGGCCATGACCAGCAGAATGCGATCCTGCCCACGAGCGACGGCCTCAACAGTGCGATTTATGGCATTGGTCTGGTAGTAGCGCGGCATACGCCCTGAGCCGTCGTCGTAGTAAGGCGCCTCGGCCTTCCGCCGGGCATCACCGTCCAGGCCCTTCCAGCGGCAATAGCGTTGCCAGAGTTCGGCGGGGCTGGGGAACTGGCTTAGGCTCAGCTCCGTTTCGACCTGATTCCCCGTGCCACTGCGGTCATGGAACAGAAAGCCATCGCCATTACTGGAGAACACGAAGGGCACATCCAGCGCCTCGGCATAGCCCAATGCCTGTTGCATACCGGAGCCCAGGGAGTGCTTGTTGTCCTTGGCCTCAATAACGGCAAGCGGAAGGTTCGGCTGATGATAGAGAATGTAGTCCGCTCGGCGTGACTCGCCGCGGCTGTGCAGCTTCCCGCGCACGATGATGCGCCCTTTGGTGAAGCTGACTTCCTCACGGACCTGCTTCTGAAGATCCCAGCCCGCCATGGCGATCGCAGGCGAGATGAATTTGCTGCAGATATCCCGCTCGGATAATGACTTCTTGTCCATGCGCCGGTCCCAAAATCAATAGCAATTCGGACGCCCCGACAAGGGCGATACATGCCCGAGCCGAACAACCTGAGGAAGCGAGTACGTATTAATGAAACCGCGCTTGAAGGCCATCCTTGACGTGCAGCAACACCGCTTAGGGATGTTGCGATGGCCACAATATCTTTGTGCCATCACCGGGTAAAGCTAAACCCCTAGCGGTCCGCTCAACGGACCTGCTCAGATCCATTCATTCAACATGAAGCAACGTCGAGCGATCGACCACGTCGGTTTGAATTTATCCCAAGCTGGCTAACCAAGGCCGGATGATCGCTTTGCGCCCCTCCAAACTAAGCGTGGCGACGCCCTCCTTCACCAGCGCCCCCTTATCTCCGGTATGCGGGTTTGCAACATAGGTGTTTATAGAGGGCAGCATGTTCGGGTTCGCGCTCCACCGTAAATTGAACGCCGCCAGCTTGGGAAACCAGAATTGGCTGGCGTATGGCAAATTGTCGTGAATCCACCAAGCCAGCGGCGTCCAGTCCTGCCGCTCCTCATACCAGGGCAACAACGCCGGCACCACAACACAAGCGGTCGCACCCAGATAGCCGTCGGTATCCA
This sequence comes from Pseudomonas sp. E45-MNA-CIBAN-0222, assembly GCF_040310405.1. Lineage (NCBI taxonomy): Bacteria > Pseudomonadati > Pseudomonadota > Gammaproteobacteria > Pseudomonadales > Pseudomonadaceae > Pseudomonas > Pseudomonas sp. E45-MNA-CIBAN-0222. The sequence goes on from NZ_JBEOPU010000005.1 coordinate 238,035, forward strand.
AGTAATCCCAAATATGCCCACCGTAGTTGCTCTCATTTGCGGCGCAACTATATTGATTTTTATTTTCTGCGCCCTTCGCATTGACTGCCGGAGCCCGATAGGCAGAGCGAACGCAGATCCGGCCAAAACGATCTTGGAGCGGCTCCAGCAATAATTCGCAAAGCTGACGCCCAGCTTCAATGGCACGGTCAGGGTAATCCGGGATGTTGGGAATGCCTTCAATCTGCGAGATTTCCGAGTACAGGAAATCTCGCATGAAGAAGTGCCTGGAGAGTCTTACGCGTCCTAGATCCTCTAGGGCGGCTACCGTAGCCGGCTTTTTCATCTGTATTTGCTCCTTGCTACCGCGTTGGTGAGTTCTGTACTGCAGTTGCCTTTGGCGCCCGCTGTTGCAGTCGCAGACTGGACGGCTCTGCTTGATGAGTCGGCCGCTCACACAATATGTCTACGGAGAAGACACATCTAGCCTGGCTACGTGTACAGGTAAAGTTTTCGAGCGGGATCATCCAGGTCCAGAGCTCGTGCAGGTCTGGGTACGGCCGGCGAAGCCCGCAGACGCATGCCTCATACCGAGGCTGTAGGCTGCATAAGAAAAAGCTCAGCGTCTTTGCCATCAAAACAGGAATTGGACGGCCGCCGATATGGTCAGCCCGGAGAGCCGGTACGCATCGCTGAAATGTCCATTTCCGTGCGTACCACCTTGCGCACCACGTTTTGCGTACCAGCACTGAGGTGGTATCCAAGCGGCGGTATCCAAAACGGTATCCACCCAAACCATACAAATGCCACGTTCGCATCCCAGGCTGAACGGCGTGGCGCAGCGCGCAGCCGGCAAAGGGGCAGCCCCAGGCCACTTCGTCCAGGGAATGATGGAGGAACTCTATTGCGTGTGTTTCGGCAAACCATACAAAGCCGATGATCTGCCAGCATCGCTCATCCGCCCTGCTCACTCGACAAGGCTCCCGAAACGTAACCCCGGCGTAACCCCGACCCAGAAACGAAAAAGGCCCGCATAGCTGCGAGCCTTGATTTCATTGGTGCCGGAGACAGGAGTCGAACCTGCGACCTTCGCATTACGAATGCGCTGCTCTACCTACTGAGCTACACCGGCGCCAGGTGGCGGATTATCGGGGGTTCTGTAATAGGACTCAAGCCCGTGTACGCCCCGACACAACAATCCGCATTACCTGCCTGCGCCAGTCTCAGTGCGGTCGCGAAGCCGGTTGGCCATGGTCGCGCTCGATATCGTGCTTGACCTGACTCGCCAGCTGCTCGCCTTCGTTACTGACCATCTCATAACCCTCGCGGGCCTTGTCTTTGAGCTTGCCGGTCAGCTGGTCGCTCTGCTGCCCCATCAATTCGTCTTCACGACGTGTAGGGGGTACCGAGGCGGCCAGCAAGGCTCCCAGCGCGATGCCTATGGCACCTAGCGCCAGCGGCTGTTCGTTGAGCAGCTGAGTGAACCCGCCTCGAGCACGGTCTGCGGTATGGCGAAGGCTCTCGGCAGCATGCCGGCTGGAGTCGCTGACCCGGTGACGCGCATTACCCAGTGAACTGGAAGCGTCGTGGCTCATCTGCGCCGCCTTGTCCTTGATGCCCGTGCCCTGCTGCTTGAGGCCCGAAGCTTTGGCTGCCAGCTTGTCCGTCATGGACGGACCTGAGGTGGCAGTACTCGCGCTGTAGTCGGGGCGCCGATTCTGCCCTGCCATCAGCCATACCAACCCAACGGAGGTTAACAACGTCGGCACCGGATTGGCTTTGACGGTATCGGTGAGGTTGTGCAGGAACTCGCTGCCGCCACCTTTGGCATAGCCCAGTGCGGTATCGATCATCTGGCCGGGAGAAAGCTTGCTCTCCAGCGCATGGACGATGTTGCCGATTTCTGCACGCTGCTGGTCGATCTCGCGCTCCAGCGTGCTCGGGTCCTTTTGCGCTTCTACATCTACCTGGTTATGTGTGCTCATGCGTGCCCCCTAACTGCTTCTTTATCCTTCTGCAGCGAATGAATGGTGCGGTCGGGTTTGAGTGAAGAGGCTTCGAACTTCTTCTTGCCAGCCGAAACCATGACCATGCCGATGACGACGACAACAACCCCGACGATCAAAGCAGCAAGCCAGGGCTCCATCATGGTGCTGAGGAAGTAGACGGCAGACATCAACAGGATGATGAAGCCTGCCAGCAGTACAGCACCGCCGGTTGCGACACTGGCAGCACCGGCTTTCGTAGCGCGAAGCGATTCAGTCAGCTCAGCTTTGGCCAGCGCCAGCTCTTTGGTGAACAAGGATGGCACTTCACGGGTCAGCTGGCGCAACAGGCCACCAACCGAATTGTCATGCTCGGCGTTGCCCGGTTCGTAGGGCGTGTTGAGGTTGCGTTGCTCGTTCATCGATTAAGCCCTCCGTTAGTGCCTTTGCCATTGCTGCCGACGCCGGTCGTGGTGCCGGTAGTCGGTGACATGCCTGGGTTGCCGCCAACAGGCGTACTTGGCGTACCGCTTGCGATACGCGAGTCCAGTTCAGACTGGCTCGGCAAGGTTTCAGCGGTCACGTCAGCAGGGACACCCAACGGTGAGGTGGGATGCGGACGGCTGGCATCAAAGTGTCCGTAGTCGGTAGTAGGCTCTCGGGCCGCAGAGTCAGCACGATGGCTCGATGCGCGGGCGAAACGGGTCAACCCGAAGCCCAACGCGATGCTACCCGCGATGAACAACCCGGGATTGTTCCGCGCCAGTCGGTTTACGTCACCGACGAGCTCATCGACACTTTTGCCGCGCAGGTTGTCGGCCAGGTCGACCATGCTTTGCGCCATATCTGAAACGTAATGCGAGAGCCCGGTACTGTCCTGATTCTCCAGCTCACCGGCTGCAGCCTTCACGCTCTGCGCAACCTTCTCAAGCTCGTCGGCAGCAGTGCCGCGGTAACTATCGAGCTGGGCTTTCCCCTGGCTCTTGACCTGCTCGCCAGCCTCACGGGCTCTCGCCTTCAAGTCCTCCGCGCTCGGAACAGCACCGGAGCTGCTCATCCGATCAGAACCAGCAGAGCTCGCTTGGGGATTGGTCTGTCCGGACGGCGCGCCCGTCAGCGGGGAATCGGTTTTGGCTTGGCCGCCGTAACCTGTGATCTCTTCATCGGGTGTCGTCATTTTGTCCACCTTTATAGGTTCATAGATTGGCCGGATGACCACGGTCCGTTGAAGCACAGCAATGCGGGGTTGCCGCGGCCGTGCAATTGTCAGTGCGCACATAAATGATGACCGGACCCCATTTTTTGAGTTCCGTGGTTTTAGCCAGGCGGTGCAAGACATTGGCGCCGGGTTTGAGTGGGCACCTACGGCAAGCGGGTGGGTAACGCGGAGCAGCGGCCTGATGGCCATCTGCCTATAAAAAGTACGCACGCGGCGCGCTAGGCGGGTTACGACATTGACGCGATGAAACAAGCGAAACGGCAAGAATCACTACAATTTTGACTGACTGGTCAGCGCACTTGCAGATTCCGCTGAACTGTCGAGCCGACGAGCTGCAAGGCCTTACAAACGGCCGAAACGCAAAAACGGGCCCGAAGGCCCGTTAGAGGTTTGCAAGGTATCCAGCCGTTACAGCGGACCGATGCTGGTGCAGTTGTGCGCAGTCTTGGCGTGCTTCTGAAGAACCGGAAGCTGTGGACGGTGCTTGCCACTCACTACATCCAGAGACAGTGCGTACTCGCCCCACCAGGGACCAGCTGCCCAATAGGTGCTGGGGATGCAGTTCTGACGCAGGTAAGTCATCAGGTTGTCAGTTGCGACGATGGCCGAGGGCGAGAAGTCTGGTACGCCGTGCTCACCGATGTAACCGCGCAGCTTGTTCTGCTTCAGCCATTCAACGAAGGGCTTGACGCGATTGACACCAATCATCGGATCGAACTTCTCGGTCTTGTCGAAGTAGTTACCCGAGAAGTCCTTGTCGACATACATATGCGCTTCGTAGACCAGGTTGTTCTTCGGATCGCGCATCCACGGATTGGTGATCAGCTGAGTGTTGTAGTGAGGCCAGTGGAAGGCACTCGACCAACGATCGCCCGCTACGTAGATCCAGCGCTGGGAGTCGACGGTACGGATCGCCTGAGCGGCAGCCAGGGCAGCCTGCGGCCAGAGTCCATTGGTGGAGTGCGGCTCGTTCATCAGACCGTAACCTTCGACGGCGGGATGATTGACCACTTCCTGCGCAATCTGCTTCCAAACTGCAGCGAAGGAACTGATCGGTACATCCTTGGAGCCGATCAACTTACCGAAGTAGCGGTAGTAGTTATGCAGGTCGAGAATCACTTTGACATTGTGCTTCTGGGCAAAATCCAGCGACTGCTTCAGGCGCGCCAGCTCTACAGTGTTCAGCGGCGTTCCCAGCTTGGGCTGAATGCGCTCCCAGAGAAACGGCAGGCGAACCAGTGGCATGCCCAGATCGGCGTACTTCTTGTAGTACGACTCAGCCGGGTAGGTGTAGTTAGTGCCGTGGGTACCCGGGACTACGGAAGGACCAAAGCCTGCCCCGGACAGGTTGACGCCAACCAATAGCGGCTTACCGTTAGTGGTATCGGGGGCCGAAGGAGCTGGAGTCACCGTTGCTGGCGGAGTTGTCAAAGCGGGGCCCGAAGGAGCGCTGGTCGATGTGCTGACTACCGACACCGTTTTCGGATAACCGAGGGATGTGCCGTTGATTGCTGCACCCTCGAGGAAAACGCTCATGTTGCTGCCAACCAATTGAGCGCGCAGCACCTTGCGCGTCTGGCCATCAGCCAGCCTCACCAGAGCGCCAGCCTTGAACGCAGCGACGTTGGCAGTGCTTGCCTGAATTGAGAAGCCTGCGGATGCGCGGAACACGCCATTGAGCCAATCGGTGTTGGTGAAGTTGTTCAGGTTGCTGGTTGCAATGACCGAAGTTGTCGGCGTAGTTGGAGCCGGAGTGGCAGTAGTAGTGCCAGCCGTTGCCAACTTGTTAGGTGCACCTACAACACTTCCATTTACCGCCGCGCCTTCTAGATAGACGCTCATATTGGCGCCGACGATTTGTACTTGGGTAACTTTGCGAACCTGGCCATCAGCCAGCCTTGCCGAGGCACCCACTTTGAACGCTGCCTTGTTCGCCTCGCTGGCAGGAATCGAGAAGCCAGGAGACTTGCGCCATACACCATTGAGCCAATCAGTATTAGTGAAAGCGTTGATGTTGGTCGAATGCGCGGCGATGGTTGCCGGTGCAGTGGTCACCGGAGCCGTTACAGCCACGTTGCCGATACTCACCACCTGTGGAGCGCCGACCTTGTTGCCGTCGAGCTTTGCGCCTTCCAGGAAGATGCTCATGTTGCTGCCGACGATCTGCGCGCGGCTGATCTTGCGCACCTGACCATCAGCCAGCCGTACCGAAACGCCAGCCTTGAAAGCAGCCTGGTTGACGGCGGTAGCAGGGATCGAGAAGCCAGCACCGGTACGCCACACACCATTGAGCCAGTCGGCATTAGTGAAAGCGTTGATTTTGGCAGAAGCGGATGCTGCAGCAACTGTAGTGGACGCAGCCGCATAAGGAGCAGTTGCAACGGTAAAGCCACCCAGGAGGACGGCAGTGGCGATGGAAGCTACGAGTGCCTTGCGGGCACCGAAAAACAGGTTGGTGGACATTGAGTCTCTCCGGAACTTACTACTTCAAAGGCAGAGCCTTTAAAAAGTGACGGGAGGTCGATAAGTCGTGGGGCGATGCTTGAAAGGAAGCCGCTAAATCACAACAAACGAACCGTTCAACAAGAAATTTCCCGTCGTCCACCCCCTGAACAAACCGGTCAAACGTCTTGCGTGGCGGTTTTATAATAGCTTTCAGAAAATAATGGAAATTTTTATGGCGCTATTAGATCGCCAGAAAAACGCCACAAAGCTACTTATAACATTAACTTGCCAGTACTCACTCAGGGTAAGGTGTCGAAGTGATACTACGCCGAACCGCTTTAGTTGGCATTTTGGCGTTCAAAAAGCGCCGTTTTTTTGAATCATCAAACTCTGCGGAGGGATTAAATCCTATTTATCGAGGCGACGAACGGTATATGGATTTTGCGCGATACAACTCCCCGCGCTTCAGTTCGGCCACCGGCTTTTCCAGTGGAGAGTCATGGACCTGCTGCGGTCCAACGCCTGATGACCAAGCAAACGAGGAGGCACTATGAGCCAGCGCTATAAAGTAGGTGATCATGTGAGCTGGAATTCCGAGGCAGGACGGGTTCGTGGGCGCATCATTCGCGTGCATACGGCCGACACCGAGTTCATGGGCCGGACACGGCGCGCCAGCCCAGACGCTCCGCAGTACGAGATCAAGAGCGACAAGACCGACCATGTGGCGATGCATAAAGAGTCGGCACTGCGAAAGTTGGACTGAGTCATGACTCAGCCAATGACGGTGTGGACCATCGGCCACTCCACACGCACGCTGGAGCAGTTCATCGATGTGCTGCGCCACCACCAGATCGAAGCCATCGCCGATGTCCGGCGTTTCCCAGGCTCCAGGCGACTTCCACAGTTCGGCGAAAATGCGCTACGCGAAGCGTTGGCGGCGCATGGAGTGCACTATTGTTGGATCGAGGAGTTGGGCGGCCGGCGCCGTCCCGTAAAAGATTCAACCAACTTGGCGTGGCGCAATAGCTCGTTTCAGGGCTACGCCGACCACCTGCAGAGCGCCGAATTTCAACGGGGCCTGCAATGCCTGCTGCAAATGGCTGCCAATGAACGCACCGCGATGATGTGTGCGGAGGTGCTCTGGTGGCGCTGTCATCGCTCGCTGGTATCCGACGTGTTGAAAACGCGAGGCATCGAAGTGCTGCACATTCAGGATGAGAAGCCGCCCGTAGTCCACCCTTTCACCGCCCCAGCGCGACTGATTGGCGGGCAGCTAAGCTATGCGGCTAGTGGCGGGGAATCGCTGAGAAAGGAAATAGGCAGCGGGCAGATCGATCTGGATCTGTAGCGGCGTCGAGCTTGCCGCTGGGCGGTCATTGCGACCGCCCCGACACTCCATCACACGCGTTCGATGCGATCCGGGTGGATGATGATGCGGCCCTGCTTGTACAGCCCGCCGATGGCCTTCTTGAAGTTGCCCTTGCTGACGCCGAAGCGGCGGGCGATTTCCTCTGCCGGGCTCTTGTCGCTGACATCCAGCGAGCCTTGATTTTCTTCCAGCTTCTGCAGGATCAACGCCTGCAGCGCGTCGGTCGCCTCGCTGCCTACCGGCTGCAGGCTCAGGCTGATTTTGCCGTCGGCCCGCAGCTCCTTGATGTAGCCACGCTCACGCATGCCGCCACGCAGAAACTTGAACGCTTCGTTCTTGTGGACAAGTCCCCAATGCTGGCCGTTGATGATCGCCTTGTAGCCCAGATCGGTTGCCTCGACGATCAGCAGGTCCACCGCCTCACCCACCTTGTAGTTGGCCGGGGTCTTGTCCAGATAGCGATCCAGGCGCGCGGTAGCGGTGATTCGCCGGGTGCGCTTGTCGATATAGACGTAGACCACACAGTAATCGCCGACCTGCAGCGGCCGCTTCTCTTCGGAATGCGGCAGCAGGAGATCCTTGGGCAGCCCCCAATCGAGGAACAGTCCGACGCGATTGATCTCGGCGACCTTGAGACTGGCGAACTCGCCGACCTGCACCTTGGGTTTCTCCGTGGTGGCGATCAGCTTGTCCTCGCTGTCGAGGTAGATGAAGACGTTGAGCCAGTCATCCACCTCGGTCGGCGTATCCTTGGGGATGTAGCGGTTGGGCAGCAGGATTTCGCCGTCCGGGCCGCCATCGAGATAGAGGCCGAAACCGGTGTGCTTGACGATTTGCAGGCTGTTGTAACGTCCGATTGCGGCCATGTGGGCTGTCCCGATATCAAAGGCGGCGATTCTAGCGCCAGTCAGCGCGGCAGTGCATAGGCGATCACCGAATCGCCAGCTTTAGTGCCGAGCGAGCCATGACCACCTGCAACTACCACGACCATCTGCCGCCCCGAGCGACTCTGGAAGGTCATCGGCGTGGCCTGGCCGCCAGCTGGCAGGCGTGATTTCCACAGCTCGCGGCCGGTCGTTACATCGTAAGCACGCACGTAGTAGTCCAGCGTGCCGCTAAGAAACGCAACACCACCGGCGGTGATCATCGGACCGCCAAGGCTCGGCACCCCCATTTTGAACGGCAGCGGAATCGGCGAGCGGTCGCGTACCGTGCCGTTCTTGCGCAGCCAGTGAGTCTTGCCGGTGCGCAGATCCGCGCCAGCCACATAGCCCCATGGCGGGGCCGTGCATGGCAGGCCGATAGGCGACACGAAGGCTTCCAGTTCCACGGCGAATGGCGAGCCGAAGTTCTCGTTGAGGAACGGCTCCTCCTCGGATACGTAGGTCGTCTCGGCATCCTCGCGCGGGATCAGTTTCGAGGTGAAGGCCAAATAGGCCGGCGTGCTGAAAACCATCTGCCGCACCGGGTCCACCGCCACGCCGCCCCAGTTGAACACGCCGAAATTGCCGGGATAGACCAAGGTGCCCTGGGTCGATGGCGGTGTGTAGCGGCCCTCATAGCGCAGGGAATGGAACTGAATGTGACACATCATCTGATCGACCAGTGTCGCACCCCAAAGGTCCTTGCCCTGCAGCTTTGGCGGTTCGTAGGACAGCGCCGACGCCGGCTGCGTCTTGGCAACCCAGTCGCCTTGGGCTGCGCCCTGCGGAGCAGGTACTTCGCGCACCGGCAGGATCGGCTCGCCATTGCGACGGTCGAGTACATAGATGTCGCCTTGCTTGGTCGGCGCCACCAGAGCCGGTACGGGGCCGTTCTCGGTCTGGATATCGATGAGGCTCGGCTGCGCCGGCACATCCATGTCCCAGAGGTCATGGCGCACGGTCTGGAACACCCAGCGCAACTGACCGCTGTCCAGATCCAGCGCGACGATGGAGGAGGAAAAGCGCTCGCTGTTCTCGCTGCGTCGACCGCCCCACTGGTCCGGCACCTGATTGCCCAGCGGCACGTAGACCATGCCCAAGGCCTCATCGGCGCTGGAGATGCTCCAGCTGTTCGGACTGCTGGGGCTGTAGGTCTGCCCGGCGGCAATGGGGTCGGTGGCTTCTGGATTGCCCGGGTCCCAGTTCCATTTCAGTTCGCCGGTATAGACGTCATAGGCACGGATGACGCCCGACGGCTCCTGCGCACGCACGTTATCGTTCACCGCGCCGCCAATGATGACCAGATCTCGCGCCACCACCGGCGGTGAAGTGGAGTAATAGAAGCCTTCTTTCGCGTGCGGCATGTTTGCCCAAAGGTCGATCTCGCCGTTATCGCCGAAACCGGGGCAGATCTCGCCGGTCTTGGCATCGAGCGCAATCAGCCTGGCATCGGCGGTCGGCATGAACAGCCGCTGCCGGCAAGCCTGGCCATCGGCAGCCTGCGGCGAGGCGTGGTAGGAAAGCCCGCGGCAGGTCAGATGCTGCCGGTTGACCGAGTGCGGCACCTTGGGATCGAAGCGCCAGCGCTCCTGCCCGGTTTCGGCGTCCAGGGCGATCACCAGATTGTGCGGGGTGCACAGGTACAGGCTGTCATCGACCTTTAGCGGCGTGACTTCATAGGTGGTTTCGTCCGGGTCTTCCGGGCCGCGCAGATCGCCGGTCTGGTAATGCCAGACCGGCTCAAGGCGCTCGACGTTCTGCGGCGTGATCTGCGCCAAAGGCGAATAACGCTGGCCGTGCTGGCTGCGCCCGTAGGCATGCCAGTCCCCGGCCGGCACGCTGTCGTCGGCGGCCGGCGCTTCGGCCAAGGGTGGCGGCAACATGCCCTTGATGTCGTGGCTGTCATGACCTATCGCATAAACTGCCGTCGCACCCCAGAGTATGACCGCCAGCATCAACGGCAACGCTGCGCCGCCCCAGGCACGGAAACCGAAGTGCTGCCAGCCGAGGCGCCGCGCGATCCATGGCGTCAGCAACCACAGCCCGAACGGCGCGATGATGCTGCCGCGCGGCGCCAGCTGCCACCAGTCCAGTCCCACTTCGTACAACGCCCAGCCGAGCGTGCCGAGCATCAACAGTGCGTACACCCAAAGCGCAGCACGGCGGCGCATGAGCAACAATGCGCCTGTCAGCAGAAATCCAGCCGCTACGAGCGCGAAGTACCAAGTGCCACCCAGGCTGACGACCTTCGCGCCCCCGACGCCAAGCGCAATGCCGACGATGATGCAGAACAATCCGCTGATAACCACAGCCACGGCCTTTCTCCCTCGATCTTGTTATCGAACCCACAAAAGCGTTCCGACGACCAGCAGAAGTGGCCATCGATTGAGAGTGGGACAGGCGACGAGCGGGATTGCTCCGTGCAGCGCGGAGATTGGCACGATTGGAAGACAGCGGGGCCAGCGACCCCGCGAAAGTGCTGGACTATTTGGCGTCGAGGCCAACCTGCAACAATTTACCGCTTCCCGCATCTGTGAGCAGATAGAGGTAACCATCTGGCCCGACGCGTACATCACGGATGCGAGCGCCCAAGTCCTTGAGCAGGCGCTCCTCACCCACTATGCGATCGCCATCGAGCTGCAGGCGAATCAGCGATTGGTCTACCAGAGCGCCGATAAACAGGCTGCGCTGCCAGGCGGGGAAACGCTCGGCGTCATAAAACGCCATCCCGCTGACCCCCGGCGACTTCGCCCAGACATGGTGCGGCGGCTCGGTGCCTTCGACGGTTTTACCCTCGGCTTCTGGAATTGGCAGCATGCTGTAGTTGATCCCATGGGTTGCCAGCGGCCAGCCATAGTTCTTGCCAGCCTGCGGAATGTTCACCTCGTCGCCTCCACGCGGACCGTGCTCATTGGTCCAGAGCACACCGCTCCACGGGTTGAGTGCCGCGCCCTGTTGGTTACGGTGGCCGTAGGACCAGATCTCCGGCTGGGCGCCTTCTTGGCCAATGAAGGGATTGTCGTCCGGCACGCTGCCGTCCAGGCCGATGCGCACCACCTTGCCCTGGTGCTTGTCGAGGTCCTGCGAGGTCGGGCGCTGATTGTTCTCACCGAGCGCGACGAACAGATGACCGTCGTTATCGAAGACCAGCCGCGAACCAAAGTGGATACCGGTGGACAGCTTCGGCATCTGCCGGAAAATCACTTCGAAGTTCTCGAGCTTCGAGTGATCGTCACTCAGCCGTCCACGCCCCACGGCGGTTCCGGCCTTGCCCTGCTCACCAGCTTCGGCATAGGTCAGATAAACCAGGCGATCATTATCGAACGACGGCGACAGCCGCACATCGAGGAGCCCGCCCTGGGAGCGAGCAAACACCTCCGGCACGCCTGCAAGAGGTTCGGACAGACTGCCGTCCAGGCCCACCACACGCAGCCGGCCGGGCCGCTCGGTCACCAGCATGCGCTCACCGTCTGGCAAGAAGGCCAGCCCCCAAGCGTTCTCCAAACCCGACGCAATCTCCTTGACCGTCACCTGGCCGGCCTCGCTTGAGTAGCGCTGCGGTTCGGCGGTGGCCTGCAATGAAGCAGCAATGGCGAAACCGCAGAGCGTGGTACGAATGGCATGGCGCAGCATGTTGGTCCTCCGGGTAGACAGTTCGGTCGTGAAACCCACGTTTCGCGGCTTCATTGAAGACCAGACAGCGCGCTCGGTGGTTGCAAAAACGCTTCAAGAAATGACGGAGCACAAATAACTGAACAAATTTTGATCAAATCTGTATAATGCCCGGTTCGACTGATTCAAGGACAAGCGATCCATGGCCACGAAAACCACTAGCGCCAAGCGCAAACCCGAACCCGCTTCTGAAACCAGCCAGTCCCTCGCTGCGCAGATGGCCGCCTTTATCAAGGCCGGCGGCGAGGTTCAGACCATCCCCAACGGCGTGAGCGGCCAGACCCAGGGCCCGTCCCGGCAGATCACCATCAGCAAGAAGTGATGATCTGAATTCGAACCGCCTTCGGCGAGCCGCTGTATGCCTGGCTCGCCGCGTTCCACCTCCCTTCCGCGTCCATTTCCCCGTCCCGAGCGCACCATGACCGATCCCGTACGCCTTGCCAAACGCCTCGCCGAACAACTCGGCTGCTCCCGGCGCGAAGCGGAGCTGTACATCGAGGGTGGCTGGGTAACCGTTGACGGCGAACTGGTCGAAGCGCCATTCATCAAGGTGCGACCGGAACAGCACATCGCGCTGCAACCCGGTGCCACGGCAAAAGAAATACCACCAGTGACACTGCTGCTGCACAAGCCGGCCGACACGCCAATCGGCGTGGATGCCGAAAGTACTCGGCGCGCGCTCCTGGCCAGCGCCCACTGGAATGACGATCCCGGCCGAATCCAGCCCCTGCAGCGACATCTGCTTCAGCAGAACTTGCTGCTGCCACTGGATGAGGATACCAGCGGCCTGACCATCTTCAGCCAGCAGCGCGACGTGATCCGCTTGCTGACCAGCACGCGTGACAAGCTGGAACAGGAATACGTCATCGAAGTCAGCGGTGAAGCTGAAGAGAATGGGCTGGCGCTGCTCGCCAAAGGTATCGGCCACCGCGGCAAGATACTGCCCAAGGCCAAGGTCAGCTGGCAGAGCGAAAACCGCCTGCGCCTGGTAATCAAGGAACCTTTACCCGGCGAGGTTCGCTTGCTCTGCGAAGCCATCGGCCTGCAAGTAATCGCTTTGAAGCGCATCCGGATAGGTCGTCTGTCGATGGCCAAGCTGCCACTCAATGAGTGGCGCTTTCTGGGCGAACACGAGCGTTTTTGAACCCGCCCCTCGCCCTGCTTTAGCACTGGCTGACGGAGTGCGCTTGCTTTACAAGCCACGCTGAATCAGTCTTGGCCGGCTCGTTGCGGCAATTCGCCACGACAGCTTTCTTCGCTACGACAGGATCGCGATGCAGAAATTGCTGCTGTTGCTGCTGGCCGTATTTCCGCTACATGTTCTGGCAGCCGAGCCTATCGCCGTCTGGGCCTATCAGCCATCCCCTCCTTTCGCCTCCGGGCACAGCGTGGGGCTATCCGAGGCAATGGTGCAGTTGCTCAACGAGCATCCGACCAATCACGGTCGCTACGATTTCCAGCTGACACAACTGCCACGCAAACGCGTCGATGCCCGACTCGCCGCCAATAAGCCGGGCGTTCTGCTATGGGCTACGCCAGAGTTCTTTCCCGAGCGATTGACGGCCCACGCTAGCTGGACTCGTCCACTGCTGTGCGATATTCAGGATTTCGTTTCTCGCAGTGATGCGCCGGTGAACTACGACGGGCCGCGTTCCTTGCACGGCTTGCGTTTGGGCGGGATTCTCGGGCACCGGTACCGAGCCCTGGAGAACGATATCGACAAGGGACTGATACAGCGCGAAGACGTGCACAGCGACTTGCAGAACCTGAACAAACTGCTCTCCGAGCGGCTCGACGTTGCGCTGATTCCACGGTCGTCCAGACTGTTCTACAGTCTCACGGAGATACCCGAAGGGCAGCTGCACGTATCGCCAAGCCCACTGTATGTGTTCGATCGCCATGTGCTCATGACAGCCAGCCTCAACGCTGACGCCACTCAGTTCGTGCAGCAGCTCATCGCCGATTTGCCGCACAGTGCGCGCTGGCAGACGCTGCTCAGACGCTACGGTCTGCAACCGATGAACGCACCCTGCTCCTACTTTTGAGCGAACGTAAGCGGTTCTAGCGGATCGAAGCTGGCACGGCCCATACTGGCTAAAAGAAAACGGAGAATGAGTCAGCCATGAAAAAGGCAATGCTGTTCGGCCTGCTGTTGACCCTTGGCGGCTGCGCCAGCCAATCCTGTGATCGCTTGTGGAACGACAACTGTCGCGCCGAACGCCTGCTGTACCAGAACGACCTGATGCAGGCGAAAATTCTGATTTCCATTGCAGACGAAGACAGCTATGAGCTGGCCCAGGCGCTACTCGATCGCAGCGCGAAACTGGATCGGCGCGGCGAGACCGAGTTCTATCAGGCGTTGCTGCTGATTCGGCAAGGGCCGGAGCCGTCGGAAGTTTTACAGCTGTTGGAGAAGGCCAAGAGCAAAGGCCATCCCCATGCAGTGGCGCTGCTCTACAAGATTTACCAGGAGCCTTACCTGCTGGACGTGGCCGACACTACCAAGGCCGAGCGCTATAAGCAGGCCTATGGCGAACTGGATGTCGCGCGTAGCGGCTACCCGTCATTCGATAAATCGCTGGAGCTGGTGAACCAGCTGGTCGCACCGCCTCCGCCATCGGTACCCTATCAGGCTCCTTGCCCGCAGCACTGCCTGGAGCAGTCACGCTAGCTGCGGGCACGAGGTGGTGGTCAGGGCGTAGGGGTTTGTGAAATACGCGGCTCTTCCTTGCCTTCAAGGACTGCCCTAGCCTCCTCTTCGGTGGCGTAGGGGCCGCCGACAACGGTGCCGTTCAACTCCACCACCCAACATACGGCCCAGGTCGGGCGCCAGGCTTTAGGCACATCTTCACCGCTTAGATGCTTGACTTGAGACGTCATGGCGTTTCTCCATTGCTGCTGGGATAGGTCTACCACCTCGCTTGCGCGATGCTGGCGCATGTAATGAAGACCACACGCCGGGCGCCTTTGCTCGCTCGCACCGACGAAACACTCCCGCGCGCGAACCCCTGGCGGCCCCGCCGCTCTACAGAAAAGCGCCGTACCGGGAGGAAGAGACGATGCGCCCCACCGCCAAACTGCTCCTGCTGACCCTGCTCACCACAATGGTGTTGACCGGCTGCAGCCGCGCGACATTGGTCTATCGCAACATCGACATGCTGGTGCCCTGGACGCTCAACGACTATCTGGACCTCGATCGCAGCCAGCAACGTGAATTACGCCAGCGGCTGCGTGAACACCTCGCCTGGCACTGCAGCACCCAACTGCCAGAACTGCTCGCCAGCGTCGAGCAGCTCGAGCGCGATAGCGCTGACGGCCAACTCGATCAAAGCGACCTCCAACCCCACTACCGTGCCGTTCGCGAAGCCATGCACACCATCGCCGTGGAAATCACCCCGACCGCCAGCAACGTGCTGCGCGCGCTGAGTGACGACCAGGTCGCGGAGCTGCGCAAAGGGCTGGAGGAAAACCGCCGCGAGCACCGTGAGAAATACCTGGCTCCGCCGCTGGATCAGCAGATTCGTGAACGTGCCGAGCGCATGCAGGAGCGACTGGCGTATTGGTTCGGAGACTTGAATGCAGAGCAGCGTCAGCGCGTGCTGGTCTGGGCACATGCCCTGCGCGAACAGAACAGCCGCTGGCTGGAGAATCGCGAACGCTGGCAGACGATGCTGCTTGCGGCTGTCGAAGATCGTCAAGACGACGATTTCGATAACCGCATCGCACAGCTGCTGCAGGAGCGCGAGGCACTGATGAACGAAAGCGATCGGGCCACATTGCAGCGCGCCGAGAAGGCTGGCCTGGAACTGGTGGCAGACCTCTACAACCTTGCCGACGATGGCCAGCGCACGCACCTGACCGGTCGCCTGGCGCAATTGCGAAAGGACTTCGGCAGCCTCAAATGCATGACGCCGGCGGCCTGAGAAAGGAATTCGCCGCTCAACGTCTTGCTGGGGTCAACAAGCGGCGCGCCTCGTGCTGCCCATTTTCGTCCAGCTCCACCAGCCATTGCGGCTTGCCCGCCACCAGTACAGCCACAGGTACACCGTCACGAAAAAGAATCCGGTTGGCCGCCAGCGCGGGCACCTTGGTGCCCGGCAGCAAAGTGCCAATCTGATTCAGCGGATCGACCGCCGACACCGCGAGCAACTCGCCGGACACAGGCCTGTTGCGTACCTCGCGGAGCAATCCGAGTGCCTCTGGCAGCGCGAACTGCTCGCCGGCCACGGCTGCGACGAAGCGCCCGCCACGAATCTCGCCCCGAGCTTCCAGGCGGTGGTAAACCCGTAACAGATCTCGCCAGGGTGGCAACCACTCCGCTTCACGCGCCAGCAAGCGCCAGAACACCACGCCATAGCGTCGTAGCAGCACCCTGGCGATATGCTCCAGTGTTTCGGGATCGAACGAAGCCCGTCCGTTAGTCCCTGCATCGGCGCCGCCGGACTTGCGCACCAGCGCCCAGCGTCCGGCATCATCCATGCCGCCGATGAAGGCGCCACCTCGGGTTCGACGTGCCGTTCGCGAGCGCTTACTGCTCGGTGCCAGCAGCGCGCGCAGACCGGCGAAGCTGTCGGCATTCACCAAACCCACCGCCACCAGTTCGCCCAGGGCATCCTCCAGCTCGGCGCGCAGCAGATGGGCTTCGTGCTGCAGCTCATCGAAAAACAGCGCGCCCTGAGCTTGCAGGCATTCGAACACCCGTTGCGCCCGTGACGACAACTCCGACGCCGGCGCCTCGGCCGCCAGTGCGTGCCAGACATTCATCCGTCGTCGCGGCAGCAGCACGATTGGCGTGCCCCTCACCGGTCCGCCACTAGCCTTGGAGCGAGCCGCCAGCCGCGTCCAGACGATGCGACCGGAGCGGCACAACTCGTCCAGCCAGGTTCCGCCGTAATCCTTCAGACGCGCCGGCAAGAGATCGGCTTCCCACGCCGCGGCGGCGGCCTGAAAACCCTCCAGCTGTTCGACGACCGTAGCCAGCGCCTCGCGGCCCTGCATGCGCGTGGCGGCAGAAAGGTGCTGCCAGTCGCCGAGGAAGCGCATGAAGTCGGCCCGTTCCACGGGCTCGATCTCCCGCCGCAAACGTTTGACCGTGTAACGATGGATACGCGCCAGTAAATGCCGCTCGCACCACTCATCCTCAACTGCGCCGGCACTGAAACGCCCGCGCATCACGTAACCCTGGCTTTCCAAGCGGATCAGCGCCGTCGCGACGGCAGAGGCCGGCAACGCCAGCGGCCTGGCGATCAATGCGACCGGCAACGGCCCGAAGGCGCTTAGGCGGGCGCGAATCAACTCCACCAGCGCCTCGTCTTCCCCGATCGGTTGGTCGTATCCGGGGGCCGCCTGCAGATGCGGTTCGAACATCGCCTGTGGGTAGACCGCACGCAGCAGCATGAGCCTTTCGAGCGGCAGCCATAGGGCGCGGTCGTGAGCGACCTGCATGCGCGTGGCCCGTTTGCCGTGGGCAAGGTCGGCCAGCCATTGCAGCCACTGCGGCTCGGCGGCAGCTTCGCCTTCGGCGATGCAACCCAATGCGGTCAACGCCTCGTGTATCTCGTCGGCGTTGCGCGCGTCGGGCCAGGCTTCTTCGCGCACGGCCGCAATGGCTTCGGGGTCCAGCGCACCTAGGTCGTCAGGTGATTCGGGGTCGCTCCAGCGCCGCGCAAGCACCGCCTGGGTGCGCCGCTCTTCCAACGGTGCATCGTCAAGAAAGGCGTAAGGGCGCGCGCCGAGGATCTCCATTGCCAAGGGTGACGGCGCGGGCAGATCGCGCGCCAGCAGCTCGACTTCGCCACATTCCATGCGCCGCAGCAGTGCCAGCCAGCCCTCGCTGTCCATGGCCTCATGCAGGCAGTCATCGACGGTCTGCCGCACCAGCGGATGGTCGGGAATCTCGCGCTCACCGACGATGTTTTCCAGGCAGGCGACCTGGTCGGGGAAAACCGTGGCCAGCAGATCGTCGCTTTTCATTCGCTGCAGCTGCGGCGCGACCTTGCGCCCGCCGGCCATGCGCGGCAATGCCAGTGCGGTGGTGGCGATCCAGCGCCAACGCACGCCGAACAACGGGGCATCCAGCAATGCCTGGATCAGCACCTGCTCGGCGCTGGTGGAATGCAGGTAGCGCCAGACCTCTGCTAACGGAAAGCTGTGGCTGGTGGAAAGCGAGAGAATGATGGCGTCTTCGGTGGCCGCCGCCTGCAGTTCGAAGTTGAAGGTGCGACAGAAGCGCTTGCGCAGCGCCAGCCCCCAGGCGCGATTGATGCGGCTGCCATAGGGCGAGTGAATGACCAGCTGGGTGCCGCCGGACTCGTCGAAGAAGCGCTCCATCACCAGCCGCTGCTGAGTCGGCAAGGCGCCTAGTGCGGAGCGGGCACGCGCCAGGTATTCGACGATCTGTCGCGCGGCGGTTTCCGCCAGGCCAAGGGTGCCGGTAAGCCAATCGATCGCGGGCGATAGGTCCACTCTACCCACCGCCGCCCCCTCGCCCCAGCCCTCTCCCCGGAGGGAAGAGGGCGCCTGGTCCGCGACTGGGACAGGCAGGGAAGCTTGTTCATTACCCACGCGTGGGGCTTCGCCGCTTTGAGCAGCAGACGCAACCCTTCCGGTGCCTGGCCCTTCATCATTCGTTCCAGCAGCCTCGGCCTGCCTCCTCTCCCCCTCAGGGAGAGGGTTGGGGCGCCCGGCGCAGGCGGAAGGAGCGCCCTCAGCCAACCGCCGATCAATCTCGTCACGCAACCGCGCCACGGCAAAGGACAGCTCGTCACTGCGCCCCGGCGCCTCGCCCAGCCAGAACGGGATGCTCGGCGGCATGCCCTGGGCGTCTTCGACACGCACCCGCCCGGATTCAATTTTGAGGATGCGATACGACGTGTTGCCCAGCTGGAACACATCGCCGGCCAGGCTCTCCACCGCGAAATCTTCATTGACCGTGCCGATGTTCAGCCCCTGCGGTTCCAACAGCACGGCATAGTCGGCGTTATCGGCGATGGTGCCGCCGGAGGTCAATGCGATCAGCCGCCCGCCGCGGCGAGCGCGCAGGCTGCGGGTCGCCAAGTCACGGTGCAGATAGGCGCCGCGCACTCCGTGGCGGGTGGTGTAGCCCTCGGTGAGCATTTTCAACAGCGCCTGATAGGCCTTCGCCTCCAGCGCAGCGTAAGGCATGGCGCGCTGGATCAACGCCAACAGCGCGTCCTCGCTCCATTCTCGACAGGCCACCTCCGCGACGATCTGTTGCGCCAGCACATCCAGCGGCGCCCGCGGAATCTTCAGCGTGTCCAGCTCGCCCCGACGCACTGCGTCGAGGAGCGCGGCGCACTCGATCAAGTCGTCGCGGGAACTGGGGAACAGGCGCCCCTTTGAAACACCAGCCACCTGATGCCCGGCCCGTCCGACCCGCTGCAGGAAAGCCGAGATCGAGCGTGGCGACCCCAGCTGGCAGACCAGCTCGACATCGCCGATGTCGATGCCCAGCTCAAGCGAAGCAGTCGCGACCAGCACGCGCAGCTCGCCGCGCTTGAGCTTCTGCTCGGCGCTAAGACGCTGCTCGCGGGCCAGGCTGCCGTGGTGTGCGGCGACGACCTCTGCACCCAGCCGCTCGGCCAGATGCCGGGTGGTGCGCTCGGCCATGCGCCGCGTGTTGACGAACACCAGCGTGGTGCGATGCTCGCCAGCCAGTGCGGCGAGTCGGTCGTAGACCAGCGCCCAGTCATCGTTGCTCATCACCGCTTCCAGCGGCACCGGCGGCACTTCCAGCGCCAGGTCGCGGGCGCGGCCATGGCCGATATCGACGATCTCGCACGGCCGCTCGACGCCGACCAGAAAGCGCGCCACCGCGTCGATCGGTTTCTGCGTCGCCGACAAGCCGACCCGCACCAGCGGCCGATTGCAGAGCGCCTCCAACCGTTCCAGCGAGAGTGCCAGATGGCTGCCGCGCTTGTTGCCGGCGATGGCGTGGATCTCGTCGACGATCACGCTCTGTACGTCGGCGAGCATTTCGCGCCCCGATGCCGAGCCGAGCAGCACATAGAGCGATTCCGGCGTGGTCACCAGGATATGCGGCACCCGCTTGCGCATGGCATTGCGCTCGGCCTGCGGCGTATCGCCGGTACGCACTGCCGTGCGGATTTCCAGCGGCGGCAGGCCCAGACGCGCCAGCTCGGCGGTGATCCCGGCGAGCGGCTCCTCCAGGTTGATATGGATGTCGTTGGACAAGGCCTTCAATGGCGAGACATAAAGCACGCGCGTCGCGTCGGCCAGGCCATCCTCGGCCAGACCCTGCTGCACCAGCCCATCGATGGCGGCGAGAAAGGCAGTCAATGTTTTGCCCGACCCCGTAGGCGCGGCGACCAGCGTCGAAAGCCCCGCCCGGATCCGCGGCCACGCCGCCGTCTGGGCTGGAGTGGGCGCGGGGAAGCTGCGGCAAAACCACTCAGCCACGGCCGGATGGAATTGACTCAGCGGATCGGGATAAGAGGTAGTCATGAGACTGAATATGGTGGTGCGTCTGCCGTTGCACAAGCGACAGCCGGTCGGAGATGGGGAAACGGCTGCTGGATATGGCGGTCAACTTCAGACATCTGCAACGAAACGGAGATAAACATGACCACTACCCCGCTCAGCCTGGACAACGCCATGCAACTGGCTTCGGAAGCCTTTCTGCCCTGCGGTTGCGTGACCAGCGCCAACACCGAGGATGACAGCTTCGGCTTCACCGTGATGAACGGGGCAGGCGAAGAACTCGCCCGAGTGCCGCAAGTGCGTGATTACGCTGACCCGCTGCGCATGGCGCAGGTAATCGAGCAGACGCGTCAGGAGTTACTCGATAAAGGTTGCGCTCTGGAGCCCTGGAGCATGCCGTTCATTACCGACGACAGTGCCATTCCAGAAACCACTCCGAACTACTGAGGCGCAGCCATGAGCGATCCCGTGCTGTTGATCACCGGCGCCTCCTCCGGCATCGGTGCAGCCACCGCACGCATGGCGGCAGCGGCCGGCTACCGGCTGGCGCTCGCCGCCCGCTCCAAGGACAAGTTGCAGCATCTGGTGGACGAGCTAGGGCCGCAGCGTGCCATCGCCATTTGCTGCGACGTGACCGATTACGCCCAGCAGCAAGCCATGGTCCAGCGAGTGCTTGATCACTACGGCCAGCTCGATGCCGTCTACGCCAACGCCGGCATCCCCGGCAGCGACGGCGGTTTTAGCGGCGCCGATCCCGAAGTATGGAAAGCCATGCTGCTGACCAACATCTACGGCGTCGGGCTGACCCTGCGCTGCACGCTAGCGGCGCTAAAGGCCAGCCGCGGCCATGTTTTGCTTACCGGCTCGGCAGCAGGGCGCTTCGTCATTCCCGGATCGATGTACAGCGCCAGCAAATGGGCGGTGACCGGCATGGGCCTGAGCGTGCGCGAAGAGCTGCGCGGGACCGGCGTGCGGGTCACGCTGATAGAGCCGGGGATGGTCGACACGCCCTTGTTCGACGAACCGCCAGCCTATGCGCTACAACCGGAGGACATCGGCCGCGCGGTGGTTTACGCGCTGTCACAACCGGCGCACGTGGATGTCAATGAGATCCTGATCCGCCCGACGCCGCCTCTCCAGGACAAGCAGTGAGCGTGGTGCGGCGCTTAGATCACTGCTCAATTTCAGCATCCCACGCCGACCGTAGGGTGGGCTTCAGCCCACCGCGCGTTCGCTTTCTTGGCAGTTTAGTGGGCCTAAAGCCCACCCTACGAGACTAAGGCTAGCCAAACCTCGCTCAGTCCAGCATTGCTGGAGGAGCGTAAGCGGCGCTCAGCGCGTGTCGCTACGCTGCCGCTGTTTTTGCACGCGCCCCGATTCGTTGATCTCGGCCTCGCCAGCGGTATCACCGTGGCGGTGCTCGCCGGCGCCCCGCACCCGCTGCAGCTGAATCACTTCACCTTTCTCCCAGGCATTCGCCGCCGGATCGACCGTGGGTTGCAGAATCGACTCGCGGCTGCGACGGATTGCCTGGGTATCCACCCCGATGCGGTCGTCACGGGCCTTTTCCAGTGCCGGATCCAGCTGGCCGTCCGCGGTGAAACCCATCATCAGCGCCGGGATTCCGTAGGGCAGCTCCTTGTCGCGGTCGGTATGCCAGGTGTGCCACGTCTTGCCATAGGTGCTGACTACCTGCTCCATCAGCTGCTTTTCCGCTACCTGCGGCAGGCCGGGGGCGACCAGTGAGCCGGACTTCACCTCGTAATCGTGGCTGTGCCAAAGCTTCTTCTCGTCCTCGGGCAGTGTCGCGAACAGGCGCGCGCTGATGATGTACTCGACGCCCATGAGCTTGGCATTGCTGCCATTGCCGTCGTAGATCAGCGCCTGCAACACGTCCTCGTTCAGCCGCGTGACGTAGTGGTGGGCCTCCATCTGCCCGTCGATGTCGCCGCTGTAGAAGTGAAAGCCGTTGAGGTAAGCGCTCACGGCATTCAGCGGCGCCTTGCCCTGCAACAGCTTTGCGCCGGCCTCGAGGGTGCGCGTCTCGGCGCTTTTCGGCGCGCCCGCGGCGTCGGTGTAGGACGCCGTATTGTGTTGCCCGCAGGCAGCCAACAGCACCGCGGAACCCAGGACTGACAACTTTCGCATGGCTCGATCCCCTGCTTTGCTCATACAGAGTGACCAGAGCGCGGCCGCTTTTTCTTCATGGTCGCCAAGCCGGCCGGCAGAAACTTTTGCCCGCCGCGCCGGGTCGCTATGGGAGGCCGTTTCGGTCGTCAAACCCGAGGGGGACAGCCATGGGCAACCTGGCAGAGCAGCCACATTCGCACCCGGTACTCGCCGAACTCGACCTGTTGCTGCAGCGTTACCGGCAGGTACGCGCCACCAGCGAGGCGATCTGCACGCCGCTGCAGGTCGAGGATTACGTCATCCAAAGCACGCCGGAAGTCAGCCCGCCGAAATGGCACCTAGCGCATGTCAGCTGGTTCTTCGAGACCTTTCTGCTGTTGCCTTATCTGCCCGGCTACCGGCGGCTGAACGAGGCCTACGACTACCTGTTCAACTCCTACTACCAGACCCATGGCCTGCCCTTTCCGCGGGCGCGGCGCGGTGTGCTGTCCCGCCCGGGTGTGGACGAGATCTATCGCTATCGCCGCCACGTCGACCAGGCCATGGGCGAACTACTGAGCAATCCGCCGCGCGAGCAGGCTGCCGAAATCGTCCGCCGCGTCGGCCTCGGCCTGCAGCATGAGCAGCAGCACCAGGAACTGCTGCTGATGGACATCAAACACATCCTCGCGCAGAACCCGCTGCACCCGGTTTATCGCGACGATCTCGCCCAGCCCCGGCCCAGCAGCCCCGAGCGCCCGCGCTGGCATGAATACACCGGCGGCGTGCAGCACATCGGGCATGCCGGCAGCGATTTCGCCTTCGATTGCGAAACCCCGCGACATCGCCAGTTCGTCGAGGATTTCCAGCTTGCCGAACGCCTGGTGAGCAACCGCGAATACCTGTCGTTCATCACTGACGGCGGTTATGCCCGCCCGGAGCTGTGGCTGTCCGATGGCTGGGACCTGATCCAGCAGTCCGGCTGGAACGCTCCGCTGTACTGGCTGCGCGAAGAGGCCAGCTGGTACGAAATGACCCTCGGCGGCCTGCGCCCGCTGGACCTGGAAGCGCCTGTCTGCCACATCAGCTATTACGAGGCCGATGCCTATGCCCGCTGGGCCGGGGCACGCCTGCCGAGCGAAGCGGAATGGGAAGTCGCCGCCGCCGACCAGCCGCTGCGCGGCAACTTCCTTGAAAGCGACTACCTGCAACCGGTCGCCGCCCTGCCCGGTCACGACGGCCCCCGGCAGCTGTTCGGTGATGTCTGGGAGTGGACCGCCAGCGCCTACCTGCCCTACCCCGGCTTTCGTCCGCTGGAGGGCAGCCTGGGTGAATACAACGGCAAATTCATGTCCGGCCAAATGGTCTTGCGTGGCGGTTGCTGCGCCACGCCGGAATCCCACGTGCGAGTCACCTACCGCAACTTCTTCCAGCCGGCGATGCGCTGGCAATTCGCCGGGCTACGCCTGGCCAGAGGGCTTTGAACATGGCGCTGGCAATTCACTTTCACGATCAGCTGCAACAGCCACATGATGCTTCCCTGCGCGACGAAACCCTTGCCGGGTTCGCTGCGAGCCCGAAATGGGCCTCACCGAAGTTCTTCTACGATCGCCGCGGTTCCGAGCTGTTCGAACAAATCTGCCAGCAGCCCGAGTACTACATCACCCGCACCGAAGAACAGATTCTCGCCGACGCGGCCAACGACATCCTCGACATCGCCGGTCCCCACAGCGACCTGATCGAACTGGGCAGCGGCGCGAGCCGCAAGGTACGCCTGCTGCTGGAGGCGCTGCACCCAACCAGCTACCTGGGCATCGACATCTCTGAAGACTTCCTGCTCAGCAGCACCCAGCGCCTGGCCGCCGACTATCCCTGGCTGGAGGTGCACGCGGCCTGTACCGACTTTTCCAACGAGCTGAACCTGCCGGATGATTTTTCCAGCGAGCACCCGCTGATGTTCTTCCCCGGTTCCAGCATCGGCAATTTCACCCCGGGCGAGGCCGCAGCCTTTCTGCAGCGGCTGCACGATGTGCTGCCGGTCGGCGGCGGCCTGGTGATCGGCGTCGATCTGGTCAAGGATCGTGCGGTGCTGGAAGCGGCCTACAACGACCGCGCCCATGTCACAGCCGCCTTCAACCTCAACCTGCTGCAGCGCATCCGCAACGAGCTGGACAGCGACATCGACCCGTCACGCTTCGTCCATCGCGCCTTCTTCAACGAGGCCGAATCGCGCATTGAGATGCACCTGATCAGCCCCGATGCGCAGGACGTGACCATCGAAGGCCGGCGCTTCCACTTCGATGCCGGGGAAAGCCTGCATACGGAAAACTCCTACAAGTACACGCTGGAATCCTTCGCTGCCCTGGCCGATGCCGCCGGGTTCGACTGTCGCGGTCAGTGGACCGACCGGCGCGGGCTGTTCAGCGTCAACTACCTCGAGCGACGTTGAACCATGCCTGCACGCGCTTGCACCCTGTTCACCCTTGGCCTCGGGCTATTGGGCACCCTCATCATCCTTCCGGCAGCTGCTGAAGACCCAATCCGCATCACCCAACTCAAGCGTTGCGGCGACCTCTTTGCCGAGGATCCGCAGAGTTGGTGTCTGCAGGCCAAAGGCCTGCCCCGCGCCAATGTGCAGCTGTACCTCAACAGCCAGCGATTGGATGCCGACACGCTCCAGCGCGACGGGGAGCAGCTGCGCCTGACCCTCGGGCCGGACGCAGTACGCAGCGGTCCGCTTTGGCTGGAGCATGATGGAACGCGCAGCAACCCTGTCTGGCTTTCGGCCGGACGCAGCCAGGTGCTCGCCGCCAAGCCCGATGAGGTGGCGCGCAACATGGACGACCTGACCACTTATGTCGATCTGGTCAGCCTGATCATCGAGGAGGATCACGACGGCCTGAAGAAGGCGCGGCAACTCGCCGAGAAATACGACGCCAAGGTGGTCGGCGCCATCCCACCGTTGAACACCTACCAGCTGCGCCTGCCGGTGAAGGATCTGACCGAACGCGACGCCATGGTGCTGCGCCTGGGCAGCGAGGTGGGTGTGGATGCCGTGGTAATCGAGGAATCGGCCGCCGAGAACGACGAGCAGGAAACCGGCAAGACCGCGGATCAGAAGCGCCCGCAGAACCGCGAGTGGGCCGCCAACCGCTTCCTCGATGCAGTGGACTACTACCGCGAACGCATTCCCGCCGGCCAGCGCACCGGCGAAAAACAGCCGGTGCGTATCGGAATCATCGAGCGCGCGGTGGATTTCGATGCACCGCATTTCGCCGAGTACCTCGAACCCTGTGACCCGCAACAGCAGCGCACCTGTCTCTACGCCCGCGATGCCGATCGGCCGGACAACCACGGCAGCAGCGTCGCCGGCATTCTCGCCGCCCACGCCAGCGATGCCCGCGATCAGGGCTTTCTCAGTGCACTGGACGGCACCGGGCCGGGCTTCGAGGTCATCGTCGAGCGCAACTCGGACGCCGGCATCACGGCCAACGTCGCGGCCTCGGTAAATCTGGTCGAAGACGGCGCGCGCATCCTCAACTGGAGCTGGGGCATTCACCGCATCGGCACGGTAGATGTGGATGGCGAACCGGTGGACTCGCTGCTGCGCTCCGGGATTGCCATGAGCGGCTACGAAGAGCTTCTGGAGGAGTTCTTCCTCTGGCTGCGCCGCGAGCATCCTGACGTGCTGGTCATCAACTCGGCGGGCAATGGTTCGGCCCACTCCGGGCTCGACGACTATCGACTGCCCTCCTCGTTCATCACCGAGCAGCTGCTGGTGGTCGGTGGCCATGAGCGCGACGACAGGAAAAAGGTCTCGGTGGAGCACCCCGACTACGTGCGCAAGCGCAAGTCGTCCAACGTCGATATGCGTGTGGACATCACCGCAGCCGCCTGCACCCGCGCCGCCACGCTCGACCCCGACAAGCGCGGCGACGTGCACTGCGGCACTTCCTATGCCACGCCGCTGGTTGCCGGCGCAGTGGGCGCGATGCTGTCGGTCAATCCCGAGCTAGAGCCGGATCAGGTGCGTGAACTGCTACGCCGCAGCGCCATGACCATCGGCCGTGATTCGGATTTCGAACCCGCCGAGGCGGATGACCTTACCGCGCCGATTCTGCCGTCGGAACGCGGCTATCGGCTGGATGATCGCGATGTCGGTCGCTCGGCACGGCTGGACATGCGCAAGGCGCTGGAGCTGACCGTGGAAAGCCTTAAGAACTCGCGCTAGCGGCGCTCACTCCATGTCGCCGCACAGCTCGGCGGCACGCAGCAGCGCGGCGGTCAGCGCGTGGCGCTCCCATTGTGGCAGGGCGGCGAAACGTGCGCGGAATTCCGGAGACAACAGCGCAGGCGCCTGCTGCAACAAGGCGCGGCCGTTATCGCTGAGCAGCAGCCACTGGCGGCGACGGTCCTGATCGTCGCGCTGGCGCTGCAACAGGCCGCGCTCCTCCAGCCGGTCGATCTGACCGGAAAGCGTGGCTGCGGTAAGGCTGACGCGCCGACTCAGGTCACTTGCGGTCAACTGCCCTTCGCTAGCCAGCACCTGCAGGATCATCAGCTGCACAGGGCTCAGCCCGCCGTAACGCGCCAGCCGTTTGGCATGCACTTCGGCGTCTTGCTGCAACCGGCGCATGGCCTGAAACAGCGGCATTTCGAAGGCTTCTAGCTCGACACTATTGATTTCGTTTGAAACTGTTTCTTCCGCCATATTCAGTATTTCTTGCTACAACTAACTTTGACATCAAAGCATTTTTTTGTTTTGGTGTAAAAAGCTGACTGACCTATACCCGGCCGCATCGGCGCCGCTGCGCTGATCCGAAAGGCTGAACTTCGCGGGTGACGGGCCAGTCACACTCCCCAACGGCAAAACCGGTAAGGATCTTATGTGTGGCATAGCTGGAGAACTTCGTTTCGATAACCGCCCGGCCGATCTGGCTGCGGTTGAACGCATCACCCAACATTTGACTGCGCGCGGCCCCGACGCGTGCGGTTTTCATAGTCAGGGCCCACTTGCCCTGGGTCATCGACGTCTGAAGATCATGGATCTGTGCGAGGCCTCCGGCCAGCCGATGATCGACTCGGCCCTCGGCCTGTCGATGGTCTTCAATGGCGCCATCTACAACTACCCGGAATTGCGCGCAGAGCTGGAAGGCCTGGGTTATCGCTTCTTCTCCGAAGGCGATACCGAAGTGCTGCTCAAGGGCTTCCATGCCTGGGGCGAAGCGCTGCTGCCGCGACTGAACGGCATGTTCGCCTTCGCCATCTGGGAGCGTGACAGCCAGCAGCTGTTCATCGCCCGCGACCGTCTTGGCGTCAAACCGCTGTACCTGTCGCGCACCGGCCAGCGCCTGCGCTTCGCCTCGTCGCTGCCGGCACTGCTCAAGGGCGGCGATATCGCCGGTGTACTGAATCCGGTGGCACTGAACCACTACATGAGTTTCCACGCCGTGGTTCCGGCACCGGACACGCTGATCGCCGGTATCGAGAAATTGCCGCCGGCGAGCTGGATGCGCGTCGACGCCAATGGCGCAACCACCACCCAGCGCTGGTGGGAGCTGGAATTCGGCGCCCGTGAAGAGGAACGCAATTACAGCTTCGAAGACTGGAAGCAGCGCACGCTGGATACCATGCGCGAGGCAGTGGCGATTCGTCAGCGCGCCGCGGTGGATGTCGGCGTGCTGCTCTCCGGTGGTGTCGACTCCAGCCTGCTGGTCGGCCTGCTGCGCGAAGCCGGTGTGGCGGACAACCTGCTGACCTTCTCCATCGGCTTCGAAGACGCCGGCGGCGAGCGCGGCGACGAGTTCAAGTACTCGGATCTGATCGCCAAGCACTACAACACGCGTCATCACCAGCTGCGTATTCAGGAAAAGGAAATCCTCGAACAGCTGCCGGCCGCCTTCCAGGCGATGAGCGAGCCGATGGTCAGCCATGACTGCATCGCCTTCTACCTGCTCTCGCGGGAAGTGGCCAAGCACTGCAAGGTGGTGCAGAGCGGCCAGGGCGCCGACGAACTGTTCGCCGGCTACCACTGGTATCCGCTGGTGGACGGCGCCGAAGACCCGGTGGCGGCCTACCTCGCCGCGTTCCGCGATCGCACGTACGAGGAATATGCCGAGACCGTGCAGCAGCAGTGGGTCCAGGGCGACTTCTCGGGCGACTTCGTGCGCCAGCACTTCGCCCGGCCCGGCGCCGATGCGGCGGTGGACAAGGCCCTGCGCATCGACAGCACGGTGATGCTGGTCGATGATCCGGTCAAACGCGTGGACAACATGACCATGGCCTGGGGCCTGGAGGCGCGCACGCCGTTCCTCGACTACCGCGTGGCCGAGCTGTCGGCGCGGATTCCGGCGAAGTTCAAGCTGCCCGACGGCGGCAAGTACGTGCTCAAGGAAGCCGCACGCCAGGTGATCCCCGCCGAGGTGATCGACCGGCCGAAGGGCTATTTCCCGGTGCCGGGCCTCAAGCATTTGCAGGGTGCGACGCTGAACTGGGTTCGCGAGATGCTGCTCGACCCCAGTCAGGAACGCGGCCTCTATAAGCCGCAGGCACTGGAGAAACTGCTCGCCGATCCGGATGGCCAGCTCACGCCGCTGCGCGGTTCAAAACTCTGGCAGCTGGCAGCGGTCAACCTATGGTTGAGCGAACAAGGCCTTTGACGGTGGCCGATGCAGGCGCCAGGCCACGACGGCCCCGATAACCCGCTCACGAACGGCTGCGGTTGCCACGCACCACGGGGGCGAGCACATCGCCCCGCCGCGTGCCGGTTCGTGACTTAGTATCAAGGAACGCACCATGCAGAAGTCCCAAGCCTACGGCCAGCGTCTGTTGCGCGGACAGGCTCCGACCTACCAGAGGCTGCAGGCACGCTTCGCCGAGGATGGTCAGGAAGAACCCTGCGGCCCGGTGGTCCTTCACTGCGGCTGGGGCCGCATCCTGGTCGGCCACACCTATTCCGACCCTGCACAGCTCGCGGCTGAACTGCTCAACGAGCAGGCTGGCGAGCGCGACATCGCGCTGTATGTCGCCGCTCCGCATCAGGTGCTGTCCTATGCCCCGCAGCAACTCTTCCTCGATCCCTCCGATACCATGCGTATCTGGTTCACCGACTATCGCCCTTCGCAGAAGCGATTCCGCGGTTTCTGCGTGCGCCGCGCCCAGAGCGATGCCGACTGGCACGCCATCAACGGCCTGTACCAGTCGCGCGGGATGATGCCGGTCGATCCGGAGCGCTGCACCCCACGTGAACAGGGCGGCCCGGTGTACTGGCTGGCCGAAGACGAGACCTCGGGGCAGATCATTGGTAGCGTCATGGGCGTCGATCACCACCGCGCATTCAACGACCCGGAGAACGGCTCGAGCCTCTGGTGCCTGGCGGTTTCGCCCAGCTGCCCGCGACCGGGCGTCGGTGAAGCGCTGGTACGCCACCTGATCGAACACTACATGGGCCGCGGCCTGGCTTACCTCGACCTGTCGGTACTGCACGACAACCAGCAAGCCAAAGCGCTCTACGCCAAGCTGGGCTTTCGCGATCTGCAGACCTTCACCGTCAAGCGCAAGAACAGCTTCAACCAGCCGCTGTTCCTTGGCCCGGGCCCTGAGGCGACACTCAACCCCTACGCCAAGATCATTGTCGACGAAGCACGACGCCGTGGTATCGAAATCGAAGTCAATGACGCCGAAGCCGGGTTGTTCACCCTGACCCAGGGCGGGCGTCGCGTGCGCTGCCGCGAGTCGCTGTCGGATTTAACCTCGGCCGTCAGCATGACCCTATGCCAGGACAAGCGCCTGACGCACCGCACCCTCTCTCACGTAGGCATCAGCCTACCCGCGCAGCAACTGGCCGCAGCACCTGGAGAAAACGCCGCATTTCTTGCCGAACATGGCAGCGTTGTGGTCAAGCCGGTGGACGGCGAACAGGGCATGGGCGTTGCCGTGGACCTGCGCGATGCCGCCGAGATGGAAGATGCGATCCAGCGCGCCAGGCAGTATGACAGCCGGGTGATATTGGAAAGCTATCACCCCGGTTTGGACCTGCGCATCGTGGTAATCGGTTTCGAGGTGGTCGCCGCCGCAATACGTCGCCCGGCGGAAGTCATCGGCGATGGCCGCACCAGCATCGGTTCGCTGATCGAGAAGCAGAGCCGCCGGCGCCAGGCAGCTACCGGCGGAGAAAGCCATATTCCGCTCGACGAGGAGACTCAGCGCTGCCTGCGCGACGCCGGAGTCGACTTCGATAGCGTCTTGCCCGACGGCCAGCGCCTCGCCGTGCGGCGCACTGCGAACCTGCATACCGGCGGCACGCTGGAAGATGTCACCGCGCAATTGCATCACGACTTGATTGATGCAGCCGTGCGCGCCGCCCGCGCCTTGGACATTCCGGTGGTCGGCCTGGACCTGCTGGTGCCGTCCCCGGATCAACCGGAGTACGTCTTCATCGAAGCCAACGAGCGCGTCGGCCTGGCCAACCACCAGCCGCAACCGACCGCCGAGCGCTTCATTGACCTGCTCTTCCCGCTCAGCACCACTGGCTGAGCACCGACGGTCCGGCGCCATGCCGGGCCGCCGCCATACGGTCGCTGGCGGCCGATAGGGCTCGCCCTCGGATACGCCCGACCCCAAGCTTAGAAGGTGGCCAACGGCCGCCATCAAAGGATGCTCCCATGACCGCACAACTACCTGAACCCGATCTCAATTACATGCAACGTGTGTTGCTGGAAATGCTCGCCATTCCCAGCCCTACCGGTTTCACCGATACCATCGTGCGCTACGTTGCCGAGCGCCTGGCCGAACTGGGCATCCCTTACGAACTGACCCGCCGCGGCACCATCCGCGCGACGCTCAAGGGACGCCGCTACAGCCCGGATCGCGCGGTAGCCGCGCACCTGGACACGATCGGCGCCATCGTCCGCGAGATTCACGACACCGGCCGACTTGGCCTTGCGCCCGTTGGTTGCTGGTCGAGCCGCTTTGCCGAAGGCAGTCGCGTCAGTGTCTTTACCGACACTGGTGTGATCCGCGGCAGCGTGCTACCTCTGCTGGCGTCGGGACATGCCTTCAACACTGCAGTGGACGAAGCGCCGGTCAGCTGGGACCACGTGGAGCTGCGTCTGGACGCCTACACCTATAGCCGCAACGAAACCTGCGCCCTGGGCGTCAACGTCGGCGACTTCGTTGCCTTCGATCCGATGCCGGAATTCACCGAGAGCGGCTACATCAGTGCTCGTCATCTGGATGACAAGGCTGGCGTCGCAGCCCTGCTCGCCGCGCTCAAGGCCATCGTCGAAAGTGGCCGCGAACCGCCCATCGATGTACATCCTCTGTTCACCATCACCGAGGAAACCGGTTCTGGCGCGGCAGGTGCGCTGCCTTGGGACGTCAGTGAGTTCGTCGGCATCGACATTGCGCCCGCAGCCAAGGGGCAAGCCTCGAGCGAGCATGCCGTCACCGTGGCAATGCAGGATTCTGGCGGGCCTTACGACTTCCACCTCTCGCGCCATCTGCTCAAGCTTGCCGGTGAGCACGAGATCCCGGTACGCCGTGACCTGTTCCGCTACTACCACAGTGATGCCCAGTCGGCGGTAGAGGCCGGGCACGACATTCGCACCGCGCTGGTAGCGTTCGGTTGCGATGCCACCCACGGTTATGAACGCACCCATATCGACAGTCTTGCCGCCATGAGTCGCCTGCTCTGCGGCTACATGCTCAGCCAGCCGGTCTTCGCCAGCGATGCTCATTCCAAGGATTCGCTGGAGCGTTTCAGTCATCAGCTGGAGCATGACGCTCAGATGGAAAACGACACGCGTGTACCACCCGTCGACACCCTCATCGGCCGCCATGCCGACCCGCAGGAACGTAACAGCTGAGCCCCCGGCTTACGTGACAAGGCGCCTGCTTCGAGCAGGCGGCGCTTGCCGCTGGGCGCGTAACTCGGCAAAGTTAGCCCCCACAAGGACGTGCGGCACTCTGAAGGCGCCATGTAGAGCCCGAAGGAATCGGTACCGTCACACCGCTCTACCCATATGTGTCGCCCTGGTTCAGGGGATGCACCCTTCCGGATTGGAACATGTTGCCGCGTTCATGCCTGGCTCTGCTGCTCATTTGCCTGTCGCTACAAGCATGGGCGTTCACCCCCGTCCTGCTCGATTCCATTGATACACGCCAATCCCTCGCCAGCGGCACTATGTATCTGGAAGACCCGGCCGGCGAGTTGAGTGTCGACGATGTCCTGCGGCTACCGGCCGAACGCTTGCAACCGGTCACGGGCGGCCATGTAAATAAAGGCAAGAACAGCTCGACCTGGTGGCTGCGCGCAAGCCTGGTAAATCGGTTTGGCATGCCCCTGGGCGGCTTCATCGAGATCAACTACCCGCTGCTCGACCATATCGAGCTGTTTCTGCAACACCCGGATGGCAGCATCAGCCGGCAGTTGACCGGGGATCGCTATCCCTTTGCGGATCGGCCGGTAAAGGTCAGCGATTTCTGGTTCCCCGTTGAGTTACCTCCGGGTGAAACCACAGTACTGTTACGGATCAAGACCACCAGCACCCTCTACGTACCGCTGTACTTCAGCACCTACAACGCCAGTGCGGCCCAGCAACAGGAACTAAGCGGCATCAGCGGCGCCTTCTACGGCGTGCTTTTCGCGATGTTCTGCTACAACCTGTTCCTCTTCGCCGCGCTGCGCGAACCTGCGTATTTCTGGTATCTGGTCTACACCCTCAACGTCGGCTTGTTTGCCCTTTCCTTCGATGGACTGCTGGTCAAATGGCTGGCCGACGACAGTGGGCTGGTGGCGCTGGGGATCTACGCCCTGATGTTCAGCCACTGCCTGATCGCCATTCAGTTCAGCCGGCACTTCCTGCACACCCGCGAGCTCTTCCCGCGGCTTGACCTCGTGTTGCGCTGCACGCTGCTGATCGCGCTCGGCAGCATGATTTCCGGCCTTCTACTGGACGTGCAGACCTGGAGCATTCTGGCCAGCATCACGGTGATCGTCGCCTCGTTCGGTCTGCTCGTCACTGGCGCCTTCGTCTGGCGCCGCGGCGTACGCTACGGGGTCTACTACACGCTAGCCTGGGGCGTGCTGCTGGCCTCGTTCATCCTGGTCACAGCCGGCTCACTGGGCTTCGAATTGTTCGGCCTGTACGGCGCGGCGGTGGTCAAGGCCAGCGTCGCCTTCGAACTGATCACTCTGTCCATTGGACTGGCCGACCGCATCAACCTGCTCAAGGAAGAGGGTTATCGCTCGCGTGAGGCCGCCGAGCGGGCCGCCAGCGAGAACGAGGCCAAGAGCCGCTTCCTGGCCAAGATGAGTCACGAGATCCGCACACCATTGAATGGCGTACTCGGCATGCTGCAACTGCTGCGTGAAACGCCGCTGGACCGCAGCCAGCAGTTCTATCTGGATACCATCTCCAGCTCCGGCAACTCGCTGATGGCAGTGATCAACGACATCCTCGACTACGCCCGGATCGGTTCGGGCAAGCTAAGCCTCGAGGACATCGATTTCGACCTTGAAGTGCTGATTTCCGAAACCATCAGGCTGTTCACCGCGCAAGCGCTGGAAAAACAACTGAGCCTGCACGTGGGACTGGAACCCGGTGTACCTCGGCGGATACGTGGCGACCCCACGCGGCTCAAGCAGATTCTGATGAACCTGCTGAGCAATGCGCTGAAGTTCACCGAGCACGGCCACGTGCTGCTCGAAGTCTCCTGCCGCCAACCTCAGGACGGCGCACCACGGCTAGTGTTCTGCGTCAGCGACAGTGGCATCGGCATGCGCCAAGAGGTGCTGGCGCAGCTGTTCGAGTCCTTCTCCCAGGGTGACTCGAGCACCACACGACGCTATGGCGGCAGCGGCCTTGGCCTGGCGATCAGCAAGGAGCTGGTGGAAATGATGAACGGCCATATCGAGGTGCAGAGTGCGCCGGGCCGTGGCAGTCGCTTCTGCTTCGAAATCCCGCTGCAGGCCGCCGTCGACCTGGAAGATCCGCTCGCCCAATTGCTGGCAGGACGCCCGGCATTGCTCGCGTCGCAGGACCCCCAGGGCCTCGAAGCGTTGAGCCATCTGCTGCGGCGCTGGGGTATGCGCACCGAGCGCTGCCAGACGCCGGAGCGCCTGCCGGACTACCTCACGGATTTCACCGCCCCGCCGCTGCTGGTCCTGCTGGCGCCATGGCCGGGCAGCCCAAGCCAATGGCTGGAGCGCCTGCGCCCGGAGCTGGAGGATAATCAGCGTGTGCTCATGCTCTACTCACCGATTCACGAGCCGCCGCCGCTTGCACCTGGGCTACGCCTGATCAGCCTCGCACTACCATTGCAGAGCGCTCCGCTGCGCGAGGCGCTGCAGACACTCTACGAGCAAGAATCACACGCACATACCGAGGACGACGAAACCAGTACGCCGCGCCCGCACAGAGAGCCCTGCATTCTCGTCGCCGAAGACAACCCGGTTAATCAGATGGTGGTTCGCGGCCTGCTGAAGAAGCGCGGCTATGCCGTTCAGCTCGCCGACAACGGACGTCAGGCAGTGGATCTCTACCGTCGCGATCCCGACGCCGTGCAACTGATTCTCATGGATTGCGAGATGCCCGAAGTCGATGGATTCGAGGCCAGCCGGCAGATACGCAAGCTGGAGGCAGACCGGCAACTGCAGGCTGTACCCATCATCGCAGTAACTGCTCATGTGCTGGCTGAGCATCGTCAGCGCGGGCTGGATTCGGGGATGGACGAATTCATCGGAAAACCGCTGGAGAGTCAGCAACTGTATGCTTGCCTGGACAGCTACCTGCAGGGCGGCGCTACGTAGTTCGCCGTCATCCCTGCGTTACCGAAAAGAAGTCCCATGCTCATACCCCACGATCAGCTCGAACCGGACACCCTGACCCGCCTCATCGAGGACTTCGTCACCCGCGAGGGCACCGACAATGGCGACGAAACACCGCTGGAAATCCGGGTGACGAGAGTGCGCCGCGCGCTGGACAAGGGTGAAGCGGTGATCGTGTTCGATGCCGATAGCCAACAATGCCAGCTGGCCCTCAGGCGCGACGTACCGCGCGAATGGTTGGACTGAGCGACTGCCGCTAGAAAGCCCTTGCGCGGTGACGTCAGCCGAACAGGCCGCTTTCCCGCTCCCAAGCGCAGCGCATGCGCAGGTCACTCTGCTGCGGGCTATGGCTACCCACCTCGGTCTGCCAGCGAAAGGTGTGCGTACCGTTGAGCTCGGTTTCCAGGTGCACCACAGCGCTGGTCCAGTACAGCTCCTTGAGCAACTCTTCGAAACGCTGCACCCAGAGCGTCCACTCGTACTCAACCGCACGATAGCTGGCGCCGAAGTGGATCACCTGAGTCTGATAAAGACCCAACTCTTCGTTACGGCAGAAGGAAAACATCTCGCGTCCGATGAAGGGCCAGGCTTCGCCCTGCGGCAGCGCCTGCACGGCGGCTAGATTGTTCGCCCGGCGCTGACGGCACTGCTCGGGGTCGGCGGAAGGCCAATCACGGATGCAGCCATAAACGATGGATTCAGACTCCACTCGAAACTCCGGAAACGCGGGGATTAGACACGACGGCGAGCTTTCTAACATAGCCCGGCGGGCCGGTCACCCGCGGCTTGGGAAGTGGTGAAACAGGCCACAGCCTGAGCGGTTTCAGGTACCTGTATGCCGTGGTCGCAAGCGCATCGCGAGCAGCGACATGCACGCCGCCATACCCGTCAATACCAGGAACGGCATGCGGTAGTCACCCGCCATATCACGCCCGAGGCCAGCCAACACCGGCGTCAGGCAGGCCAGGCTGTAGCCGGTGCATAGCATCATTGCAGTGAGCCGGCTGACGGCCAGCGGGGTGTTGGCTTCGTACATCGGCGAAATCAGCGCCAGGGAAAAGGTGCCATTGAGCGCAACGCCGAGCAGCATGCAGATAATCAGCGGCTGCCAGTTCGGCACCAAGGCGATCAGCGCCAGACATAGCGTCGCCAACACACCACAGGCGGCCATGATCCGGTGCCGGTTGCCCAGCCGCTGTGCCAGCCAGGGCATGGCGAATGCGCTCGGCAGGCCGATGAGCATGAAGCCGCTGAAGAACGCATTGCTTTGCAGCAGGCTGTAGCCAACCTCGTGATAGCGCGCCACCAGCCAGGTCGCCAGCGCATAGAACAACCCGGCCTGCAGGGCGAAATAGATACTCAGCAGCCACGCCCGCGGTTCTTTCCAGGGCAAGCCGGCGCGGCTCTCGCTGACGGCCTCCGGCTGGTTGGGCAAGCGCGACCAGATCAGCAGTGCGGCCAGTGCCGGCAGTGCCCATAGCGCCAAGCCCCGCGCCCAGTCCTGGCCCATTATTTCGGCGGCCGGCGCGGTCACTACCACACCGAGCGTGCCACCAACCGCCATGCTCAGTGAATACCAGGCAGCCGTCTGGCCCATACGTTCGAGGAAGTAGCGTTTGATGAAACCGGACAGCAGCGGCCCGGCAACGGCAATCCCGGCGCCAACCAGCCCGGCGGTGCCGATCAGCAGAACGGCATTGTGGCCGAACAGCCGCAACAGCAATGCCACACCGATCAGCCCGAGGCACAGCGCGATGCTGCGCTCCAGCCCGAAACGCACGGCCAGCCGCGGCGCCAAGGGCGCCAGCAGACCCATCAGCAGAACTGGCAAGGCCGTGGTGAGACTGATCAGACCGCGAGAAAGCGAAAGCTCTTCGGCGATGCGTTCGATCAGCGGAGCGAAGGAGGTAATGCCGGGGCGGAGGTTGATGGCAGCCAGGACCAGCGCCAGCATCAGCAGCCCGCGAGAGGGGAAATTCACAAGCGATCCATAGGGTTACGGCGAAAAAAGCCGGACCGCCAACCCTACTCCCCACCCTTCCCGGAGGCAACCTCAGCGGCCGCCGAAGCGGCCGGCCGTTGTCAGAGTGCCCGGCTCTTGGCACGCTTCTTTTCCGCCAGCAGCGCCATCTCGTCGTAGATCGCCTGCGGGTTCTGTTGCTTGACCTTCCGGGCCATGCGGCCCTCATCGTGCGGCAGGATCATGAATTCGCCCTTGGCGACCTGCTGGTGGATGTAGTCGGCGATGTCCGCCGCAGTAATCGGCGAGGACTCCAGCAGCTTGCCGATCTGCGCCTTCACGTTCGGCGTCGGACCGCGGAAGGAATCCAGCAGGTTGGTCTGGAAGAACGACGGGCAGACCACGTGCACGCTAACCTCGGCCTGGCGCAGCTCGACCAGCAGGCTTTCCGACAGCGCCACCACACCAGCCTTCGCCACGTTGTAGTTGCTCATACCCGGCGCCTGCATCAGAGCCGCCATCGAGGCGATGTTGATGATCTTGCCCTTGCTCTTCTGCACCAGCGGCAGGAATGCCTTGCAGCCCTTGACCACGCCCATCAGGTTGATCGCGATCTGCCAGTCCCAGTCCTCCAGCGACAGCTCGTCGAAGAAGCCGCCGGAAGCCACGCCGGCGTTGTTGACCACGATGTCGATACCGCCGAGCTTCTCCTCGCAGGCCTGGGCGAAGCCGATCAACTGGCTGTAGTCACGCACGTCGCAGCGCATGGTGAAGCCGTCACCGCCCGCTTCGCGGACCATCTTCAGGGTTTCCACCAGGCCGCCTTCGTTGACATCGGAAAGCGCCAGCTGCCAGCCCTCATGCGCCCAGCGCAGGGCAATCTCGCGACCGAGCCCGGAGCCGGCACCGGTAATCATCATGCGGTTGTGCATCGTCGTGCTGCCTTTTGTTGTTCGGGTAGTGGCAGCGAGTCTAGCGAATGCCAGGGCACGGACCGGCATCCATCAGACTGATGAATGCCATTGGCAAACCCGCGGCTCATGGGGCTGACCGCGCGGTTCCGGGCAGGCAATATGGGTGCAGGATGGGGCTGTTGCAGCCAGATGACAGCCCTCCTTGCAGGCATTAAAAAGGGCAGCCCGCAGGCTGCCCTCTTGTATTGCAGGCTGGACGTCAGTGCGCGACAGCGCCAGTAGCCCCAAGGCCGGTCTGCGAACGAACGAACTGGGCGAAGAAGCGCTCGCGCTCCTCTCCAGCACGCTTGGACTTGTCGGTGACCGAGAAGAACCAAATACCGGCGAACGCGGCGAACATCGAGAACAGCGCCGGGTACTTGTAGGGGAAGATCGCCTCGGTATAGCCGAATACGTCGACCCATACGGTCGGGCTGATGATGGTCAGCAGCAGCGCGGTAAACAGCCCCAGCGAGCCACCGAACAGCGCACCACGGGTGCTCAGACCTTTCCAGTACATGGAAAGGAACAGCACCGGGAAATTGCAGCTGGCGGCGATGGAAAACGCCAGACCTACCATGAAGGCGATGTTCTGCTTCTCGAAGATGATGCCGAGCAGAATCGCCACCACGCCCAGACTCAGGGTGGTCAGCTTGGTTACGCGCATCTCGTCCTCTTCCCGCGCCTTGCCCTGCTTGATCACGCAGGCATAGAGGTCATGGGAAACCGCCGAGGCACCGGCCAGGGTCAGACCGGCAACCACCGCGAGAATAGTGGCGAAGGCGACCGCGGAGATGAAGCCGAGGAACAGGTTGCCGCCCACCGCGCTGGCCAGGTGGATGGCGACCATGTTGGTGCCGCCGACGATGGCGCCAGTGACGTCCTTGAAGTCCGGGTTGGTGCTGACCAGCAGGATCGCGCCGAAGCCGATGATGAAGGTCAGGATGTAGAAGTAGCCTATAAAGCCGGTGGCGTAGAACACGCTCTTGCGCGCTTCCTTGGCGTCGGAGACGGTGAAGAAGCGCATCAGGATGTGCGGCAGGCCGGCGGTGCCGAACATCAGCGCGAGGCCGAGGGAGATTGCCGAGATCGGGTCGGAAACCAGGCCGCCCGGGCTCATGATCTGCGCGCCTTTCTCGTGGATCTTCACCGCCTCGGCGAACAGGCTGCCGAAGTCGAAACCGACACTCTTCATCACCATGACGGCCATGAAACTGGCGCCGGACAGCAGCAGGACCGCCTTGATGATCTGCACCCAGGTGGTCGCCAGCATGCCGCCGAACAGCACGTACATGACCATCAGCACACCGACCAGTACCACGGCTACGTAGTAGTCGAGGCCGAATAGCAGCTGGATCAGCTTGCCGGCACCGACCATCTGCGCGATCAGGTAGAAGGCCACCACGATCAGCGAGCCGAATGCCGAGAGCAGACGGATCTGCGTCTGGCCGAGGCGATAGGACGCCACGTCGGAGAAGGTGAACTTGCCCAGGTTGCGCAGGCGTTCAGCCATCAGGAACAGGATGATCGGCCAACCGACGAGAAAGCCGATGGAGTAGATCAGGCCGTCATAGCCGCTGGTGTAGACCAGCGCGGAAATGCCCAGGAAGGACGCCGCCGACATGAAGTCGCCGGCAATCGCCAGACCATTCTGGAAGCCGGTGATGCTGCCGCCAGCAGTGTAGTAGTCAGCGGTCGAGGTGTTGCGCTTGGCCGCCCACTTGGTGATGCCCATGGTGAACACGATGAACACCACGAACATGATGATGGCGGTGTAATTGGTGGCCTGCTTCTGAACTTCGCCGGTAATGGCATCGGCGAGCAGCGCGGGCGAGACTGCCAACAGCAGGGCAGCCATCAGGAAACGCGCGATCATCATTTCTGTGCCTCGTTGAGGATTTCCTGGTTGATGCGATCGAACTCGCCGTTGGCGCGCTGCACGTAGACCCCCGTCAGGATGAAGGCCATGAAGATCACGCCAACGCCCACCGGGATTCCCCAAGTGGTGACGGTATTGGCCGAAAGCGGAATGCCGAGGATCTTTGGCTCGAAGGCGATCAGCAGGATGAACGCCAGATAAGCACCAAGCATCACGGCCGACAGCAGCCAGGCGAAACGGCCGCGCTTGGCAACCAGCTCCTGGAAACGCGGGTTGGCATAGATCTGCCGGTAAACGTCTTC
This sequence comes from Pseudomonas sp. E45-MNA-CIBAN-0222, assembly GCF_040310405.1. Taxonomy (NCBI): domain Bacteria; kingdom Pseudomonadati; phylum Pseudomonadota; class Gammaproteobacteria; order Pseudomonadales; family Pseudomonadaceae; genus Pseudomonas; species Pseudomonas sp. E45-MNA-CIBAN-0222. The sequence goes on from NZ_JBEOPU010000005.1 coordinate 278,119, forward strand.
ATTGTTCATTGGAATTATCTCTTCACGGTCGCTGCCCCCCAGGCGGGAGCAGGGCGGCTACTGTAGGTCCGGGCAAAGCCAGCACCACCCGACTTTGGTCTGAAGGCAGCTTCCTGCAACTCCCGCCGTAGAGCCTCTAACCGCGAAGAATGCGGCTTCGCAACAATTCCAAACACAAATAGTGTGGCGCTATGTCGCACATGCAAAATGTTGATTTCAGACATTGCTGAGCCTCGAACACACTGCAACCAACTTGAGAACGATTCTCGATTTCAAGAAGGAGGCATGCCATGCTCAAGACCGTGACGTTTACCGTGATGCACTTTTGCATTGCCTTCTCGGTTACTTACGCGCTGACCGGTAGTATCGCTATCGGTGGCCTGGTCGCAGCGGTCGAACCACTGTGCAATTCCGTGGCGTTCTACTTCCACGAGAAGATCTGGCAGCGCTTCGAGCGCAACCCTAACCGCGCACGCAGTGTTCCCAAACACGCCTGGCTGCACCACCAGGCATGACACGGTCTACGGGCATATGCCTGAATGCGCGAATTAGGCAGCATCTGTCGAGCCGTCCTGATTTCTACTTTGGCCACGGATCGAATTCGCAACGACGCTGCCATAGTGATGTTGGCTTGCAGTGTGCAGCCAATGCAGATCTGATTAGGACAGGTGGCGCGAAATGCCCGCAGCCACTTCGCTACAAGCCGCGAGTGGCTTGTTAATGGAGAAGTACCATGCAGCTGTTGTTGCGCCTGACTGCCCTGTTCGCCCTGGTCATAGCACCAGTGCATGCGGCGGACTTTAGCGTCGAAGAGTATGGCTATCCTTTGGCCAATCCTTTCGCCGCCACGATTGCCGGAACACCGGCTGAGCTCCGCGCCGAAGTCCCCAGCGACGATGACATCAACCAGGCGGACTACAGCCTGCGCCTGCGGCCAGAGCGCGAATTCACCTTGCCAGACAACTTTTGGCCAGTTAAGCGACTGCGTTATCGTCTCGCACGCCAGAGCGGTCCTGCACCGCTGATTTTCCTCATCTCCGGCACCGGGGCGCGCTACTCCGCGGGTAAGACGGAAGAACTCAAGCGCCTGTTCTACGGCGCCGGCTACCATGTGGTGCAGCTATCGTCACCGACCAGTTATGACTTCATGTCTGCCGCCTCGCGCTATGCAACGCCGGGTATCAGCAGCGACGACGCTAAGGACCTGTACCGGGTCATGCAGGCGGTTCGCGCGCAGCACCACAAGCTGCCCGTGACCGAATACCACCTTGCCGGTTACAGCCTCGGGGCCCTGAATGCGGCATTCGTCAGCCAGCTGGACGAAACCCGCCGCAGCTTCAACTTCAAACGCGTGCTGCTGCTGAATCCGCCGGTCAACCTCTACACCTCGGTCAGCAACCTGGACAAGTTGGTGCAGACACGCGTCGAAGGCATCGACGACAACACCACCTTTTATGAAGTGGTGCTTGAGAAACTCACCCGCTACTACCAGCAGAAAGGCTACATCGACCTAGACGAAGCGATGCTCTACGACTTTCAGCAATCGCACTTGAAGCTCAGTGATGAGCAGTTGGCCATGCTGATCGGATCGGTGTTTCGCTTTTCCGCCGCCGACATCACCTTTACCTCCGACCTGATAAACCGTCGCGGACTGATCACCCCGCCCGAATATCCGATCAACGAAAGTACTCGTCTGGAACCGTTTTTCAAACGCGCCCTGCTCTGCAGCTTTGACTGCTACATCACCGAGCAGCTCATCCCGATGTGGCGCGCGCAGTACGATGGTGGCAGCCTGACCCAACTGATCCAGCAGGTCAGCCTGTATGCACTTGAGGATTACTTGCGCGAGAGCCCGAAAATCGCCGTGATGCATAATGCCGACGATCTGATACTAGGCCCAGGAGACATCGGTTTCCTACGCCGCACCTTTGGCGATCGCCTGACCCTCTACCCACGTGGCGGCCACTGCGGCAATCTCAACTACCGCGTAAACACTCAACACATGCTGGAGTTCTTCCGTGGCTAAAGGAATGCTGCTGCCGCTGCTTCTGGCCAGTGGTCTGGCCTTCGCCGACACGCCCAAGGTAGATGAGGATGGCTTCACCCATCCGCTGCGCAACTTGGAATTCAATCCAGGACTGGACCAACGCGAGTTCGAGCGCGCGACCTTTCAGGCACTGGACGTGTACGACCCGTTCGAGTCGGTCAACCGACGCATCTATCACTTCAACTATCGGCTCGATCAGTGGGTGATGCTGCCGGTTGTGCGCGGCTACCGCTATGTCACGCCTCAACCAGTGCGTACCGGCGTAAGCAACTTCTTCAGCAACCTGGGAGAAGTGCCCACCCTGTTCAACAGCCTGGCCCAGCTGAAAGGCCAGCGAGCCGCGAACGCCACTGCGCGCTTTCTGTTCAACAGCATCATCGGCGTCGGCGGCCTCTGGGACCCCGCAACCCACATGGGGCTACCACGACAGAGCGAAGATTTCGGCCAGACCCTCGGCTACTGGGGCGTCCCTCAGGGACCGTACCTGATTTTGCCGGCGCTCGGGCCATCGAACCTACGTGATACCACAGGTCGCGTTGCAGACTTTGCCATCGAGCGGCAAATCGACTTTCTACAGTACTCCGAGACCACCGGTGGCGAGCTGAGCCTGACTGCGCTGCGCGCAATCAATGCACGACATGTCACCAGCTTCCGCTATGGCCAGCTCAATTCACCTTTCGAGTACGAAAAAGTCCGTTATGTCTACAGTCGCGCACGGGAACTACTGGTCGAGGAATAATCTAACCTGCCGATTGGTTAAAGCAGTATTACGCAACCATTGATCGAAACGACGCGCCTATTCTGGAGACATTCAATCAGGAGGCCTCGATCATGTCCCAACGGGAAATTCTATCCATCACGACCGGCCGGCCTACATCCGATGGCGCTGGCGTCAGTCTGACACGTGTTTTCGGCGGCGTAGCACCGGAGCGTTTCGACCCTTTTCTGATGCTCGACGAGTTCGGCTCGAACGATCCGGAAGAGTACATCGCCGGCTTCCCGCCGCACCCGCATAGAGGTTTCGAAACCATCACCTATATGCTCGAACATAGGTGCAGATACACAACGTAAATCCACCGCACTACTAATGCACACCTTCTGAAAATCAGAGTACACCCCTATTCCGTGTCACCCCTTGCTGCGCCTGATGCGTAGCCAGATGACACACAGCCCCCACCATCACATATCGAGGGTAGGTTTAGGATAGAGTTTGATTCTCAGGAGGATGTACTAGGTGTCAGAAGCATCAGCGGAAGGGATAAGCGTTAGAGAGCTAAAACGTATCTTGGCGGGGGAGAGGTCTAACAGACGTGCCCCGTAATCCGATTGTTTCCCGTAGTTTTGAGGGTGTAAATCGTCGTTCTCGTTTTTAGCCTTATGCCGATGCAGGTAGAAGACAGCGAAGATTTAACACCCTGTTCTCCCTATATAAATTTATTTAAGCCTTACTATTGCAATATAGAAAAAGTGGTGTATTATCCTCCCTTCACCTTTGAATTTTACGAGTAGCCTCCTCTTGGAGATAGCTGCTCTTTCGTGCGTCTTCTATTCAGCAACTATCAGCAGCATGACCGTTCGTCGGAAATGAATATAAGGCAAAGTTTGTTGATTAAGCTGAAACCCGCATATACAGCGGGTCTGGCAACTAAGGTAGCAACTAACACAACTTAGAATGATAAATTAATAGTTGCAATTTCCGCATTTATGTGTCATACTGCTAATAGGAAGTCAAGATTTATTTACTGATTTTTGGTCTTGGCTTTAGTTCTTCCGGAACACCCCAAGCTTGTGCAATGCGAGCTTTAAAGATTTCCTCCAATCATCACAGCTTGTTTCTCCTCTTCTTGTAGCTGTGATGGCTCCAAAAAGCCGATGGCTTCTAACTCGCTATCAATTTGTGCACACCCTCTTGGGTGTTTGGTCAGGTTAGTTTCTTTTATTTCTGAGGCGTTTCTCGAAAGAGCTACGCCTTTTTTATTGGTTTTTTTATGAATCTATTACTTAGGAGATTCGACTATGGCAATCACTCGTCAGTGTGTGTGGTGTTCAGCACCATTCACCGCAAACAGACAGCACGCAAAATTATGTGGCAATACGTGCACCGTGGCTTGGCACCGATACAAAAGAGTAAACCTCGACTGGCTTACCTCTAAAGAAGCGTTTGAGGTATTGAGTAATATGGCGCAGGAAGGCAGGCATCCTAATCCGCTATTTGCACCGGCACACAGAGCGTTTAAGGAATTGGAGGCTGATGTATATGCAAAGGCTTCAGAGGCACTATCCACCTACAACAGCTTCTTAGAAAAGGTTATCGAATACGGACAAGAGGAGGAACGGCCTAATTAAACGACCGCGACACCATCTTTTACTAAGGGTTTTCACCCCTTAAATCGGTTATTAATACAATCCATACCCATTACAGGCTTTAGTCTGTTTGCGTATTTCTATTGCCAAAATATAAGGAAACAATCATATGAGACAGTGTCTAGTTTGCAACAAAGAGTTTGAGCCAGTACGAAGCAATCACCGAAAATGCAGCAATCTCTGTTGCGTCAGACACTATCAGGAGCGTTTGAAAGCTAAAGAGAAGTTTGCAGCGATTCTGAAACAGCTAAAGAGCCCAGAAGCCTTAAATATGTTGAATCAGGAATTGGAGCGAATGCTAGAGGCAACCCCAGATGCCGCGATCTGAAATATATATAGGATCGCTTGCCTACTCCAAAGAATTGCTGCTGATTGAGCTTGAGCTGCTCAACAAGCTACAGCGGCTGAGTCTGAAAGAAGGTGTCTCTGTATCGGAAACCGTAAACCACCTGCTAAACCAACTATTGAAGAAGAAGGAGGTCGAGCCATAGAGAATCCCATAGGTCCAGCAGACACCCGCCCGTGGTTCTACCAGACACTCGGCCATAGGTCTGCGGGAACCACTAATAATAATGATATAGAGATAAAGATATAGAAATAAAGAATAAAAGCCAAAAGCTTAAATTTCTTTCTACTCTGTTTGATGGTTCTACTTAGCTCTCGCCTTCGGCTGTTCGCACGTAGCCCCATCATCAAGACTCTGTGCAGTCTTGTTCGTCTTTCGACTCACGCTCAGCACAGTAAAGAGAAAGAGAAAGAGCATAAAAGCAAAGCTTGGTCTTGTGTTGACTGTATTTGCATTGATGGTGCATCAGCTTTCAGCTGTTATACATTTTTGTTGGTGCAAAGATCGCAAGATCGATAGGAAGAATAATTCCCCGAGTGTCTGACAGACCCACGGGAATCTTATTAACGTTTAGAGGTGCAATATGAAAATCAGAATCACACTTGGCGAACAGGCTAGTGAAGAGCTGTTGCAGCTTATGGAGCTATGGGGACATGAGAGCCCCACCCACTCCTGCAACAAAGCAGTCTCTGCTGTATTTAAACAACTAATTCAAATTCCATCCTTTAAGGAGAACAATAATGGCAACACAACTCTTTGCAAAAACTGAAAAAGAACTCTCCTCCTACTTCGCTGTGTATCGTGAACTGCTAACTGCCACCGGCTGGAACGGCTTGGAATTAGTAATGGCGAAGGACGAGAAAGGTAAGCTTGTCCCTACTGGAGAGGTTGTGGAAGTTTTTTATCCGTTGTCCTGTGAAGACAAGGTTGTTTGGTGCTGGATGTTAGACCGATTCCAATTCTTCAAAGAACAAAATGGTGTTTGGTTTGATAACCAAGACGAAATTGCTACTTACTGTGGTGTTGGCTTGTCCACAGTCAAACGGTTTATTAAGAAGCTGGTTATTTCTGGTGTGCTGCACGTTGAAAAGAAGCCAATGGGCGGAGCACGATTCAGCAATAGCTATGTTATTACCCGTGATCTTGTGCTGGTGCAGAAAGACAAGGCGAAAGCCCCTGTACCGACCAAGGAACAGCCCCAGCAGCCTATACAAGCCCCCCAGGAGCTAGCAGCCCCTCAGATGGATGACTTCGTGCCGGCTGGTGCTGAATGGGCCTCTGAAGCCGTTCCAATGGATGTATATGAGGATTTCTTGCCAGAGCTTGAGGACGATGGCTCTTGTGATGATGCCTTTAGCTACAGCGAACAGAGCGAGACTCAAGCTCCTGTAACGGTGCAAGAGACAAAAGCTACTTCCGTGGCTCGTTCTGGAATTGAAAGTATTGATCTAACCACGCTGCCCGAGATTTGCTATGAGCGGAATGGAAGTATAAACGATGCTATGTGGAATTGGCTTGAGGATCGAGACTTCTACATCGAAGACCCTAAAGATTGCATCGTGCATTTGAATGGCGCTCGCTATACCTTCAAAGGTCGTAAGTTTGAGGTATGCAATTCAGAAGCAGTAGAGGAAGGGGCTTTTAGCCCGTTCTAAACAGCTCTTTTACTGTGTAAATAGAGAGTAGCTTTAAACGATCAGCAGTTAACCCACCCTACCCACAGGGTGGCAATAAACGCATCAAACAACCTTATTTATTAACGAGATTCTGAACTCTTTCGAGAGTTTTGATAATAGGGCTTCTATGCCCACAACAACGCCAAATGGCAACAACTACTTAAAATCGAGGAACAAAATATGAAAGAAGTCGTAAAAATCAACACCTTTACTTTCAACCAAGAAGAGCTTGATCGCCGCACTAATCGAGCTATCGAGAACTTCAAAGCTTCCCTGCATGCTCTTGACCTGATCCAACTGCCCTTCGCCTTGGCAATCGATGCTGTAATCGAAGCCACTAAGAACGGAAAGAAACTCTCCACTTATCGAAAGCCGCAGATTCATGGAAGCCTTTGCTACATCTACCTTGAAAAAGAAGACATTCAGCATCTTTTGGAAGAAGTAAAAGAAAAAGAAAAAGCAAAGTACATCGCAGAGCTGGACGCTGAGAAGGAACGCAACCTCGACTTGCTTGCAGAGCAACTGTATCAGCAGGAAAAAGCTAAAAAGCTAAAAGCTGAGCAGGAAAAAGAACAGAAAGCACGAGATCAAGCAAAGCGCGATGCTATCGAATACTTCCAAAGCCTGGAGGCTCAATAATGAATGGTAAACGCCTGATGGCCGTTCTTGAACAGAAAGCACGAGAATCCAAAGCTCCTGCTCCTACAATTCCGACGCCCTCTCCTAAACAGGAAAATATGTATTCAGAGGCTGAATTGCAGTGGGCAATTGATTTGGTGATGGAGGCGCATTTAGAGAGTTTGAAACCTAAGCTATCAACTACAGATCGCATTATCCGGGAACGCCTAGGATTGATCTAACACTACAGGGGAGCGAAAGCTCCCTTTGTTTTTACAAGGATAAGAAACAATGATTGTATCGAAATACACAATTTCCGTTGGATTCAACTTCCCTCGATCAGAAATTAGGAAGGTTGATTTCCAGCTAAAAGCCCTTGAGAAACGGTTTCAAGCATTCGGTAAGGGGCTGGCCAGTAGCTTTGCCAAAACACTAACGCTTCCTGAGCTAAAGGTTAAAAAGCTAAGTCTCGATAGCTTAGGTGCGCAACGAAGCCTTCAAACCGATATGAATAGGATTGGTCGCCTCCTCACTGTGCCAATCGGCAATGTCCACATTGACCAAGCGCGTATCAATCGTCAGCTTCAAGGCGTTATGACACGTGCAGCTTCAGCAGCTCGAATCAATATCCGTACTATTCAGGGGAGTCACGGAGGATCAAATATTCACTACCCAAGCCATCTCGGTGTTCCACGAGGCTTTGACGCTTTCAGTGGGGGTTTTGGTGGAGCTGGGGCCGCTGGGTTCCTCCCTCGCCTTGGCCCCATTGGTGGTGCAGTAGCTGGCGTTGCTGCTGGCGCTGCTTATGGTGTTAGTAAGATCAATGATGCTAGAAAAGAGACAGCGACCCGTGAAGGTCAACGTCTACAACTTGAAACGGCGGTTGGTGGTAGTCGGGAGCGCAGAGACAGTTTCACTAAAGGATTCTTTGATTTATCCAACGATCTTGGCATCTCTGCTGAAAGCCAGATAACCGCGTATTCAAGGTTTATGAAACAAGCGCAATCATCTGGTATGACAGCCAACGATGGCTTTGATCTATTCAAGAACGTAGCCACGGCTACACGTGGTAATGGCGGCGATCAACAAAGTATTGAGCGCCAAGCATACGCGTTAATTAGTAGCGCCCTTGGTCAGCAATGACCATTGAAAACTCACCTAAACGGGGAAACTCTCTCGTAGACAATCCCGTGCTAAATCGTCTTCAGACGTAAATGCCTAACGACTATCCCGAAAGGGAGTAGAGCCAAGTGGCTCGAAACGGTGAGCACCCTAAATGGGTGGTGATATAGTCTCCTCTGCATAGCGATATGCAGCAGTTCATAAGAGAACGGCACAAGATTAACGACCTTGTGTGAAGATCAGGTGCAGCAAATGTTGGGTGTTGGGTATTTGCGTGGCGAGGAATTGAATCAGCAGCTTAATTGGTAGGCTGGCTGTGCCGGAATGCACAGAAAAATAAAGCTCTTTAATTGCTGGAAACCCCTAACGTTAAGACGAGGGCAATCAGCAGCGAAGCATCTAAGTGCTAGATGAACGTTCAACGATCAGTCGAAAGACGTAGGGTCAAGTGATCCGAAACGGGAGCCACCTCACCGGCATTAGCCGAAGGTGAAGATATGATCTGATCTTATGTGAAAGCATGAGCAGCTTGAATAAAGCGGGCAATGAATAACGACCATTGCTGAACATGTTGTGCCGATTCAAACCCAGCAATCAAGAAATTTATTATGCAGGCCTTCGCGGAGCGCACAGGCAAGAAGGGAACAGAAGCTTTCCTCGATGCCCTGTCCAATCGGGAAGTGTCTGTGCAGGACGTTTTGAAAGGTTATGAGAAATCAGCCAAGGAAGCCTCTGATCGTGTTCGTGAACTGTCAGGGAGTATTCAGGGTGCTGAAGCTCGTTTGGAAAACCTAAAGCTTGCAGAGGAGCTACAACGAACTGTAGACGGGCCTTTGACAGAGGCGGCTAAGCAGTGGACAGAAGCACAGACAGAGCTGCACGGTGCAATGGAGCCTCTACGCGACAGTTTTTACAGCGTAGCCGCTTCAGCTACAAGCCTTGCTGCAAGTCTCATCAGTTGGGGAGTTAAGCAGTCTGAGAGCGCCCCTGCTACAAATGGTGAGGCGAGCAATGAGCAACGCTCTGAGAATCCGTGGTCAAGCTCTACAGGACGCGGAATGCTTTCAGTACCTGATGCACGAGCCATCAAGCAGCCGTCATACCCTCAGTTCCTAAGCCCGCTAATCCCCGAGCAAAAAGAATGGGAGAAGTCCCGGTTTATGCCTTCTGTTGAAAGCGTCATGTCTTCTACATCAAGCAAGGTGGTCAACAATAGCCCTGTTATCAATCAAACATTTAATGTCAATGGTGTTGATAGCTTTGAGTTTAAGAGCTTGTTTCAGCACGAGTTCAAGAACGTTATAGAAACGACGCTACTTCAATTCCCCGAAAAGGAATGATTGTTATCTTATAACACATTGTCAATCACACGAGTTGGGGCATGCTGGCATGGAAGCTGGCACCACCTTATCTGCTACATCCCGCATATCCGCTATTCAAACGGTTGTTTGAATTAAGCCGTTTTGTCCTCCAATCCTCAATAAATTTAAATTCGAAGGAGAAGAATCCAATGATTCGCCTGATAACGGCTGTCCTGCTGACAGCCATCACGTTTCACCTGTTCGCCCTGGAGCGAGAAGTAAGCCAATCCGTAGTCACGGTGCAGCATCAAAGCCAAGAGATTGATGCACGCCTATCCAAACAGAACGAACGAATAGACACGCTGAGCAATGAGATACGCAATCGTCTGAATGTCATCGAAGCCCGTCAGAGGGCCACGCGATGAGCGATCTTTCCTGTATGTGGTTGGTGCTCAAGCCAGCTTCGGGCCTTACACCAGAGCCGTTATTGGAAGCTTGGGAGCCTGTCTCAATCGACGTGCAAGAGATGGCAGAGCCGGGCATGTACAGCGTCCTGTTCAGCACACAGAAGCAAGGACAGTTCTTCAATGCGTGGCGAGAAAGCATCCGTGGCCAGTGGCTTCGTCTTGGGTGGGCGAACGAAGCGATGTTCTTCCCAAGCCAACTCACCTTCCAGAACACCCTCGAAGACTTTAACGAATTCGTCACCGCCTACCGCAAGGGGATGAAGGTTCACCAGCTCACCGAATCCTAGTAGGGTTATTCAGCCTCTATGGCGTCCTGTAAAGCCCCTATATTTTTTCGCAGAACTTTTCGGTTTAGAGAGTGGAAGTAAGTGTCCAGATCGTTCTGGTACTCGTACGGCTTTCCATGCAGCATCCTGTGAAGGTTGCAGATCAGGCTTATCTGAACAGCAATGTCTTGGGACGTGTTGACTGTCAGTCCTAGTCGACTGATTTCCTTCTGTACACTGTCCAAGTGCTTTCTAATCTCCGCTTTTACATCCTTCCGCTGTGCGTATTCGTAGAGCCTCACCAGCGTTAGGTTCGGATTCCGCCCGATCTGAAAAACCGTCATATCTCCAACGACTCTGTTCGTAAGGGAATCGCCTGTGCTGGTTACAGCCGTCAGTACATCCTCCATGAAAAGAAGGGCTCCAGCACGACGATCTGTCATCCGATACAGGGGATCATCACACGCGCCTTTGTCTTCGAGCTTTTGCATTAGCTCTGGTGTCATTACCTCCTCTGCATAAATTGGTGCAGCGGTGCATAAGGCAATAGCTAGTACTAGTCGACGCATGGGCTTCTCCATTCGATCATGCTGCCACAATAACATCACGGCTCCTTGGGTCCCCCTCTCACTCCTATCATTTGAGTCTACTCAAAAGGTAGAGCGATAACCGCCTGTCTACTCCTATCACCATCCCTCTATTAAATAGCTAAACGATAGATTATCATTGATCTATCGACTTAGAGGACAAACGATAATGAACACTCACATCTACCTCCGCGCTTCAACCAAGGATCAGGATGCCGAGCGAGCTTTGGCATTGCTCCAGCAGTTCGCTAGCGATCACCACCTTAATGTTGTTGGTACATACGCCGAGAATGTCAGCGGAACCACTCTTGAGCGCCCGGCGCTGAATACGCTTCTGAATAGTGCCAAAGCTGGGGATGTGCTTCTGGTGGAATCGGTAGATCGCCTTTCTCGCCTTTCTCAGACGGATTGGGCCAAGCTGAAGACGGTGATACAGGACAAGGGATTGAAGCTTGTAGTGGCTGACCTACCAACGAGTCATATGCTGGTTGATGATAAGGGAATCACAGGTCAGATCATGCAGGTTATCAACGCCATGCTGATTGACCTGATGGCTACGATGGCTCGCCTCGATCAAGAAAAGCGCGTGGAGCGTATCAAGCAAGGTCTGGCGAACAAGCGTGCGGCTGGTGAGAAGGTGGGTGGTAAGGCTCGGAACGAGAAGAGGTGGGCGGAGATTCGCAAACACCTACAGAACCCCACGCTTACGGTGGAGCAGGTAGCCAAGCTGTGTGGTGTGGGTGTGGCTACTGTATATCGGGTGAAGAAGACCCCAGCCTGATTGAATCGGTATTCAAGAAAGCCCCTTCGGGGGCTTCTTTCGTTCTTGTGTACACAGCGTGACGATATTTTGGATATTGGTCACAAGTGCTGTACTCAGACTCTGGCCCGACTAAGCGCTACGACCCTAGCGACGGGGTTTAGGAATTGGCCCAGAGGATATTTCCCATAGCAGTGATCTTGACCTGTTCGTCCAAGGGCTGCCCCGTCAGACGGGGTAGTGTTATCGGAGCGATGCTCTTTCCCCCGAGCGGGGAATCTCAGCAAACGTTCTGCATATAGGAGAGGAAACAGGGGATGTGATATTTGCTAAGGAGAATCCCCCCACACCTGTGCAAAGCATGGGGGCTTTCTGACAGGGGGTTGGGTTACTCGTCCTTTTGTGCTAGTTGTGCTTCAAGCTCTCGAACACGCTTTTCGAGAAAGGCAATGTACCGGGTCTGTACGTCATCAGGCATTAGTGATTTTGTAAACTCAGTGAACAGCCCAGAATCCCCCCCAACACTGTTCGATCTGCTGACCTGCCGTACAGGTTCACCTTCGGCCTTGATCCACTTAGACATCACCGCATAGCTTGGCTTTCCTTGTTGCGAACAAAAGCGGCTGAGGCTCATACCACTTGTTTGATATTCCTCGATCAATGCTTGCTTCTGCTCATCGGCGTAGCGAATACCCTTTACCATTGTGTTAGCCCTTTTCGTGTAGGTAGCACAAAGGTATCACACGATATTTTCCCTATGCATCATCACCGCGCCTGCGATGGTCCCGAGCAATCAGAGACAGCAGGTCATTGAACTCCGGTGTCGGCTCTGGCAGAGGCTGCTTGTTCACCCTATCAAGAAGCTCTTGTTGCTCTGGACGTAGCATCAGCAGTCGATATTCCTGCCCTAAATCTTCATACACATAACTTTTTGCAGAACGATCATACCCCTTGTATTTCCAAGGGTGCTCATCCCCACTCACCCATATTTCCCCATTAGAAAAGCAAGTGATTGAGTATTCGGCCTGCTGAAGCAGTGCGTTGAGCTTGATTGGATCGTTTGCCAGATAGTCACGCTCCACGTTGATGATTGTATTGGTGGACACGGCATCATCAGCAGAACGATCAAGGATCAGGCGTTCGTCTTGTAGCTGCTTCCTCTGCGCCTGTAGCTGTTCGAGCTGTTCTTGTATCTCTGGCACCAGCCCGATTGCTGCGATGGTGCTAGCAAGGTTTCCGATTCTCTTGGACAGGTCTTCAAGCTCGCCTTCTATCTCGATCTTTCGTTTCTGGTGTTCAGTGAGCAACTGGCCTGCCAACGCACGTTCCACATACGGCAGAGAAGTTTTCACACGGATGTGTTCGAGAAGCTGCTTAGGGATGGATTTAGAATTGCTGCACCCGTCCAGCGTCAGACGCGCCCGGCTTGTGCATTGCATTGTGGCCCCGGTGTTGGGATGCTTCTTGACGTTGAAGTTACGCCCGCAATGTCCACATTTGACTAGGCCAGTCAGGAGGTAGGCTGTTGGTGCGCTACGCTTCTGATCCTTGTTGCGGCTTAGCTGCTCCTGCACACGGTAGAACAGCTCCTTCGGTACAACTGGTTCATAGACGTTTGGAATCTCACCCCAATTGCCAATGGCCGTAGTGTTCGTCAGCCACCTTTTAACAGTGGTGCCATTGATGGTTTGCAGTAGCTCGTGTCCTGACTCACGTAACCGCCGACAGATACGCCGCTCGCCCAACCCTGCCGCATAGTCCTCGAATGCCTGCCTTACAAGCGGTGCAACGGATTCGATTAGCTTTCCTTCCTTGTCGATCCACATTGGTGTGTGACGCTTTACAGCCTTACCTTCCTTAGCTGCTCGCCTCCTACGGTCATACGCGGCATTGATTCGACGGGACAGCGCCTCACTATAGTTATATGCCTGCTGCACCTTCGCCACGAGTAGAAACAAGTGATTGCTGTTCGCTGACTTCTGATCGTATGTCAGCCCATCGTCGAGCGTGACAATCATCACCCCTGCCTGAACGATCCTTCCTAATAGAGGAAGCATCTCTAATGGTTCAAGTCGCCCGGTGCGGTCGATAGCCTCGACAAGAATGCAATCCCCCGGCTGGATAACTCCCGCTTCAACAGCGGCCAAGAGTTTGCCAAATCCATTCTCAAGGTGTTCGCCCTTCCAACCGCTGCGCCCCAGGTCTTCAAAGCTCGTGAGGCTGAGAGTGTAATCAGGATGGGATGCCAGCCACTGAGCCACCATTGCTTGTTGGCGTTCAAGGCTCGACCCCCGCGCTTGCTTGGCTGAAGAAAAACGGACGTATGAGAATGCAGTGGGCATGGGATGCTGATTCCGAGCTAACCAAGATGGCCATTGTATCATTGCCCCGGTGTTCTCGAAGGGCGGATGCGCCACGAGGATCACATGGGCAACGTCGGGCGGCTGGAAAGCGGCGGTGTGCAGTGGATGACCGCAGCACGCGGTGTGATCCACAGCGAAATGCCGGAGCAGGAGGAAGGCCTCATGCGCGGCTTCCAGCTGTGGCTGAACCTGCCCGCCCACGCCAAGCTCGGAGAGCCGGGTTACCGCGACTTCGCACCTGCAGAGATTCCCCAGGTGCGCCTCGAAAACGGCGTACGGGCCAAGGTCATCGCCGGAACATTCAAGGCGGAAGGCATCGAGCACCAAGGCGTCGTGCAGCGGCCCGATACCGAGCCCCAGCTATTCGATCTGCACTTGCCCGCCGGTAGCACGTTCTCGCCGCAGATCCCGGACGGCCACCTGTTGTTGCTCTATGTATACGAGGGCGCGCTGCAGGTCGGCGATCAGCCGGTCGGCAAGGGCCAACTGGTGCGCCTGTCCGAACAGGGTGAGCTGCAATTACACAGCGAGACCGGCGCACGACTGATGCTGCTGGCCGGCCGACCGCTGAGAGAACCCATCGTGCAGTACGGTCCGTTTGTGATGAATAGCCGCGAGGAGGTCGAGCAAGCGCTGCGGGATTTTCGCGATGGGACACTGGCCTGACCGGAGCAGATCGGCGCGCGCCACCAGCGTGGCCTGCTGACCGGCCTATCGCTTCCTGCGTTTCTTATAAAGGCCAGGCTCACCAAGCGGGCGGGTCTTGAAACGGCGATGTGCCCAAAGGTATTGCTCCGGCAAAGCACTGACCGCCTCCTCGATCCACTGATTGATCCGCAGGCAATCGGCTTCTTCACTCTCGCCGGGAAAGTCCTCAAGCGGCGGATGGATCACCAACCGATAGCCCGAGCCGTCAGCCAGGCGTTCCTGGGTGAACGGCACGACCTTGGCCCTGCCCAGTCGAGCGAACTTAGTGGTGGCGGTCACCGTAGCTGCCTGGATGCCGAACAGCGGTACGAACAAGCTCTGCTTGCGCCCATAGTCCTGATCCGGCGCATACCAGATGGCGCGACCAGCCCGCAGAACCTTGAGCATGGCGCGTACGTCCTCGCGCTCGATTGCACTCGCGTCGAGGTTGTGCCGTTCGCGCCCGCGGCGCTGGACGAAGTCGAACACCGGATTCTTATGCTGGCGGTACATGCCGTCGATGGTGTGCCGTTGGCCTAGCAGCGCCGCGCCGATTTCCAGGGTGGTGAAATGCAGCGCCATCAGGATTACGCCCTGCCCCGCCGCCTGGGCCTGTTGCAGATGCTCCAGCCCTTCGATCCGGGCCAGACGCTGCAGGCGCGCCTGCGGCCACCACCAACTCATCGCCATCTCGAAGAAGGCAATGCCGTTGGAAGCGAAATTCTCATGCAGCAGTCGTTCGCGCTGCTCCTGGCTGAGTTCTGGAAAACACAGCTCCAGATTGCGCCGGGCGATGTAACGCCGCGAACCGGCGAAACGGAACATCAGTGCGCCGAGACCACGCCCCAGTTTCAGCAGCAGCGGATAAGGCAACTGAACCAGCAGCCATAGCAATCCCAGGCCCAGCCACAGCGGCCAGAAGCGCGGATGCAGGAAGTACGCACGAAACTGAGGACGGTCCATGAATAGCTCAACAGCCTATGAAGCGGCGCATTCTACCGGCAAATGCCCGCATTGACCGAACCTCGACGCACCAGTGATCGTTCCGCGGGCCCTTGCCGGGTTGCAGGCGGCGGCGCTCCCCGCTATAAGTCCTCGCCATTTACCGCAGCAGACAGACCATGAGCCAAGCCGACCTCACCGATCAGTCCCCAGCCTTTCAGCTCAAGGGCAGCATGCTCGCCATCACCGTGCTGGAGCTCGCGAGTAACGACATCGAGCGTCTCGACGAGCAACTTGCGGCCAAAGTCGAGCAAGCGCCGGACTTCTTCAATAACACCCCGCTGGTACTGGCACTGGACAAGCTGCCGGAGTCCGCCCGCGAGATCGATATCGCTGCGCTGGTCAGCCTCTGCCGCAAGCACCGCCTGCGCACGCTGGCACTGCGGGCTAGCGACCCCACACATCTAGAAGCGGCGGCAGTGCTCGACCTGCCTGTGCTACCGCCCTCCGGCGCACGTGAACGCCAGGTCGATCTGAATTCGAAAATCCCGGCTAAACCCGCTGAACCGGTCTATCGCCCTACCCGAGTCGTTACCACGCCAATTCGCGGCGGCCAGCAGGTGTATGCGCAGGGTGGCGACCTGATCGTCCTCGCTCCCGTGAGTCCGGGTGCGGAACTTCTCGCCGATGGAAACATCCATGTGTACGGTCCGCTCCGCGGTCGCGCCCTCGCGGGCATCAAAGGCGACACCACGGCACGAATCTTCTGCCAGCAACTCGCAGCGGAAATGGTTTCCATCGCCGGCCAATACAAGGTCGCCGAGGACCTGCGACGCGATCCTCTCTGGGCTGAAGCAGTACAGATCAGCCTCTCTGGCGATGTGTTGAACATCACCCGCCTTTAACGGATACTGCCGCGAATTTTCAAGGACCAAACGGGCAATCCTGACGCCGAAATCAGCGGAAGGTCCCGATTTTTTAATTTTTAGGGTGAATCACCTTGGCCAAGATCATCGTAGTCACTTCCGGCAAAGGTGGCGTTGGTAAAACCACCACCAGCGCCGCCATCGGCACCGGCCTCGCGTTGCGCGGCCACAGGACCGTCATCGTCGACTTCGACGTCGGCCTGCGGAATCTCGACTTGATCATGGGCTGCGAGCGTCGAGTAGTTTATGACTTCGTCAACGTCATCAACGGCGATGCCACCCTTACCCAAGCACTGATCAAGGACAAGCGCCTAGAGAACCTCTACGTGCTTGCTGCCAGCCAGACCCGCGACAAAGACGCCCTGACTCAAGAAGGCGTCGGTAAGGTCATAGACGAGCTGGGCAAGAACTTCGAATACGTAATCTGCGATTCCCCAGCCGGTATCGAGAAAGGCGCGCACCTGGCCATGTATTTCGCCGACGAAGCCATCGTCGTAACCAACCCGGAAGTTTCCTCGGTACGCGACTCCGACCGCATGCTCGGCCTGCTTGCTAGCAAGTCGCGCCGCGCCGAGAGCGGCGAGGAGCCTATCAAGGAACACCTGCTGCTGACCCGATACAACCCCGAACGCGTCACCAAAGGTGAAATGCTCGGCGTCGAGGACGTCGAGGAAATCCTTTCCATCCGCCTGCTTGGCGTAATTCCCGAGTCGCAGGCCGTACTCAAGGCGTCCAACCAAGGCATCCCTGTGATCCTCGACGATCAGAGCGATGCCGGCCAGGCCTATAGCGATGCCGTGGACCGTCTGCTCGGCAAGGAAGTGGTGCACCGCTTCCTCGACGTGAAGAAGCCTGGCTTCCTGCAACGACTTTTCGGAGGCCGCGAATGAACCTTTTCGACTTCTTCCGTGAACGCAAGAAGAAGGAATCCCCAGCTGCAATCGCCAAAGAGCGTTTGCAGATCATCGTCGCCCACGAGCGTGGCCAGCGCACTGAGCCGGACTACCTGCCGGCCCTGCAGAAAGAACTGGTCGAGGTGATCCGCAAGTACGTCAACATTGACAGCGACCAGGTCCAGGTTGCACTCGAGGATCAGGGCAGCTGCTCGATTCTCGAGCTGAACATCACCCTGCCGGATCGCTGAGCGAAACCGGCGTACAGAAACGGCGGCCCACGGGTCGCCGTCTTCGTTTGTGGAAAAGCGAATGCCTCTTAGCGCTATCGAGATCGTCCATCAGGACGCCGCCCTTCTGGTCATCAACAAGCCGACCTTGCTGCTGTCCGTACCGGGTCGCGCCGAAGACAACCGTGACTGTCTAGTAACCCGTCTGCAGGAAAATGGCTATCCCGAAGCGCGCATCGTGCACCGCCTGGACTGGGAAACCTCCGGGCTTATCGTGCTTGCCCGCGACGCTGATACGCACCGTGAGCTGTCCCGTCAGTTCCATGATCGTGAAACCGAAAAGGCCTACACCGCACTGTGCTGGGGCGAGCCGGAACAGGACAGCGGCAGCATCGACCTGCCACTTCGCTACGATCCGCCGACCAAACCGCGTCACGTGGTCGATCATGAGCTGGGCAAGCATGCCCTGACTTTCTGGCGCGTGCTCGAACGCTGTGGCGATTACAGCCGCGTCGAGCTGACACCTATCACCGGCCGCTCTCACCAATTGCGAGTACATATGCTGTCGATCGGGCACCCACTACTCGGCGATCGCTTATACGCACATGAGCAGGCACTGAAAGCCCACGAACGGCTGTGCCTACACGCCAGCATGCTCGCACTGACTCATCCGCAAACCGGCGAGCGGCTACGCTTCGAATGCCCGGCACCGTTCTGATGGAGCGTTTTCTCGAAGCGACCCAGGGCGCACCAGCGCACCCAACCCTTCGCAAGGCGCTCGACCTATGGAGCGCCTCCCCTGGCCAGGCTCTGGACCTGGGGTGCGGCGCCGGACGCGATAGTCTGGCTCTGCTGCGTGCTGGCTGGAAGGTGGTCGCTGTAGACCACTCTGCAGATGCTCTGGAAGTCCTGCGCGTGCAGGCCGACCCCAGCTTGTCAGGTAGGCTCACCACTCGGTGCCAGCCATTCGAGAACGAGACGCCGCTACCGATCGCTGATCTAGTGAACGCAAGCTTCGCGCTGCCATTCTGCAAGCCGGAAGCATTCAACGATTTCTGGGCACGGATAACCCAATGCCTACGCCCGGGCGGCGTGTTCGCCGGGCACTTCTTCGGGCCGCACGACAGCTGGGCGGCGAAGGGCTACACCATTCACGGTCGCGAGCGGTTGCTACGGAAATTCGAAAGCTGGACGCTAGTGGAGCTCAACGAGTTCGAGTTCGACGGCAAGACCGCGGTAGGTCACAGCAAGCACTGGCACCTGTTCGAAGTAATCGCTCGACGCCACTGAGTCCCAAGCCCGTAAAGGACTGCTGCCGCACATTGCAATGGGATAGACTTCGATGCTTGCAGTCCGGAGTCCGAAATGCGCAAAGCTCTCAACCAAGGCCTGATCGACTACTTGCAGGCCTCGCCTACCCCCTTCCATGCCACCCAGAATCTCGCCCAAGCACTGCAGGCCGCTGGCTACCGCGCGCTGGACGAACGCGAGGCCTGGCATACCGAGGCTGGCGGGCGTTATTACGTTACCCGCAATGACTCGGCCATCATCGCCTTTCAACTGGGCAGTAAGTCGCTCGTCGAGCATGGCCTGAGGCTGGTCGGCGCCCATACCGACAGCCCGTGCCTGCGGGTCAAGCCACAGCCGGAGCTGCAGCGCCAGGGCTTCTGGCAGCTGGGTGTCGAGGTGTATGGCGGCGCCCTGCTCGCTCCTTGGTTCGACCGCGATCTGTCGCTGGCCGGCCGCGTCACCTACAGCCGTGATGGCCGCATCGAGAGCCAGTTGATCGACTTCAAGGTGCCGATCGCGACGATTCCGAACCTGGCGATTCACCTCAACCGGGAAGCCAATCAGGGCTGGGCCATCAACGCCCAGAACGAGCTGCCGCCAATCCTCGCGCAGATCGCCAGTCAGGAAAGCCCGGACTTCCGCGCGCTGCTCGCCGATCAGCTCGGCCGTGAACATGGCCTGGTCGCCGACGTCGTACTGGACTTTGAACTGAGCTTCTACGACACCCAGAGCGCGGCGGTCATCGGCTTGCACGGTGACTTCATCGCCGGCGCCCGCCTGGACAATCTGCTTTCGTGCTTTGCGGGTTTGCAGGCCTTGCTGAACGCCGAACCCGAGCACACCTGCGTACTGGTCTGCACCGATCACGAGGAAGTCGGCTCGACCTCGTTGTGCGGCGCGGATGGCCCGTTCCTGGAGCAGGTCTTGCGTCGAGTGCTGCCGGATGAGGACGACTTCCAGCGCGCCATCAGCCATTCCCTGCTGATCTCCGCCGACAATGCCCACGCGGTGCACCCGAACTACGCCGACAAGCACGACGGCAACCACGGGCCTAAGCTCAACGCTGGCCCGGTGATCAAGGTGAACAACAACCAGCGCTACGCCACAAGCAGCGAAACCGCCGGGTTCTTCCGTCATCTTTGTCTGGAGAACGAAGTACCGGTGCAGAGTTTCGTCACCCGTAGCGACATGGGTTGCGGCTCCACGATCGGCCCGATCACGGCCAGCCAGCTGGGTGTGCGTACCGTCGACATTGGCCTGCCTACCTTCGCCATGCACTCGATCCGGGAGCTAGCGGGCAGCCAGGATCTGGCGCATCTGGTCAAGGTGCTGACCGCCTTCTACGCCAGCAGCCAGCTGCCTTGAGCCACACCAGGCAGGTCTGCAACATCTGCAACCTGCCCGTTTTATCAAGATAGGGCCAGTTCTGGCTCGTCTACATCAGGATGATGCGGATCAGGAAATCGCGCTATCGATCACCAGGGCCACCTTGCCGGACACGGTGTTGCTGGCCAGCGTTTCGAATGCAGCCTCCACATCACCGATGGCAAAGGTTCGCTCCAGACGCGGCGAAAGCTTGCCCTGGGTGAACAGCGGCCAGACCTTCTCTTCCATTTCCGCTAGCAGCCCGGCCTTGTAATCGGCGTCGCGGCTGCGCAGGGTCGAGCCGATCAACTGGATGCGCTTGGCCAGCAAACCAGCCAGATCCATCTCGGCCTTGCGTCCGCCCATCAAGCCGATCATCACCCAACGCCCATCCATCGCCAGTAGTTGCATATTCAGTGCGGCGTACTTCGCACCGACCGGATCGAGGATCATGTCGAACGGACCGAAATCGCGCAGCGCTTCGAGCGAGTCACCCCGTAGCACACCGCCCTGCGCGCCCAGCGATTCGCAGTAGGCCAGCCGCTCGGCCGAACCGACGCTGACCCAGCAGGGATTGCCAAAGGCCTTGCACAGCTGGATCGCCGCAGAGCCGACACCGCTGGCACCAGCGTGAAGCAGTACCTTGTCGCCGGCCAGTAATGCGCCCAGGCGATAGAGATTGAGCCAGGCCGTGGCATATACCTCCGGAATCACTGCGGCCTCGTGCAACGACATGCCCTCGGGAACCGGCAGCGCATGACGGGCGTCGACCACCACTTCTTCGGCCATGCCGCCACCTGCCAACAACGTGCATACGCGATCGCCCACCTTCCAGCGACTGCGCCCGCTTACCTCGGCGATAACGCCAGCACATTCCAGCCCCAGGATGTCGGTAACACCTGCTGGCGGCGGATAATGCCCGGCACGCTGCAACAGGTCTGCGCGGTTCAGTCCCGCTGCAGCCACGCGGATACGGACTTGGCCTTCACCGCACGCCGGAGCCGGTCGCTCAGCCCAATCCAGATGCCCCTCGATGCCTTGCAATGCCTTCATGCTGCCTCCATAGTGGTTCCTATCTCTGTCCACCCAACTGATCGCTCGCTGGCCTTTTTCGACCACCTGTACCATCGGGCTTGTGCTTTCCACCGCCGGACGGAAAACCGAACCGGCGCTTACTTTAGATGGCCTAATATGCGTTATTCCCTAGCCTTACGTCGCCCCCAAGCCATGAAACGTTCGCTGACCTGCACCGTTCTCGCCGTTCTTTTCGGCCTCCATGCCTCCCTGGCGATGGCCAAAGCCGTCAGCACGCCGGAGAACTGGGACTACCTGCAACCTGATCGTGACCAGGTGATTGCCAGCCTGAACGTCGTCGAGCTGCTCAAGCGCCATCATTACAACAAGCCACCGTTGAACGATGCACGCTCCGCGAAGATCTTTGACAGTTATATTCAAATGCTCGATCCGTCACGCAGCTTTTTCCTCGCCTCCGATCTAGAGGAATTTGGGAAGTGGCGTAATCAGTTCGACGATTTCCTTAAGGGTGGCAACCTTGAGCCCGGCTTTGCCATCTACAAGCGTCACCTCGAACGGTTGCAGAACCGCCTCAACTACGCATTGGGGCTGCTGGACAAGGGCGTCGATAGCTTCGACTTCACCGTCGACGAAGAACTGTTGGTCGACCGCGAGAAAGCCGCTTGGGCCAAGAACGCTGCTGAACTGGACGATCTATGGCGCAAGCGCGTGAAGGATGAAGTACTGCGCCTGAAGATTGCCGGCAAGGAGCCAAAGGCCATAGAGGAGCTGCTCACCAAGCGCTACAAGAACCAGCTTGCGCGTTTGAACCAGACCCGTGGTGAGGACGTGTTCCAGGCTTACATCAATGCCTTCGCTCAGTCGTACGACCCACACACTCAGTACTTGTCGCCAGACAATGCAGAGAACTTCGACATCAACATGAGTCTGTCCCTCGAAGGCATAGGTGCTGTGCTGCAGAGCGACAACGAGCACGTCAAAATCGTGCGCCTGGTACCGGCAGGCCCCGCCGAAAAGAGCAAACAGCTTGCTCCGGCTGACAAGATCGTCGGTGTCGGGCAGGCCAACGACGATATGGTCGATGTAATCGGCTGGCGTCTGGATGAAGTGGTCAAGCTGATTCGCGGCCCGAAAGGCTCAGTGGTTCGCCTGGAGGTCATTCCGGCGACCAACGCACCTAACGACCAGAAGAGCAAAGTCGTGGCGATCACTCGCGAAGCGGTGAAGCTCGAAGAGCAGGCGGCGAAGAAGTCGGTGCTCAAGCTCGATCATCAAGGGCAGAGCTTCAAGCTTGGCGTCATCGAAATCCCGGCGTTCTATCTCGATTTCAAGGCGCTGCGCGCCGGGGATCAGAACTACAAGAGCACCACGCGGGACGTCAAGAAGCTGCTGTCTGAGCTGGAAGCCGAGAAAGTAGACGGCGTCGTCATCGACCTGCGCAACAACGGTGGTGGCTCACTGCAGGAAGCCACAGAGCTGACCGGCCTGTTCATCGACCAGGGCCCGACAGTGCTCGTGCGCAATAGCGACGGTCGTGTGGACGTCCTCGCCGACGAGCAAACTGGCGTTTACTACAAAGGCCCGCTCGCCGTGCTTGTGAATCGCCTCTCCGCATCCGCATCTGAGATCTTCGCTGGCGCGATGCAGGACTACCATCGCGCACTCGTGCTTGGCGGTCAGACCTTCGGCAAAGGCACTGTGCAAACGATACAGCCTCTCAACCACGGCGAACTGAAGCTCACCCTTGCCAAGTTTTACCGTGTTTCTGGGCAGAGCACCCAGCACCAAGGCGTGATTCCCGACATCGCCTACCCGGCGGATGTCGATACCAAGGAAATCGGAGAAAGTGCGCTACCGGAAGCCCTGCCCTGGGATAGCATCAAAGCCGCGATCAACCCGGATATGAATCCGTTCAAGCCATTCCTTGCTGAACTCAAGGCTCGTCATGAAGCACGCACCGGAGAGAACCCGGACTTCGTGTTCACGCGTGATCGTCTGGCCTTGGCTCAGGAGCTGATGCACGAGACGACTGTCAGCCTCAATGAAGCAAAGCGCCGCGCGCAACAGGCCGACATTGAGAAGCGCCAGCTTGCCTTGGAGAACGCCTTGCGCCTGGCCAAGGGCGAGCAGCCGCTGGCTAAGCTGGAGAAGGAGGACGAAACCACGCCTCACAAAGAAACAGAAAAGCCTAAACCGGAAGACGATGCCTATCTCTCCGAGAGCGGCCGGATCCTGTTGGACTATCTCGGCCTGAGCTCGGCCATGGCCAAACACTGACCTAAGCACCGCACCAATGTCATCAAAATGACATCATGACGTCGTGAAATAAAGGGCCACACTCGTGGCCCTTTTTCTTTCACGCCCAGAGAACCCCATGACAGTCACCGAGCAGTTGAGCACGCTGGGACATATCCTTGCTCACGGAGACATCACAACGCTTTTCCAACCCATTGTTTCACTCTCGCAACGTCGCATTCTCGGTTACGAGGCTCTCAGCCGCGGCCCATCCAACGGCCCATTGCATTCCCCAATCAACCTGCTCACCACGGCCCGCCACGCAGGCCGCCTCAATGAACTTGAGATGAGCTGCAGGGAAACTGCATGTCGTCGCTATAGCCAGATAGCCCTGCGCGGCAAACTCTTTCTCAATGCTTCCCCGGAAACGTTGCTTGACGCAACACACAAACCTGGACGAACGCTTGAGCTGCTCCGCACCTTCGGAATTTCTCCCGATAAGGTGGTTATCGAACTGACCGAGCAGGCGCCTGCCGATGACCTTGAACTGCTGGACAAGGCGCTTCATCACTACCGCTCGATGGGCTTTAGCATCGCCCTGGATGATCTGGGCGCAGGCTATTCCAGCCTGCGCCTGTGGTCCGAACTGCGCCCGGATTACGTGAAAATCGATCGCTATTTCATCGATGGCATCCATCTAGATCCGGTCAAACGCGAGTTCGTCGAATCCATCCTGAAGATCGCTCGCGCCTCTCGTACCCAAGTTATCGCCGAAGGCATCGAACTACGCGAAGAGCTGGCGGTGTTGGCCAGCATGGGCATTGATCTGGTCCAGGGCTACCTGCTCGGGCGCCCCCAGGAACTACCAATGCAAGATATCGAAGAGGTATTGCCTTCGCCTGAAGCACAGCAGACCGGTTTCGGCGAGGACTCCGTGAATCTGTCCGCTCTGCTAATGCAGCAACCAGCCATGTCCGCAGACCGGCCGGTTGCCGAGGCGCTCGATGCGTTTCGTAGGCAGCCCAACCTGAACTCCATTGCAGTGCTGGACGCCGACGCCAGGCCAGTAGGCATCGTCCACCGCGGCCTGATCTCCGACGCGCTACTGAAGCCCTTCGCCACAGATCTGCTAGCGCGCAAACCTCTCAGCCGACTCATGAGCAAGGACTTCCTCGCCGTCGGTCTCGACCAGTCTTTACAACAAGTTAGCCGGCTGCTCACCAGTCGTGCTCGCCAGCGAATCGAAGAGGACTTCGTCATCACTCTCGCCGGGCGCTACCATGGTCTTGGCCGTGTAATCGACGTATTGAGACTGATCACTGAACTGAAGATCCAGCAAGCGCGCCACGCCAATCCACTGACATTGCTACCGGGAAACGTGCCGATCCAGCAATGTCTGACACGACTGTTGCTGCAACGACGGCAAGCGTCGGTCTG
This sequence comes from Pseudomonas sp. E45-MNA-CIBAN-0222, assembly GCF_040310405.1. Taxonomy (NCBI): domain Bacteria; kingdom Pseudomonadati; phylum Pseudomonadota; class Gammaproteobacteria; order Pseudomonadales; family Pseudomonadaceae; genus Pseudomonas; species Pseudomonas sp. E45-MNA-CIBAN-0222. Next base: position 303,076 of record NZ_JBEOPU010000005.1, read on the forward strand.
TTATGTGGACATCGACAACTTCAAGCCATTCAATGACCTGTACGGCTACGCGAAGGGTGACGAGGTGCTGCTGTGTTTGGCCCAATGCCTGAACGAACGGATAGATCCACAGGTGGATTTCGTAGGCCATATCGGCGGCGACGACTTCATGCTGGTGCTGAGCGGCCGTGATTGGAAGCAAGGTATCGAGCAGCTGCAGCGTGATTTCATGTTTCGTAGCAGGATGTTCTACCAGCAAGAGCATCTCGACGCCGAGTGTTTCATTTCCTCCAGCCGTGACGGCTGTGAGCAGCGCTACGCATTGCTGTCGCTATCCGTAGGTGTAGTGAATGTGCGCCCGGAGCACACTGATCGACTAGATGCGGGCAGGCTGGCCGCTATGGCCTCGGAGGCTAAACGCTACGCGAAGCAGATTAACGGCCCCAGCTTTCATGTCATTGATGCAGGCGACCCTTTAAAGGCCAGTCATAACCCCAGCTGCGCCGCCTTCGCCTTGTAGCGGTCTGCCTGCTGGACGTCAGCAGCTAGACCATGGCCGCCAGCGCGGTAAAGCTGCTCGAGCCTGACAGCAGCCAGAGGGTGCCCAGCTTCAGCTGCCTTCGTCCACCAGCGGGCGGCTTCGCCGCCGTCAGGCCCATGCGATGCGTCTTCGCTCAGGCTGACGACACCCATCTGGTAAGCCGCCTTCATGTCACCTGCAGTGGCCGCCAGCCGCAGGAGCCGGACGCCTTCCTGCTTGGCACCATAACCACGGCCGCGAAAATACAGAATGTGGCCGTAGAAGCTCTGTGCTGACACGTCCCCGAGAGCTGCCATGCGTGCAAACTGCCCCTCCATCCAACGCCAGAGCTTGGGCTGCTGGACAGCGTGGTGGGACATCATCAACTTGCGGGCAGCGACATAGCCTAGCCGCGCACGTAGCCTCCCCAGCATCAGGGTTCCTCCGGATAATCGAACTCGAATACCCGCGCTACTTCTCCAGCATGCCAGGACGCCGCCGCAGCACCATCTGCTGGTCCGCTGAAACGCCCGAGACGCGAGGCGCACTCGAAAAAGCCAATACGTGGCAGGCGGCTGGCGCCTTGACTGATAACCAGCGCGCTGCGTAACGGACGCTCCGAACGGGCATCCAATGCGGCGAGGTGTTCCAGCGCCGCAGTAAGAGTTTGCATCGCAGGTGTGGGCAGCTGCAGGCGCTCGACCAGTGCGCGATAGGTCACCAGATGTCGCTGCCGACGCGCGTGATCCAGCTCGCTGATCAATGCCTGCCAATGCTGACGGCTAATGGATATCGCCGCCTGTTTGCTCAAACGTCATCCTCCCATCCGGAAATGTCCATCGCACGAGCCAGAGCGCGGCGGATAGCGGCATCCGGCTCACGCTCGCCCGTCTCGATCAATCCGAGATATGCAGGACTGATTCCGACCAGGCGTGCCAGGGCTTCCTGGCTAAGACCCTTGGCATCGCGCAGCGCAGACAACCCGCTTAGAGGTGGCCTGGGCTGGTCTTCAGAAGCAGCAGCGGATGCAGCAGGCGAGCGCACACCGACTGCATTCAGGAGCGCCTGATACTCGTCCCATGGCAGTACGGCGTACTCCGGTGCGCCGTCACGCATGATGACCTGAACATTCATCCGTTTCCCCCTGGCGTCGTTGATCGATCAGAAGCGGGATCTTAACAGCCCGAGCGGCTGGTTGAAGCTACCAACCTGCCGCATGCAAGAACGAATCGAGATCAACGCCGCAAATGTGCGCCAGGTATCGACCAACGGACTCTTTACCGGCTCTAGCCAGGCATCAGACTGGCTTGCTTGGAGCCTTGGGTTCATTCAGATCAGGCAACTGTTGCAGACCCGCCTGGCGCTCTGCCGTCTGGGCCATTTTCCATGCTCTGAAAGCATCCAGCTCGCCCGACCACTTGCGCATAACCCAGCCCAATACAGCAAGATCATCGACAAAGCCGAGGCCTGGTATCCAGTCCGGAATGGCGTCTATGGGCGAAAGAAAGTAGAGCAAGCCGGCGACCACTGCGACCAGTGCCTGCGGGTTGATCGCGCGATACTCTCCACGCCACCAAGCTACGCAAAGTGCTTGCAAGAGACTCAGATCCTCCCTCAGCCCCTTAAGCAGTCCGCGCTTGGACGAAGATTTACGCGCCACGGCGAGCAGAAGCGCGGGAATTTTTCCACGCTTGATAAGACGCTGCGCGATTGGAAGATATCTAAGGAAACTCCAGGGTGCCTTCATCTCATGCCTCCAACCTGCGTCATCACTGACATTGAGAACGTTATCCACCGATCCTGTGGATAACCTTGTGAACAGTTTATGGATGACTGCCGCTAATGCCCTATCTACGGGGCTGCTGAACAGATCGGTGTTTTTTTATCCAGCGACCCAAAGCATTAAAAATCAACAACTTACGAGCTCTGTAAAATCAAGCAGCGGCGGGAGATAAAAACGAGAGACGCGCTATTCCGAATGTGCATAACCGTGGATTGTCAATGGCTTTACAAGCACTTCGACTGGTGGCAGCACTGGGCGTTCGCCCTCATCGACAGCAATCACAGCAGATAGGGGAGCAAAGCGGGCGATCTTTGAAACAAGAGGCCGATCATTGCGATCGGCCTCGGTGCAGCGTTACTGAAGGCTGAGTTGATTGCGGATTTTTTCCAGCGTTGCCGAGCCAATGCCATTCACTTCGAGCAATTCATCTACCGAGCTGAACGGGCCATGCTCCTCCCGATAGTCAACGATGGCCTTGGCCTTCGTTGCGCCGATGCCTCGCAGCTCGCGAGATAGCGTCTGGGCGTCGGCGGTGTTTAGATTCACAGACGCCTGAGCTACGGCAACAGTGGTTGCTGGTGCAGGTTGGGCCTGAGGAGCGGCATAGGCGCCGAAGGATACGCTGGAAAACACGGCAAAAGCCGCAGCGGCAAGTAGAGCTTTGCGCATGGTCATGTCCTTATGAGGTCGTAAAGTACGTCGTGCGGGACTTCCTGCTCCGCGTCAGCCAATCTAGCTACCTGCGGGGCAAAGTCAAAACGAGGTGGTCTTTTTGCGAACCTCGTCAAGATCTTCAGCGCATGGCGTTGAACAGATTCAACCCGCTAATTTTGACGTAACTCTGCTGCGCCGCCTCGAGTATGACCGTCTGAAACGACAATCTCGACAGAGCCTCCGCGTAGTCCAGCTCACGAAGCTCGGCCTGGACGGATTTATTCACCAGGGTCACGTCTTCATTGTCGGTCTGGGTGCTCTCGATCACGTTGAGCCTGGCGCCGATATTACCCCGAGCCGAATCCACGCTGATCATGCCGTGATCCAGATTGGAAAGCCCAACCGCAACCGCGTCCCGAATATTGGCATTACTGGATGCTGGATCTTCCAGAGCCATACGTAGGTTGGATATCGTCCCCAGAATGCCCTGTTTCTGTGCATCCGAATCCAGCTGAATCTCAACCGTCTCGCCCCCTGCGGGAACGCCATCGAATTGAATGACGACACCCCGAAACACCAGCTTCTCGGTGGTTTTGTCATTCTGGTCGACCGCACCGGAAGCCAAGACAAGACTGTCGTCGATTGGAGGATTATTGAAATCCGGAGGGGCGGCCAGATCGTAAACCACGTACTGGGTCTCAGAAGTGAAGCGTACCCCTACCCCTGCTGCTGGGAACGCTGGATTGCCGCTGATAGCAACTTCATCCTGAACTAGCGGTGGCGAAACACTCAGCGTCGAACCCGGCTGCCCCGTTGTATCCAGCGTGCTCTGGTAGCGCCCCGCGTTAGTCACGTTTTCAAATATAGACTTGCCGCTATCACTGATGGCGATGTTCAGCGAGCTGGCGATCTGTAGCTTGCGCTGCCCTTCGTCACCCTGATAGCTGTAGCTACCATCTCCTGCGCGCACGAACGGTTGCGTCTTGCCCTGGAAGCCGGAGAACAGGTATTCACCTCGAGCGTTGCGAGTATTCATCAGCGAAAGCAGCTCATCCTCGCGTACGGTCAACTCAGATGCGATCGACTTGCGGTCCTCTGCACTCAAAGCCCCGTTACCCGCCTGAACGGCCAGCTCGCGCACCCGCTGCAACACGGTATTCACCGAGTTGAGCGTAACTTCTTCCTGGGTGAGGCTGTTTTTCGCGGCAGTCAGGTTGGAGTTGTACTGAGTAAGCACATTCTGCTGCTGCTCAAGCTGCAGCAGACGCACCGAAGCAACCGGATCATCGGCAGGCGTGAGAATCCGGTTGCCAGTGCTGATCTGCTCCTGGGTACGGGTCGCGTTGGCATAGTTGCGCTGCAACCCGGCGACGCCGTTATTGAATGCTTGCACGGTAGAAATGCGCATAGGTCGGGCCTGTTACCTGAAGGTGCTGATCAATGTATCGAACAAAGAGCGGGCAACTTGAATGATCTGAGCCGAAGCGTTGTAGTACTGCTCGAACTTGATCAGGTTGGCCGCTTCCTCATCCAGGTTGACTGCCGATAACGAATCACGATTATCAGTAGCCTGCTTCAGAATCGAGCCGGTCGCATCGCTATCCATCCTTGCCTGTGCGGTCAGCGTACCGACGCGTTCGACCAGCTCGCCATAACCATCGGTAAAACTGAAACCCGAACCATTCACAGCCGCATCCACGCCAACGGTTTGCTTCGTCTGCAAGTCCACCAGCTTCAATGCGTTGCGGTTATCCGAGACACCGCCCTGGTTGAACGCCATTGAGAACCTGTCGCCGTCTTTAGGCGTACCGCTCAAAGAAAACTCGAACTGGTGGTTGGCATCACCCACTACCAACGAATTTTTTTGTCCTGGCTGGATGGTCGCGGTCGAAGAGTAAGTAACCGTCGGTGGGCTCGTACTGCTATCAACGTTGCGAAATTGAGCAGTACCGCCGGTAATCGTAACGGTTCCGGGGTCGGTAAAAGTGAGCGTCGCTCCACTGCTGCCAAACACCCCCTGCAACGCGGGAATGCTAATCGGTGAAGGCCCCGAGATCATGTCCGGCTGACCAATCGCGCCAGTGCCGGCGTTCTGCAAATTGCTTTCCGCCCGCACAGGCGCGGCAAACGCTAACTGATCGGCCTGATCCAACGTCGTTTTGATATCGGATGCACCGCGCCGAGTAGGCTGCAATGTGAACTTGTCCCCCGCAGCCGGTGCGGGGGTGCCGAGCACGACCTGGAACCCTTGGTCGCGGCCATTCTTGTCAGTGATCGACAGCGTGCCGGACGGATTTTCCGCTACGGTCATCAGCTGATTGTCGCTCAGGCGACGGACTTTATATCCGCCACCGTCGTATTCCATCAGGTAGTCGCTGGTGGTGAGGACGCTGGTATCAGTAATGTTCAGTACTGGCTGCGCATTGCTGTTGCCGGCGAACGCGTTGACGCGCAGCTTGGCCAGGGCCGGATCGTTGTAATCGCCAAATAGCGCTGAGCCGACCTGGCCCTTCAGATCCAACCCCTGCCCCAATTGAGTGTTGACCTGATCACTGACGGCAAGCGCCAGCCGGCCCAACGAGTTCATGGTGGAGTCCAGCACTTCCTCGCGATAGCGGATCAATCCGCCCAGCTCACCACCGGATATTTGCGAGGTAATGCCCTGCCGCGAACCGCCGCTAATGAACTGCACTTCGTGACGGTTGGGATCGCCCTGCCCTGGCACCACTTCGAGCTGTGCCACCGTGCTGCCCACTACCAGGGGCTGGCCACTGCCTATGAAAATGTTGAAGCTACTGTCGTCCTGCGGAACCACGGTAACGCCAATATAGCCGGACAACTGGCGTACGGCTTCATCGCGGGCATCAAGCAGATCGTTCGGCTGTTTGCCGTTCGCCGCTGCGATAGCGATCGCATTGTTCAGGCTACCGATGCTGCCAGCCAGTCGATTGACCTGGTCGGTGACCGCAGACATTTGCTTGTTGGTGAAGTTGTTCTGCTCGGAGAGACGGTCATAGACGGTATTGAAACGCCGCGACAGACCCTCGGCCTCGGCCAGCACCAGTTGGCGCGCCGGTATATTCGCCGGATCCTCGGCAGCGGTCTGCAATGCAGAGAAGAACTTCTGCAGCGACGGGGTGATACCTGTAGTGGTACCTGCCAGCAGTGAATCCAGCTGATCGATCTGGCTCTTGTAGGCTTCAACGTCGCTGTTCAGCGAAGTGCTGCTACGGAGCTGGCTGGTAAGAAACTCGCTATAGGTTCGGCGAATGTCGACCAGCGATGTACCCGAACCGATGTAGCCGGCGCCGCTGAACTGCGGCGAGCGGGTGGCCTGGGTCGCATCTTGGCGGCTATAACCAGGCGTGTTGACGTTGGTGATATTGTGGCCGGTGATAGACAGCTGGGTTTTGCTGGCAGCCAGGCCAGAAAGGCCAATGCTCAATAGGTCAGCCATGATTTAGCCTCTGGTCCGCATGGCGGGCACCGAATTCGCATCGGCGACGGTCTGATAGGTCTGCATCTTGCGCGCAATCTGAGTGATCTTGCGGGCGTACTGCGGGTCTGTGGCGTATCCGGCTTTCTGCAACTCTTTGACGAAGCGCTCCGAGTCGCCGGTGTTACTGGCAACCTGAATAGCAGTCTTATAGCGTCCATTGTTTTCCAGCAAGCTGACGAAATCGTCGAAGCTCTGCTCGAACGAGTCATAGGCACGGAAGCCCGCCTTTTCACGGGTTGCTTTGCCATTGACGTATTCGGTCGTCATTACGGTGGCGGACTCCCCTTTCCAGCCGGTCGCCTTGATACCGAACAGGTTGTGACTGTTACTGCCGTCCTTCTGACGGATCATGGATTTACCCCAACCGGTTTCCAGCGCCGCCTGCGCGACCAGGAAACGCGGCTCGATACCTAGGCGCTCCGCCGCCTTCTCGGCCATCGGCAGCATGTGAGCGATGAACTCTTCGGAGGAAGCGAAGCGCGTCTTGCTCGGCGCATTCGGTGCGCTCTTCTCCACGCCATTGACTGTCAACGGCTTGTCCTTCGGCGGCACGAAGGCCGTAGCAGGCTTCCAGTCGACATTTACCAATGGCTGCACACCTTCGGCGGCGGGTGTCTGGGCGGTAGCCGTAACATCTGCCACCTGCCGCTCGATCGATCTGCCTGGCAATGCCAACCGACGCTGATTCAGCAGCCGGGAATCATCTCGAGTGGATTCGGCGGCGGCCGTCGGCTTGCTCGGCCAGGCAGCACCTTCGGTCTGCGCCACCTGCGCGAAGGGGTTATTTCGCGTAACCGTTTCGGTCTGCTTGCTCAACTGGCGCACCAGGACATCCGCCAACCCGATGCCGCCGCCTTCTTTCGACAAGCTGACCGACAACTGCTGATCGTACATTTCCTGGTACTGCTTGCTCGCCTGGCTGTTCAGCGGGTTGTCCTTGGCCAGAACTTCGGTGGCCGACCGCATGGACTTGAGCATTTCGTTGAGAAAAAGCGACTCGAACTCCTGCGCAACCTTGCGCACGTTCTCTTCCCCATCCCGATCTTTTCCGACCTTGAGCTGGTTGAGACGATTGAGGTCGGTGTAGCTGCCGCTATCGAGGCCGCGACCACCGTTTCCGAGTCGATTTTCCATATCGCTACCCTTAAATCACGATCAGGTCGGCTTGCAGCGCGCCGGCTTGCTTCAACGCTTCGAGAATGGCCATCAGATCGCTAGGCGCCGCACCAACCTGATTCACCGCCCGAACGATTTCATCCAGCGTGGTACCCGGGCCGAACTTGAACATCGGCTTGGCTTCCTGTTCGGCCTTGACGCGGGTGTTGGGCACGACGACCGTCTGCCCATCCGAGAACGGCTCGGGCTGGCTGACCTGCGGGTCTTCCGAAATGGTTACGGTCAGGCTGCCGTGGGTCACTGCAGCAGGTTGAACCCGCACGTTCTGGCCGATCACGATAGTGCCAGTACGCGAGTTGATGATGACCTTGGCTACCGCCTGGCCGATCTCCACTTCGAGGTTTTCCAGAATCGACAGGTAATCCACACGCTGGCTCGGATCGAGCGGCGCGGTCACACTGATCGAGCCGCCGTCGAGCGCCTGCGCGACGCCCGGGCCAAGCAAGTCGTTGATCTGATCGACGATGTTCTTAGCCGTAGTGAAATCCGGGCGATTGAGGTTCAGCGTCAGCGTGTTGCCCTGGTTGAAACCGCTCGGAACCGGACGCTCTACCATCGCACCACCGGGAATGCGGCCCGCCGACGGTGAGTTAACGGTGATCCTCGAGCCATCCGCACCACCTGCATCGAAGCCGCCCACTACCAGGTTGCCCTGAGCGATCGCATAGACGTTACCGTCGATACCCTTGAGTGGCGCCATAAGCAGGCTGCCGCCACGCAAGCTCTTGGCGTTGCCGATGGACGAGATCGTGATATCGATGGTCTGCCCCGGCTTGGCGAACGGCGGCAGCTCGGCATGGATGGACACGGCCGCGACGTTCTTCAACTGGATGTTGCCACCAGCCGGCACCTTGATACCGAACTGAGCAAGCATGTTGTTGAAGGTTTGCACGGTGAACGGGGTCTGAGTGGTCTGGTCACCACTGCCATTTAGCCCTACGACCAAACCATAGCCGATCAGCTGGTTGCTCCGTACACCCTGGATGGTTGCAACGTCTTTCAAACGTTCAGCCTGGGCGCCAGCGCAAAGCGTGAGTAAACCCGTGAGCAGAAGCATTTTTTTCCACATGGCATCAGCTCCGGTCAGAAAGGCCACATAGGGCTCATGAAGAATCGGTCGAGCCAGCCAGGCTGGCTGGCATCGGCAAAGGCACCGGTTCCGGAATAGGTGATTCGCGCATCGGCAATACGGGTGGACGGAACCGTGTTGTCGGTGGAGATATCGTCTGCGCGAACCAGGCCCGCAATGCGCACCAGTTCGTCGCCGGTATTGAGCGTCATCCACTTCTCACCCCGTACGGCCAAGATGCCATTGGGCAGTACTTCGGAGACGGTCACGGTAATCGAACCGGTTAGGCTGTTGCTCTGACCGGCCTGGCCGGACCCGGACGTATCCCGCGATGCGTCGTATTCGGCACCCAGGTTCATCGAGTTTCCCGTCAGAGGATTGGCCATCGAAACCGCACCACCGAACAGCGAGCCGAGGCCAATACTGGCGCTGCTGTCCTTCGAAAGCTTCGACGATGCATTCTTGCTGGCCTGAGTCCGCTCGTTGAGGGTAATGGTGATGATGTCGCCGACTCGGTAGGCCTTGCGATCACCATAGAGGAATGTTTCAAAGCCCGACTGATAGATCGCGCCATTGTTCTGCGCCGCCGGCAACGGCGTACGCGGCAGCACCGGTGCGTAGTACGGATCGTTCGGTTTCGGCGCAGGAGCAACACATCCGACCAGCGCCAGGGCGGATGACAGCGAGACAACAATCAACGTGCGGCTCATAAACACCTCAAGCCATGACAGGCCATCGAAACTACTGCGAGCAGCACAAGCTGTGCGTACCCGTATACAACGGCGAACGCTCGATCAGAGCTGTTGCGTAACGAACGACAGCATCTGATCGGCGGTGGAAATCACCTTGGAATTCATTTCGTAGGCGCGTTGAGTAGTGATCATGTTCACCAGCTCTTCGACGACGCTAACGTTGGAGTTTTCCAGAGTGTTCTGAAGAACCGTGCCCAGCCCGTTGAGCCCCGGCGTGCTCACCTGTGGCGCACCGCTGGCGGCGGTTTCCAAGAACAGGTTGTTTCCCATCGCCTGGAGACCGGCCGGGTTGATGAAGTCTGCGGTCTGGAGGTTGCCGATGATCTGCGGCTGGGGATTGCCCACCGTCGTCACCGATACCGTGCCGTCTTCGCCAACCGTAAATGTCTGGGTTTCCGGCGGAACCACGATGGCAGGCTCCAGCGCATAACCGTTTGAGGTTACCAACTGACCATCGGAGCTCAGGTGGAAGCTGCCGTCGCGAGAGTAGGAAACCGTTCCATCAGGCAGCAGAACCTGAAAAAAGCCGCGGCCGTTGATAGCCATATCTAGCGGCTGCTCGGTAGTCTGCAAACTGCCCGCGGTGAATATCTTCTGGGTGCCGGTCACCCGTACACCGGTACCCAGCTGAAGGCCCGATGGCAGCTCGCTGTCCTGGCTGGATTGGCCGCCAGGTTGGCGACGAATCTGATACAGCAGGTCCTGAAACTCGGCCCGATCACGCTTGAAGCCAGTGGTGGAAACGTTGGCCAGGTTGTTGGAAATGGTCGTCAGGTTCATGTCCTGAGCGGACAATCCCGTCTTGCTGACCCAAAGTGCTGGAAGCATGAGCTTTCTCCTCGTGCGCCGCCGGCGCCACGCTATTAGCTGATTTGCAGTACGCGCGCCATGGCAGCCGCATCATCTTCGGCGGTGCGCATCATCTTTACGTGCAGTTCGAACTGGCGAGACAGCGCCAGGATGGAAGTCATTTCAGCTACGGCATTCACATTGCTTGCCTCAAGAAAGCCCGAAACGACTCGTACATTTGCGTCCGGCTCAATGGCCTGACCGTCCTTCATGCGGATCAGGCCATCGGTGCCCTTTTCCAACTGCTGTGGATCCGGATTGACCATCTTGATTCGGTCCACCGTAACCACGATATTCGGGTTCTCGCCCAAAGCCCGGATACTGATGGTGCCGTCCTGGCCGACATCAATCTTCTCCTCCGGAGGAATCGCGATCGGCCCACCGTTACCCATAACAGGCATACCTTGAGCCGTGCGCAACATTCCGAGCGCGTCAATATTCAGGCTACCGGTGCGAACATACGCCTCGCTACCATCAGGAGCCTGCACAGCAATCCAGCCCTCACCCTCGATGGCGACATCCAGATCACGACCAGTTTCCTGCAGCGTGCCCGAAGTAAAATCGGTGCCAGGCCGTTCCGACATGGCGTAGACCCGAGCCGGATGGCTGTCACCGAATACCTGCATCGAGCGCGCTTGTTCGAAGTCCCGGCGGAAGCCGGTAGTGGATATATTTGCCAGGTTGTTGGCATGGGCCTGTTGGGCCCGCGCATTCTGGCTGGCACCGGTCATGGCCACGTAGAGCATCTTGTCCATCGACTTCTCCGAGACGCGAGTTTGACACTTGCGATTCTGTTGATCAGAGAAAATGCAAGGCGCGTGCCAGCACCGGACACCCTAGGCAAGCCATTGAATTAATTGAAATTTCAGAAAAAGAAGAAGGCCCTGGCGGGCCTTCTCTTGCGGAAGCGGCGGAATACTGCCGTCAGCGGCAATGCTCCATTGCCACCCCTATCAACGCAGATTGATGATGGTCTGCGTGATCGCGCTTTCGGTTTCGATGGTCTTGGCGTTGGCCTGATAATTACGCTGGGCAACGATCAGGTTAACCAGTTGATCCGACAGCTCGACGTTCGAGTCTTCCAGCGCACCAGCCTGCAGCGCGCCTAGCGTGCCGGACCCCGGCGTGCCGACGACAGGCTCGCCGGATTCGAACGATTGCACCCACTGTGTCTTGCCGACAGGAGTGAGGCCCTGCACGTTGGCGAAGTTCGCCAGAACGATCTGCCCCTGCACCTTGGATTGGCCGTTGGTGTAGCGCGCAAAAATTACCCCGCTATCGTCAATTTCCAAGCCTGCAAGCTCGCCAGTCGTGTAACCATCCTGGCTCACACTGTTGACGGCGAAGGTGCTGGCGTACTGCGACGACTTCGAAAAATCGAGCACAATGCCATCCGGGTTGGCTAGAGCGCCGTTAGCGGACCAAGTGGCGGGAGTAGCGCCGTTTGAAATGGCGGGAATCCAGCCGCCTGTAGGGGGATTGCCCGTGGCCGAGTTCAGCGTCACCTTCAGGTCGGGCGAAACGCTGAACAGCGCAGAGCCGCCAGTGTCCACGGAGGTCAGCGCGCCGGACGCATTGAACGCCAGCCCCATAACGTAAGGCTGCGGTGGCTCCTGCGCAGGGTCCGCCGGGTTACGACCGTCTACAAGCACCTTCATGTCCCAGGTGTTCGCACTGGTCTTGACGAAGTACTGCGTCATGACATGGTCGTTACCCTGAGAATCGTAGATTCTTACCGACGTGGAATTGTTATAGGTCGTCGGATCGGACGGATTGAACGTAGCACTGGCCTGGGTCGCCGCATAAGCAGCGGCCTGCACCATTTCCGCATTGGTCGGAGCCGCAACATCAGCTACGTTTGCCGGGTTGCTGATCCAGGTGGAATATTCGGAGTCATACGTGGCTTGCCATGTGGCAGGCGCCTTCTGCGTCGAGTTCAGATTAAAGGCCGTATCGATCTTGGTGGTCGCTTTGGGTTCCTGATTGGTGGTCTGAATTTGCAGGTCACCAACCACGCCATTCTGCAGATTTCCATTACCGTCGACGGGAAAGCCTTGCAGTTTGTAGCCGAAGTTGTCGACCAGGAAACCGCTGCGATCAGTGCCGAAGTAGCCAGCCCGGGTGTAGCTGACCGCACCGTTGTTGCTGACCTGAAAGAAGCCATTGCCGTTAATGGCCAAGTCCAGCGCATTTTGGGTGTAGTTGATGTTGCCCTGATTGAATTGCTGGGAAACGTTGGACATCAATACGCCGCTGCCCTGCGGGTTCTTCCCCGTACCTAGCACCGATGACGCATACACGTCGGAAAACTCCGCACGCGACTGCTTGAAGCCTACAGTACCGGCGTTCGCAATGTTGTTGCCGGTGATGTTGAGGTCCTTGCTTGCGGCACGCAGGCCGCTAAGACCGATATTGAAGGACATTGAATCGCTCCTTTGCCGAGAGTGCCGGCGGTTATTGTCCGATGACCTGGACCTGGGAAAGTCCGATGCTGCCGATACCGGCAAGATTGAGCATCAGCTCCCCGCCGTTCTGACCGAGGGTGACGCTGTCGACGTTGGCAGGCAGCAAGGTATACAACCCCTTGGTCTCACCTTGATACGTAGCCTGCGCCTCGAAGCGATATGTGCCAGGCGGCAACACATTGCCGCTGGAATCCTTGCCGTCCCACATGAAGGAGATATTTCCGGCTTCCTGCTGCCCCATGTTGACCCGGCTAACCGCCGCCCCGGAGCTGTCGTAGATATTGACGAACACGTTGCTACTGGACGTTGGCAGAACCATGCTGGCCTTGAAGGTCTCACTGGTATCCACCACGGCTTTATCAGTCGGCACGATCACCTTGCGGCCTACCAGTGACGACGCTTGTAGCGCCTGCGATGACTGATAGCCAGACAGAATGGTCTGCATGCTGGAGTTCAGCTTCTCGACGCCCTCGACCGTGCTGAACTGCGCAAGCTGGCCGATGAACTCGCCGTTCTCTTGCGGCTCCAGAGGGTTCTGGTTGTTCAGCTGGGCGACCAGCAGCTCAAGGAATTCGTTTTTGCCAAGGTCGTTTCCCTTGGCCTCTCGGCTCTCACCAAACTGATACTGGTCGAGTATCGAACTGGTACCGCCGACGCCGCCTGTTGTGCTCATAAGTGCGTTCTCGTATCAATCACTGACCCAGTGTCAGCACTTTCTGCAACATGGTTTTGGCCGTATTCATCAGCTCGGCATTCGTTTGAAATGCGCGGCTGGCTGAGATCATGTCGGCCATTTCTTCCACCACGTTCACATTCGGGTAGTACACGTAGCCCGCCTCATCGGCAGCCGGGTGATTGGGCTCATAACGGGCTTGAAGCTCGCTTTGATCCTCAACCACGCCCAACACCTGGACACCGACGCCCGCCTGATCCTGCCCAGCGAACAGCGACTGATCGGGTTGGCCGTTGGCATGCTGAAAGACGGTGGCGAACACCGGATGCCGGGCACGGTAGGTCTGATCCACGCTGGATGAAACGGTCTCCGCATTCGCGATGTTGCTGGAAATAGTGTTCAGGCGGGTGCTCTGGGCACTCATGCCACTGCCGGCAATGTTGAATATGCTGCTAAGGGACATGGAAGGCTCCTTTATTCGCCACGCAGGGCGCTCATCAGCCCCCTGAACTTGCTGTTGAGCAGGGTGAAGCTCGCCTGAAAGTCAACGGCGTTCTTCGCGTAATTGGATTGCTCGATCTGCAGATCGACAGTGTTCTGGTCAAGCGATGGGTGCGCGGGCATACGAAAGCGCAACGATGCGTCGGCTATTTCCATCCCCTCGGCCGCAATGTGCTTGTCACTGGTCAGCGCCACACCGAATCCGCCCTGACTACGGGCCGACTGCTGGGCAAGCACGCTACTGAAATCCAGATCGCGAGCCTTGTAGTTCGGCGTATCGGCGTTTGCAATGTTATTGGCCAGCACTTCAGCACGCTGCGAGCGGAAACCAAGCGCCTTCTCGTGAATACCCAATGCCTTGTCAAAACTAATGCTCATGATCTGGCCCTCTGCCGGATACAAGTCTGCTTGCGCATACTCACAGCAAAGCCCGTGCCATTGATTTCAAAGCACTGATTTACAAGGGAAAAGAGGTATACAGCGAGGCCGAAGGCGTCAAAAGCGGCAAGTCTTTACCGCCTTTTTGCCGCAACCGTCATATTGCATGACGGTTTTCTGCCGCGGGGGGACGGCCGGATCACTTGGCCTTGTAGATGATTCCTGGACTGCACTGCACCATCTGGTACAACTCCGGCAGCCCGTTAAGCGCTTCTGACGCGCCCAGGAACAGATAGCCACCTGGACGCAACGTGGCATGAATACGCTTGAGGATGTCTTTCTTGACGTCGGCGGAAAAATAAATCAACACATTTCGACAAAAAACTATATCGAACTTGCCTAAACCGGCATAACTGTCGAGAAGATTCTGCACCCTGAACTCGACTCTAGAACGAATGGGCGCCTTTACCGCCCATCGTCCAGGGGCCTTCACGTCGAAATAACGCTGCAAACGTTCTGCCGAAAGGCCACGAGCAATGGCCAGACTGTCGTATTCAGCCGCCTTGCAAGCGGCAAGCATTGTTCCCGATAGCTCCGTGGCTACGATTTGCACACCGGTCTTCGGTTGACTGGGACTGCTGCGTTCAAACTCATCTATCGCCATTGAGAGCGAATAGGGCTCTTGTCCAGAAGAACAAGCGGCCGACCAGATACGCAAGCGCTGGCCGGATCCCGCTTTGAGCATCTCTGGCAGGACCCGACTTTTGAGTACTTCGAACGGATAGGTATCACGAAACCAAAGCGTCTCGTTGGTAGTCATCGCATCAACGACCAACTCCCGCAGACCACTACGTGGCTGCGCCTGGATTTTCCTGACCAAGTCGCCAAGCGTCTTAAGCCCCTGCTGCTCCATCAGCTTATTCAGACGACTGGTCACTAAATACTGCTTATTAGTGCCCAGCAGAATGCCGCACGTCTTTTCAAGAAATACCCGGAACTGCTCGAAATCCAGATCGACTGACACCAATAAAGCCTCACCATCGTTAGAGGAACTAGCCTCAGTTTGCATCCGCCTGCCTGATTCGATCTGCCACCCGAGCAGCGAGATCGTCAGGCTGGAACTTGGCGAGGAAATCGTCCGCCCCCGCCCGCTTCACCATGTTCTGATTGAACACGCCGGAGAGAGAAGTATGCAGGAGTATATGCATACCTTGCATACGCGGGTCGTGCCGCACCTCGGTAGTCAGGGTATAGCCATCCATCTCCGGCATTTCAATATCGGAAATCATCATCAGAAATTCTTCTGCGGGCTTCTTGCCTTCATCGGCCATGCGCCGCAGATAGTTGAGCGCATCTCGCCCATCATTCAACTGGACGACCTCAATGCCAAGATTCTCCAGACAGCGGGTGATCTGCTTACGCGCGACTGACGAATCATCAACAACCAATACCCGGCAGGACAGCGCCTTGGCACGGGTATCATCATCTACCACGCCCGGTGAAACCTCTTCCGAAGTCGGTGCTACCTCGGCCAGCACCTTCTCTACATCGATGATTTCCACCAGCTTGTTGTCGATATGAGTAACTGCCGTCAAGTAGTGATCCCGCCCGGCACCTTTGGGTGGCGGCAGAATAGCCTCCCAGTTCAGGTTGACGATTCTTTCTACCGAGCTCACCAGAAAACCCAGCGTCCTGTTGTTGTACTCGGTGATCACAGCGAAGGAATTTTCCAGGTCCATCAGAGCCGACTTGCCCGTGGCAAGCGACAGATCAAGAATAGGCAGCGTACTGCCCCGAATGCTCGCCACGCCGCGAACCACCCTGCCGCACTTTGGCATCACAGTCAGCCGAGGACATTGCAGCACTTCGCGCACTTTGAACACGTTGATGCCGTAAAGCTGATCGCCATCTAGGCGAAACAGCAGTAGCTCCAGGCGGTTTTGCCCTACCAATTGGGTACGCTGGTTAACCGAATCCAGTACACCGGCCATGCCAGTCTTCCTCTCTGCTTGCAGATAAACGGGGCCGGACTAATAAAGACGCGGCACGCCCCTTGCTTTGGTTCGGACATGAACGTCCATATGACTATTTCCTGGCGCAGCCGGCGGATGCTGTGCAAAAACGTGCTGCTACCCGTGCTTTGCGCGATGGGACAGCTCGCCCATGCATCAACCATGTCACATCCTGAACAGCTTATCGACGTGACCAAGCAGTTTCTTGAGCGCGAAGTAAGCGACTATTTGAGCCGAAGCGGAATTGATGCGCGGCACGAGATTCATGTCAGCCGCCTTGATCCTCGTTTGCGCCTGAATCAATGCGACCAGCCACTGGGTGCAAAACTGAGCAACACCTCTCCTCCCATAGGACGGGTCACGGTGCGGGTAAGTTGCGAAGGCCGCAGCCCCTGGTCGGTTTTCGTTCCTGCGCAAGTCCAGCTCTATCGCGAAGTGATCGTCGCCAACAAATCTCTTCTGCGCGATACGATACTCAGCGACAGCGACGTTAGCCTCGCGGAGCGAGATATATCCGCTCTCAACCAAGGCTATTTGACGCGACTAGACGAGGTGATGGGCAACAAGCTGACTCGGCCGATACAGCCAGATCAGGTGATCTCACCGAATCAGCTGGAAATGGCAGAGGTGGTTCGCAGAGGCGATCAAGTGGTCATCACCGCCAGAAGCGGTTCGATCAGCGTCCGCATGCCCGGCGAGGCAATGGCGGATGGCGCGCCTGGGAAGCAGATTCCCGTGAAGAACCAGCGCTCTGGCCGCACAATCAGGGCGCGCGTAACTGGGCCTGGCCAAGTTGAAGTAGCAATGTAGTCACCAAACCGGCCATGCAGTTTTCCCGTGTGCCCCTCTAAAAAAAGCGCTAAAGTTTCGCTTATTGTTGCCGAACACATGGCAAGCGTCCTGATCCCTTCGAGGTTTGCATCATGGTCATCGACTTCAATCGGCCCAACAGCCCAATGAATGCCCCTAGCGGGCGCAACGGCGTGCAAGGCAACGAGCGCGCCGGCAACACCCAGCAGACACCTGCTGGCGAGGCGCCCAAGCCCGGCACCGTAAGCACCACCAGTACCAACGACACAGTACAACTGAGCCCAGAAGCCCAGCGTCTGCAGCAGGCTGCCGACAAACTGAACGACCAACCGGCGGTCAATCATGAGCGTGTTGCAGAGTTGAAAAAGGCGATCGCTGATGGCTCCTATCAGGTCGACAGTCAGCGTGTTGCAGCCAAAATGCTTGCATTCGAAACGCAGCACTGAGGCTGGACCCAACACCCACGCGAGCATGCCCAGAGCCCGAAATGCACGATACAGCCCTGCTTGAGCAGCTAACCGACGATATCGGCATAGCACGCCAACTCCTTGAGCTCATTGATCAAGAGTTCGCGGCGCTGGGTGACCGCAACCTGGCGGACCTAGAAGCCATTCTGGCGAAGAAGCAACCTCTGCTTGCTCTCCTTGGCCAGCACGGTGCGCAGCGCAGCCAGTGGCTGATCAGTCAGCATCTGACTCCAGACCGCACGGGATTGGAAGCCGCAGCGAGCAAATCCGATAGCGGTGTAGCCATCCTTGAGCAGGCCCAGCTACTGGAGGCCGAGCTTGAGCATTGCCGCAGTGCCAACGAGCGAAACGGCCGTCTTATCCGCGCCAACCAGAGCGCGCTTGGCGGCATGCTGAATATCCTGCAGGGCAAGGAAGACACACCCGGCCTCTACGACAATCGAGGCAGCGCAGCCAGAACCAAGCAGCAGCGCCCTTTGAGCCAAGCCTGAACGAACGACTGCACAAGGACGCAACGCAATGGTGAGAACAATGCGCCGGAGAGCACCGGACCGTGTCTAGCTCATTTTTTGGCGACGAAGGACCGCAGCCTCCCAAGGTGATGACGGCTCCACTCGAAATTTACGCCAATCTACGCCCCCTCCTGGACAACAACATCCCGCTAACCCTACGCTTCGCCGAGCGCAGCCAGCGCTACCAGAGCTTTTTGGTCGAGATGAATCGGGAGACCGGCTGGATCGCACTCGACGAACTGATTCCCAACGACGGGGAGCGTCTTCTCGTGCAGGGCGAGCCCTTTCATATCGAGGGCTTCCATGAAGGCGCGCGAATCTCATGGACCAGCGACCAATCTGTGCATGTTGGCGAGATCAACGGCGCACGCTGCTACTGGATACCAACGCCAGCGGCGCTGACCTATCACCAGCGGCGCAATGCATACCGCGCTCAACTCAAAGAGATCGAAGTAGCGGCTCAACTGAGCAGCACAACGACAAGAAAGGCACTCGAAGGCAGGTTACTCGACATATCTGCTACAGGATGCAAGCTGAGCATCAAAGGCGACTTACAGAGCAGCCTGCAGACCGGTCAGGTTTACGAGCTCTCTGCCAAACTACCTATAGGCGCCATCCAGACCGAAGTCGAACTTCGCCATCTGGTCATCGATGAAAAAATGAACACCTCGATGTGCGGCCTACGCTTCCACCGCCTCAGCGGGCTCACTCAGCGGCAGATCGAGCGACTGGTGTATCAACTTCAACGCGATGCACGCCGCGAGAATAACGAAAGCCCATTCGGCTGATACAGAAAAGGGCCTTCAACGCTCAGCGCTGAAGGCCCAGAGTCTGCCCCATCGGCTGCGCCCAAACCCCGCGCAACCAATCCTGCGATTACGCTGCCCACCCCGAACTGCGAATGGCACTACGGCTATAACCGCGGACGGCTGAGCCAACCTGCCGGTCTCTCACTCTGAATAGAGTAAACGGGTCAAGGCCGACTGGCCTGACACCAGTTAGCACCTATTGACGCTCCGTTGATAAATGTTAATGAGCGCTCGACGATCACCGCCCACTATCTGCGTTCTTCGTTCCTGAAAAGCGCATAACAATGACTAACAATCGCCCCCGCACCATCTACGAACTACTCGTTGCCTCTGCCGAGCGAGCACCAGAATCAACCGCAATAACGTTCGTGGATGATCTCCACGGCATCAAGCCCCCCGCCCGCCAGACCCACAGCCAGCTACTGTCGAGTATTCATCGGAGCGTGAATATGATCAGGAGCCTGACAGGCAAATCACACCCTGTCGTTTCTCTGCTGCTCCCGAATATCCCGCAAGCCCAGACACTCCTCTGGGCGGCAGAAACAGCCGGCATTGCCAATCCACTCAATCCACTGTTGAGTGACGAAGCCCTATTCCAGCTGATGGCCAAAGCCCAGACGGATATCATCTTTGCCCTGAGCCCAAGTCACGGAGCCGAACTCTGGGAGAAAGCCGCCAGGGTAGCCAAACGCCTGCCAGGTAGACCAGCCTGTATCTCGGTTTATGGTCCAACCGACGAGCCAGGCTACGACTCCGAAGTTCTTCACTACGACGACGAGCCCTTACGTAAAACAGGCGCACCCACCGCCGAAGATATTGCGGCCTATTACCATACGGGCGGAACTACCGGCACGCCAAAACTGGCCTGTCATACCCACGCCAATCAGTTAGCTGCCGCGGCTGCCGTGATCGATAGCATGCAACTGACGGGGACAGATATCGCGATTAACGGGCTGCCCATTTTTCACGTAGCCGGAGCCATCGTAAACAGCCTTGCCATCTTGGGGGCTGGCGGTGAACTGGTGCTTCCGACGATTGCAGGCTTCCGGAACCCCGAAGTAATCCGGTACCACTGGGATCTAGTCGAGAGGCTAGGCGTGACGATCAGCAGCGGCATCCCCACCTCCATGACGGCGATGCTCGACGCGCCGACCAATGGCGCGGACATCAGCACTCTTAGGTTCCTACTTTCCGGCGGAGCCCCCGTTCCCTTGAAGCTCCACGAGCTTGCACACACCAAAGCAGGACAGGAGCTCTACCAGGCTTATGGAATGACCGAGTGCAGCGGAGTCATCGCACTTCCCGATCTCAGCGGGCCCGCAGTCTGGGGTAGCGTTGGCAAAATCAAGCCGCCTGTTGAAGCGCGTATCGAAGACGGTGAAGTCTGTGTGCGCAGCCCCATGGTCTTTCAAGGCTACCTTGGCCAAAAATCACCCGTGAGTAACGACGGCTGGCTAAGAACCGGCGACCTCGGACACATCGACACCGAAGGCAATCTCTTTATCACCGGGCGCACAAAAGACCTCATCATCCGTAGCGGCCACAACATCGATCCGGCATTGATCGAAAGCTGCCTGGAGCAGCATCCAAGCGTTGGAATGGCCGCGGCCATTGGAGCGCCTGACGAATATGCAGGCGAGCTACCCGTCGCTTACGTTCAGCTCCGCGCGGGAGCCGAAGCGACGTGCGAAGAGCTTCGACAATACGCTGCCGAGCACATAGCAGAGCGTGCCGCCTGCCCCAAGAAAGTAATCATTCTTCAGGCACTGCCGATTACAGCCGTTGGAAAAATCTTCAAGCCCAAACTGCGGGAAAACATCACCGAGCTGCTGCTTCACGAATTACTGAGCGAGCGGATAGAGCAGATAGGAGTCGAGAGCCGCCATACCGAAAAAGGCGAGCTCGTCGTGAGGTTATGGAACATACCCTCAGGCGAAGAACAATGGTGCAGGGACCAACTCAGGCGGCTGAATCTACGGCTAGAAGAGCTAACGCTGGATGAGCGCGCCCACGCGACGCTTCAGCCTGGATAGCGAAGCTGGCTCCATCCCTAGGTAGCTGGCGAGGTGATATTGCGGCACGCGCGTGACCAGCCATTGCTGATGTTCCAGCAGCCACATATAGCGGGCCTCGCTGTCACATGTAAGCAACACTGCCTCGCGCTGCTCATTACGCAGCATGATGTCCTGCACATAACGATTGAGCAGCTGCTGAAGCTGGGCGTTCGCATTGCACCCGGCCTGAAAAATGCTGACCGGGAAGGCTGCCAAATAACAAGGCTCCAGCGCTGCAATTGTGTAAGAGCACGGCTGGCACCTCAGAAATGAACTGAGCGAGCCAATCAATCGCCCCTCATGGAAGAAGGCCTTGTTCCACTCCTTGCCGCTTGGGGACAGGTAGTAGTAGCGAACTAGACCTTTAAGCACCACGTAAAACTGGGTAGGCAGTTGCCCGGCCCTGATAATGACCTCGTCTTTCTGGACTTCATGGAATCTTGCGAGATCGGACAAGTCGCCAAGAAGCCCTTGATCGACGAGACCCAGGGCCCGCAGCTGAAGCTGGAGCGCCTCACGAGACGTGTAATGTGCACTCACGGCAATCGGCCCACCAACCGGACACATTTGTCGGACCTGCACCGTAGCGCATTCGACAAACAAAACGCGAGTACCGGCCCGCGCCGGGGCGAAACCAACTGCCCGCCCGCATCGACCTCCCAAAGAAGCCTGATTCGTACGAGCATCCAAGAGCGACGAACGAAAGGTGCAGCAACGCACCGCATTCGATGCATGCGCTGGGCGCGCGCAGGGGGCAAGACCTGGAGAAATCAAGAGCAGACTGCCCGCACGACCCTCACGAGCTGAAGACTGTGAGTCTCTAGGGATTCGACAACGCAAGGGATTGCCGAAGCGTGGATATTCGGCGGCAGACGGGTGTAGCACCGAAGAAGGCCACCTCGGCCGCAGTTCGCGAGCCGCGTGGCGTCCCAGAGTGGGTTCGAACCACCAACCTTCCCCTTAGGAGGGGGATGCTCTATCCAATTGAGCTACTGGGACTTATTGCGCGGCGCGCATGTTAACGAGCCACGGGGAGTTTGTCATGCCTGGCGATGTTACATCCTAGCTTCAGGCGCTGGGACCATAGCTAAGTGGATAAGTGCGCAATCATCTCATTGCAAATTGCACGGTCGCCCAAGGGCATCCGTGCAAAGCGCAAGCCACTCGCCAAGCTTAGACTCACTAACTTATTGATTTAAAACGAATAATCTATAAAAAGAAGTTGGCACAACAGCTGCAATATGAGAACTAACCTAACGTGACGCGAAGGATCACGCTCATGATCAAGCCGGTTTCTCTCCTCAGCACTGGACTCGCGTTTGCCGCATTGACTGCACTGCAGTTCTCCTCGGCCGAAACGCAATCACTCCAGTACGAGCCATCACCACAGCTGACGATCCAGCACACTAGCGCTGTCCAGAACGTCCACACCACTACGCTTAGCACAACAGATACCAGCACTTTGTCTCAACCGCAGCGCTGGGTCTTCTAAGGATCGGATTTATAGCGGATCGTTCCGCAAAGGAGTTATACCCATGTCGAGAATCGCATTTTCTTTGCTCTTACTCACCGCCGCTTGCGCATACGGCGCCTTCCTCAGCCCGCATGAAAGCGACACGCTGAGCGCAATCTCCAAGGCAGGGGTCGTCATTTTCGGCCTGTTCTTCCTGTTCAGCATGATGGTTGGACGAAAGATAAAATTCGATCCGGTGCTGCGCTAGAGCTTTTTCTTCCTGGAGTAACGGGCCTGATCAGGGACTGCATCACAGTAAAGGCACTTTGATAGCACGGCATCTTTACTATTTTCAGCATCGTCGTACAATTGGCGCCAGCAAGCCGTCCTCATATTTTTCTCTTGAGGGCGGAACAGTAGGTACTGGTGGTTGTCAGACCGGTGACTACCCCGGCAATACGCCAGCACGCCCACTTGACTACCGGTTAATTATGCGCCCTATGAAACAGGCAGTTTACTCCAGCCGTACGGCTGACAAATTTGTGGTTCGACTTCCCGACGGTATGCGCGAGCGCATCGCTGAAGTGGCGCGTAACCACCATCGCAGCATGAACTCGGAGATCATCGCGAGACTTGAGCAAAGCCTATTGCAGGAAGGCGCTCTGGATGATGATCTGAGTATGCGCCTAGATAGTCCGGAGCTGTCGCTACATGAACGCGAGCTCCTTCAGCGCTTTCGCCAACTTGCCCATCGTCAGCAAAACGCGTTGATCGCACTGATTGCGCAAGACACTGAGCTGGCAAAAGAGGATAGCTGATCCTCACGCTAGGACCCTGCCCACAGGGTCCTAAGCCACCTTCTACTGACGCCTTAGAGCGCCAGATCGCTGGCTAACAAGCCTATAGCCAGCTTTGTTACAGCCCCCTCCAAACAGCACTCAATCGGCTCTGCTCAAGCTCGCCTTGCGCGTTGGCCCGCGCCGTAGATTCTTCCTGCTCCACCGCCTCGCCGACAACCACAGCCCACAAAGTACACCTAGCATTTCTTTTGAGGGAGTCGGTCTTGGCCTGGAAAAAGCGGTTTGATCAAAGGCCTCAAGCGCAGAGCAAAAAAGCCGCAGAGGCCATTGACCACTGCGGCGGCAGAGAGCGCCAGGCGCACCGTTAGCAGCGCCTCGCAATACGATAGCTAGCCTACAAAGTTAAGGAGTACCCCTGCAGCTACAGCGGATCCGATGACCCCCGCCACATTCGGCCCCATTGCGTGCATCAGCAGGAAGTTCTGCGGATTGGCCTCCAGACCAACCTTGTTTGAGACACGGGCCGCCATGGGCACTGCCGAGACACCTGCCGACCCAATCAGCGGGTTGATCTTGTTCTGACTGAAGCGGTTCATAACTTTGGCCATGATAATTCCAGCCGCGGTACCGCCACAGAAGGCAACCATACCAAGCACCAAAATCCCAAGGGTTTTCATCTGCAGAAAAGCATCTGCTGACAACTTTGAACCCACCGTCAAACCCAACGCGATGGTGACAATGTTGATCAGGGCATTACGCGAAGTGTCCGCCAGTCGATCGACTACTCCACACTCACGCAACAGGTTACCAAACGCAAACATGCCTATCAGCGGCGCGGCATCAGGCAACAGCATGCCCACAAGAAGGCAGAGCACCAGTGGAAAGACGATCTTTTCGATCTGACCAACATGACGCAGCTGGGTCATTACGATTGCCCGCTCCTCCTTGGTGGTTAGTGCCCGCATGATCGGCGGCTGGATTAGCGGCACCAGTGCCATGTAGGAGTACGCCGCCACGGCGATAGGGCCAAGCAGCTCCGGTGCGAGCTTGGACGTCACGAAAATCGACGTCGGACCGTCCGCACCGCCAATGATGGCGATTGAAGCCGCTTCACGCAGCGTGAACTCCATTCCCGGAATTCCTGCAGCGGTGAGCGCCAGCGCACCAAGCAATGTGGCAAAGATGCCAAATTGGGCAGCTGCGCCGAGCAGCAGGGTCTTGGGATTAGCGAGCATCGGACCAAAGTCCGTCATTGCGCCAACTCCCATGAAGATCAAAAGCGGGAAAACACTGGTCGGCAGGCCTACCTCATAGAACAGATGCAGGATTCCCGCACCTTCTGCCATGTTGGCCACTGGAATGTTCGCCAGGATGCCGCCGAAACCGATGGGTATCAGCAGCAATGGCTCAAACCCTTTGCGGATGGCCAGATAGATCAGCCCGAGGCAGATGACAATCATCAACGCCTGGCCCGGCTCCAGATGATAAAGCCCGGTTCCCTGCCACAGCTTGAGCAACTTTTCCATGCAACTCCCCTTAAGCGATGCTCAGCAGGCTGTCGCCGACCGAGACCGCGTCGCCAACCTTGACGTTGACCGAAGCGACGGTGCCGGCCTTGAACGCGCGAATCTCGGTCTCCATCTTCATGGCTTCGAGGATCATCACAAGGTCGCCTTCCTGAACCAGTTGCCCGGGCTGCACCAGCACCTTGAAGATGTTGCCCGCCAACGGCGCCGCTTGCGTTTCTCCACCGGCCGGCACAGCCGCTCCTGCGTCAGCTGCTACAGGCGCTACAGCATCGCCTCCCAGGGATTTGATACCTTCGATGTCACCACCATCGGAAACCTGCACGACAAATGACTTGCCGTTGACTTCGACGGTGTATACCTCCGGCTTCCCGGCTTCACGCGCAGGAAAATCATTTCCGCTCGGTGCCGGCTCGAATGCTGCTGCGTTGCCGCGGTTCTCGAGAAACTTCAAACCGATCTGAGGGAACAATGCATAGGTCAGCACATCATCGATCGAGTCTACGGCCAGCTTGATACCCTTCTCCTGTGCAATTCCATTCAACTCGCTGGTCAGACGATCCATTTCCGGCTGCAACAGATCCGCAGGACGGCAGGTGATCAGCTCGGCACCATCCAACACACGCGCCTGCAGCTCCGTATTGAATGGCGCAGGCGCCGCGCCATACTCACCCTTGAGCACGCCTGCCGTCTCCTTGGTGATCGACTTATAGCGCTCACCCATCAGCACATTGATTACCGCTTGAGTGCCCACGATCTGCGAGGTTGGTGTCACGAGAGGGATGAAGCCAAGGTCTTCACGAACACGCGGGATTTCCGCTAAGACGTCGTCGAACTTGTCCAGGGCGCCCTGCTCTTTCAGCTGGCCCTCCATATTGGTCAGCATGCCACCAGGCACCTGAGCCACGAGAATGCGGGAATCGACCCCGCGCAGCGTTCCCTCGAACTTCGCGTACTTCTTGCGCACCTCCCGGAAGTACGCCGCGATCTCTTCCAGCAACTCCAGATCCAGACCGGTATCGCGCTCTGTCCCCTGGAAAATCGCCACCACGGACTCAGTCGGCGAATGGCCATAGGTCATCGACAGGGAGGATATTGCGGTATCCACATTGTCGATTCCGGCTTCGACAGCTTTCAGGATCGCGGCCGTAGACAATCCAGCAGTGGCATGACACTGCATATGGATCGGAATGGCGAGGCTACTCTTCAATCTCGACACCAGCTCAAACGCCATGTAGGGCGTGAGAATTCCGGCCATGTCTTTGATCGCTACCGAATCGGCACCCATGTCTTCGATACGCTTGGCCAGATCGACCCACATTTCGAGCGTGTGCACCGGACTGGTGGTGTACGAGATAGTGCCCTGCGCATGCTTGGCTTGCTGCTTGACGGCACGAAGCGCGGTCTCGAGGTTACGTGGATCGTTCATCGCGTCAAACACGCGGAACACATCCACACCATTGACGGCCGCTCGCTCAACGAATTTTTCCACCACGTCATCCGCGTAGTGGCGATAGCCCAGCAGATTCTGACCACGCAGCAACATCTGCTGGCGCGTGTTGGGCATCGCTTTCTTGAGTTCGCGAATGCGCTCCCAGGGGTCTTCCCCCAAATAGCGAATGCATGCATCGAAGGTCGCGCCCCCCCAGCTCTCCACCGACCAGAAACCTACCTGGTCGAGTTTTCCTGCGATGGGCAACATGTCTTCCAGACGGACACGGGTGGCCAGGATGGATTGGTGCGCATCACGCAGCACCACATCGGTTATGCCGAGCGGCTGTTTAGCAATGGTCATGGAAGGAACTCCCTTTCCAGAGTCAACCGCGTCGCGCGCGGTGTTGATGAATCGCGGCCTGGATGGCTGCAAGAGTATCCGCATCTGTCGCGACGCTTGTGGCGGGCGCAGCCACTACCCTAGGCATCGGCGCGCTAACAAAGCGACCGGTCAGGTAGGACATCAGGCGAATGCAAAGGATCAACAGAATAAGGAAAACGAAGACGGAACCGATGCCGAATAGCATGAGTTCGACACCTTCGAGCAGGAGTTGGCTGGAGGTCATCGGGGGTTCCCTTGTCAGCAGCTCAAGCCGCTTGTTATTCGCTGCGTTAGTTCGGACTCGTTTCGCGACACGCGAAACGGCCGAACCTTAGCCCGAAACAACGAAACAAGGCAAACCCCAATAAGGCGCGAAAACTGCCGTTACAGGAGAAAAATAGTCGCTAAACCAAGGAAAATGAAGAAACCGCCGCTATCAGTCATAGCGGTGATCATTACGCTTGCGCCTAATGCCGGATCGCGACCCAGCCGCGTCAGCGTCATTGGAATCAGCACTCCCATGAGGGCCGCCAGCAAAAGATTCAGGGTCATCGCTGTAGTCATCACCAGGCCCAGAGACCAGCTGCCGTACAGCCACCAGGCCACAGCGCCAATGACGCCGCCCCACACAACGCCATTGACCAGCCCCACACCGACCTCCTTGCGTAGCAGGCGGGCTGTATTACCGGTCCCTACCTGATCCAGCGCCATTGCGCGCACGATCATGGTGATGGTCTGGTTACCCGAGTTACCGCCAATGCCTGCGACAATTGGCATCAGGGCTGCCAGCGCTACAAGCTTCTCGATCGACCCATCGAACAGGCCAATTACCCGTGAAGCAATGAACGCGGTGACCAGATTTACAGCCAGCCAGGCCCAGCGGTTGCGGACGGATTTCCAGACCGAGGCAAAGATATCCTCCTCCTCACGCAGACCGGCCATATTGAGGACTTCGCTCTCGCTCTCCTCGCGAATCAGGTCGACCATTTCATCAATGGTCAGACGGCCGATCAGTTTGCCGCTCTTGTCGACAACCGGCGTAGAGACCAAGTCATAACGCTCGAAAGCCTGAGCCGCCTCGTAAGCATCTTCGTCGGGATGAAATGTCACCGGATCACTGGCCATAACCTCCGCGACCTGCTTGTCCGGATCGTTCACCAGCAGGCGCTTGATCGGCAGGACCCCCTTGAGAACACCGTCATAATCGACAACAAAGAGCTTATCGGTATGCCCAGGTAGCTCTTTGAGGCGCCGAAGATAGCGCAGTACCACCTCCAGACTGACATCCTCACGAATGGTCACCATCTCGAAGTCCATCAGGGCGCCGACCTGATCCTCCTCATAGGACAGCGCCGAGCGCACCCGCTCGCGCTGCTGCGCATCGAGGCTTTCCATCAGTTCGTGAACGACGTCGCGCGGTAGCTCAGGCGCCAGGTCGGCCAGCTCGTCGGCGTCCATCTCCTTGGCCGCAGCGAGCAGCTCGTGATCGTCCATGTCGGCGATCAGCGTTTCTCGAACGGCGTCGGATACTTCAAGAAGGATGTCGCCGTCTCGGTCAGCCTTAACGAGCTGCCAGACAGTCAAGCGCTCATCAAGCGGCAATGCTTCGAGGATGTGAGCGACATCCGCAGGGTGTAGCTCTTCGAGCTTGCGCTGCAGCTCGACGAGGATCAGCTTCTGGTCTTCATTGTCACCCAGAACCACCTGCTGGCCGTCTTCTTCACCCAGTCGATGATGGCGTTGCAGCAGTTCGACCACCTGCGCCAAACGGTCCTGCAGGGTTTCTTGTGGCTTTTTTGCTTCTACTTCTGTCATGGCGCACTCCACCCCCGGCCGGGAGCGCGCCAGGGGAAATCAATCAATCAGTACGTGATCGGTAACCGGGAAACGTGAACGACTACTGGGTAAGTCCATAAGGAAAGGTTGTTCCACAAACCCTCGGGGGCAGATTGGCAATCATAACATCGCGCCGGCGAGCTAAACGCGCTCAACTGCCGCCATCACAGCCACTTGCAGAGCACACACAGGGAAAATCGCAGCCCGTCCGGCCAAAGCCGATCCGACAATCTGTCGACGTCTTCACGCTGCGACAAGACACGCATGGATCGAGCAGTTTTATTGAGTAGCCTGAGCAGGCAGTTGTTCAGTCACGGAGGACAAGAATGAAAGCACTATTTGTTTGTTCAAGCCTGCTGCTATTGGCAAATCCCGCATTTTCGGCAAACGTATTTCGCTGCGTCGACGAGCAGGGACACGTTACTTTCAGTCAGCAGGGCTGCCCAGCAGAGCAAAGTCAGCAACGCCAGCGGGCAAGCAACCCGACGCCCAGCTCGGGGAAAGCAGTCCCCATGGCCTCCCCTACAGCGAGCAGAGCCACGCGCAAGCGCAGCGATGAGCTGGCCATTGTTGCGGAGAAAGATGATGGCTGCGGCAACAAGGTGACCGGCAGCGACCGCCGCAGCGCAATCATTGGCCGGAATATCCGCTCCGGAATGACCCGAAGTGATGTTGAGAGCGCACTGGGTAAACCGGAGAGCATCACCAGCAGCAACGGCCGAGACCGTCTGCGTTTCCGCGACAGCAGCGGGCAGGTACGCACCGTCAGTTTCGACGAGCACGGCTGCGTACTGGGCAGGCGCTAGCTAGCGTAGCGGAAACGAAAAAAGGGCCTGCATCGCTGCAGGCCCTTTCTTGTTTGGCGCACTCAGGAGGATTCGAACCTCCGACCGCTCGGTTCGTAGCCGAGTACTCTATCCAGCTGAGCTATGAGTGCGTAAGCGCTTGGTAGACCAGATCACCGCTGGTTACTTGAACGATCCGCATCACTGTGAATCGTTCGAAATGTGGCGCACTCAGGAGGATTCGAACCTCCGACCGCTCGGTTCGTAGCCGAGTACTCTATCCAGCTGAGCTATGAGTGC